>CBFHHL010000028.1:0-19720 GCA_965655685.1 Luminiphilus sp.
CTTCTTAATTATTTTCAACCCCAGGCTCAACCCCTACGGTCTTTATCGTTTTGCCTACTGGATCAATGCGCATCGAGGGATGAACCCGAGTTTCGACGCAAACGACCGGGAGCACGCACAGTCGGTCCCCAATGGCCGCACCAACTACTACTGGTTTGACCTCAATCGCGACTGGTTGCCACATCAGCATCCGGAGAGTCGAGGACGACTGAGTCTGTTCCACGAATGGAAGCCCAACGTGCAACTCGATTTCCACGAACAGGGAAGTAACAGCAACTTCTTTTTCATGCCCGGAAAGCCCGAACGAACCAACCCCCTAACGCCCGATATCAATCAGGTTCTCACGGCCAAAATTGGCGAGTACCACGCGCAAGCCTTCGACGCTGAAGGAATCCGATTCTTCACCGAGGAAGGCTACGACGACTTCTTTATGGGTAAAGGCTCTACATACCCGGACCTGTTCGGCACGGTGGGTATTTTATTTGAGCAACCTTCCTCGCGCGGCGCTGGGCAAGACACGGTTAACGGAAAACTTACCTTCCCCTTCAGCATCTCGAATCAGTTCAGAGCGTCGCTGTCCTCGATCAAAGCCACATCCGCATTGAGAGATGAGCTGTTGAACTATCAGCGAACCTTCTACACCCAGCAAAAGCGGAAGCGCGGACACTATCTCGCAAGCGCCGACGGTGACCCCACGCGCTTAGCTGAGTTTGTACGCATCTTGCGCGGGCACCAACTCGAGGTCGAGGTCCTGGCCAGTGATATCACCGCAGAGGGTAAAACGTTCAAAGCGGGCGAAGCGATTGCCATTCCACTCGATCAGCCACAGGCCACCTATCTGGAAACCCTATGGCGCGAGCAGCTCGAATTTGAAGAGAACGTGTTCTACGACGTTTCCACTTGGACACTTCCTTGGGCCTTCAATCTCTCACATACACGCGAACCCGTGAAGAACGCTAAGACCCAACCCATGGTTTCACCATCGGAGGGGACAACTCAACTTGGGCGGTCCTCAGTCGGTTACCTTATCGATTGGCGTGATTCAGCAAGCCCCGCATTGCTCTACGACCTCCTCGAAGCAGGTGCAAACGTGCGCGTAGCCAATGCGCCATTTACAGCCCTGACCACGAGCGAAGGCGCGGTCGAATTTGGTTTCGGTACCTTATTTGTTGCGCCAAGGCTACAAGAGTCCATCCCCGAGGCAGTCATCACCTTGCTCACCGAGGCACATTCGAAAGGCTTGAACATCCATCCTGCGGCAAGTAGCTACACCCCTGAGGGTATCGATTTAGGCAGTAGGGCCTTCGATGTGCTCACGCTACCAAAGGTGCTCGTGGTTACGGGCCCGGGCACGTCTGCCTACGGCACCGGCGAAATCTGGCATTTGCTCGATACGCGCGTTGATATGCCGATCACCATGGTGGATAGCCACAACTTAAAAGGCGTCGATCTCGACAACTACACCCATGTCATCATGACGACACCTCTGCGGGTTACGGGTGCCACAGAACAGTTAGATACCTTTGTTAAAGGTGGTGGCGTCTTGTGGCTGCAGGGCGCATCCACCGTTGCGTGGGCGGCAGATCAAAAGCTGAGCGAAGCGACATGGCGGATGACACCTTCGCAGCAACAAGCGGCTGATCTGAAGAACGCAAAGAAAAAGAGCCCGAGCGCTGATACTCAAGGCGGCTTACTACCCGAGCGCAAACCATTTTCGACAGCTGCTGACGAGTACGCGTTTTCACTGGTACGCGGAGCCATCTTGCAGGGAGATCTCGATACCTCGCACCCACTAGGCTACGGCTATTCGTCTAATGAACTCGCGCTATTCAGGACCACAAATCGGTTCATGAACCCATCCTCGAATCCTTACTCGTCACCCGTTGTTTACACCGATTCGCCCCTGTTATCGGGCTACATGTCCGACGAGAACCGGGCGCTCGTTGCTAATTCAGCGGGCTTGGTGGTGGATGAGCGAGGTGACGGGGCCGTTGTTCTCAGCCTAGATAGTCCAACCTTTCGAGCATTCTGGTGGGGAACACAGCGCTTACTCGTAAATGGTATCTTCTTTGGCGATCTCCTCCGGGAGCCTCGCTAGCGCCTGAAGTCTCACTAACAGTTAGAACGTCTTATTCACCTAGAACCAAACGTCGAAAAGGAAGATAACGATGAACGTTCGATTAACACTCACACTTACCGCATTCCTTGTCGCCGTATTCTCTGGAGCGCATGTCGCGGCAGACACTTCTGCAAAACTGAAAGCCGCTATCGCTGATGAGAGCAGGGGCAGTGCAGATATGGCGCGCGACGCCAATCGAAAGCCCCTACAAACGCTTGGTTTTTTTGGCTTGAAGGACGACATGAAGGTGCTCGAGCTTGTCCCCGGTGGCGGTTGGTACACAAAAATTCTGGCTCCCGTTCTCGCTGAGTCAGGAAACTTACAGGTCGCTATCGGCACCGATCGTGTAAAAGGAATGATCCAGGCGGGTGAGCTTTCGAGCGTTGATGTTGCCTCTGTCAGTATGAGCAAGATGGCGCGCGAAGACGGTGGCCGTCGCTTTGTGATCGAAGATCTAGCCATCGATACGTCTGACGTCGACATGGTGCTGACTTTTCGCAACCTCCATAACTTCACCGAGAGCTCTCGCGCGCAGCTTAATGCGGAAGCCTTCCGAGTGCTTAAAAGCGGCGGTCTCTACGGTGTTGTCGACCACACTCGTCGACACATGCAGTCAGACAATTCTGAAAACTGGCGGCGCATGGACCCGGTTCTCATGATCAAGGAGATCGAAGCAGCAGGCTTCGAATTCGTCGACTTCTCTGATCTCCATTACCGATACGATGATGAGCTTGTCTACGAGGTAGGACGTCGATCGGTAACAGGAAATACTGATCGCTTCACGATGCTGTTTAAGAAGCCTTAAAAGGCTTCCTATTGCGTAGCGCGCTGAGCCGTCTTTCTCTCTGCTCTCCGCTCGTTCTCTTGCCCCTTTGTCACTATTTGTATCCGTCCTCCTCGCTCGCCATAGGTCCAAGCTTTGATTTACCGCGAGGAAGCCGGCTAGGCATAAGTGATGGGGCCTTCCGATATCACGTCGCAGTGCCTACTTGCATTGCTTATTACCGCTGAGCGATGTCACACGCCCCATTGAGCAACTCGATAAGTACCAGATTAACAAACAGCGACGGGCAGAATCCGTCTTACCGTAGTTAGCCCCCACTCACCGCAAGACGGCGTGATCTGTGTAAAAGTAACCTAGGGTTTACGCGGCATCTCAGATACCCTGCGGCCGCATAAAGACTGGCGAAAATAGCCATCATATTTTTTATCAAGGGGTTCGCTGTGGGCGAAAAAATCAAGGTCGAAAAGCCACTCGTTGTTCTGCATGGTGACGAGATGGCACAAGTTGCCTTCAACGAAATTCTGGCGCGCTTTGTCTCGCTGCCGCTCGATATCAATCTTGTCGAAATCGATCTATCTGCACCCAAGCGTTTTACCAGTAATGGAAAGGTGATTCACGCCGCCATCGCCGCACTGAAGGAGCATGGTGTTGGCATCAAAAACGCCGGTATGACCGTTAACCGTGCACAGCTTGATGACCTTCTCGCAAAATACCCGGACATCAGAGAATCTGAGCTCGACCCTCTCGCCACAAAGTCACCTAATGGTGCCATCCGTAAAGGCATCAGCGGCAACATCACACGCGAGGACATCGAGTTTAAAAATCTGAAAAGCGTTCGTCCCGATTGGATCGATCGCGACATCGAAGTCGACACGATGGAAACCGGTGGATTGGACTTCAGCTATAGCGAGCTCTCCAATGCAACGGGAGTGGCTAAGGTCATGTTCGTAGGGTCAAGCGGCGACCCGGTGGAGCTACATCGACGCTCGCTCAATAAGGGCGATCCCTGGATGCTGGCGACAAACAATCTCGACGAAGTGAAGGCTTGGGCGCATCGCTTCTTCCAGCGTGCAATCGACGAGAAACGCGATATTTACCTGGGGCTAAAGGACACCGTAGTCTCGGGTTACGACGGCGTTATGCGCACAGCCATCGAAGAGATTTACGAGCAGGACTACAAAGCAAAGGTTGCGGAGGCCGGCCTCACTTACCACTACGAGCTCATTGACGCGCAGGCGGCGCGCATCGTCTCGAATCCACCCGAGCGAGCTCTATGGGGTGTCCCTGATAATGTCAGCGGGATGAAACTGTTTAAGCTCGTCCAGCAGCTCAAACGCTACGGCCTACCGGAGCGCAAAGCGCACGTATCTATATCAAGAATGAGCGCCGGCGGTGGCGATCAGTACGGCAGCTACAACGCGCCCGCTCCCGAGAACGGGGTGATCAAGGTGGTCGTTGATGGCGAAGAAAAGCACGCTCGCTATGTCGACGAGGGCGACCCTATCCTATTTATGTCGAACGACCGTGAGGCGATCAAAGACTGGGTCAGCCAGGTCTTCCACGATGCGGCGCTCAACAAGAAAGAAGTCTATTTCGGCTTGAAGCGCGAGTTCGTTAACTATGATGAAGTTTACAGCTCGATTATCTTAGAAATTCGAAAGGAGTTGGCAGCGCTCGATACGCCACCCCCCTCTTTCATGATCATGCGCCCCTCTCGTCAGCTCAGTAAGATGATCTGTGATCCACCTCGCTGGGGGCTTTACCCAGCCCAAAATCTCGATGGCGATATCTTCTCTGATATCTCTGCAGCACTGGGAGGAAGTCTAGCAACAGCAAGCTCAGTGATTATCAGCAAAGACGGTACCAAACTATTCGAGGCTCCTCACGGCACGGCGCACGATCTCTACCTTCGCTACCTTGAGACCGATGGTAAAGAGGCTAATTTCAACTCGTCTGCACTGATTTTTGCGGTCGCAAGCGCCTTAGAAGAACTAGCTATCCGAGAAGATAATGTGTCGCTGAGTGACTACGCTAAGCGCTTGAAAGCTGCTCTGATCGAGACAGTTGCACAGGGTACGATCACCGGGGACTTAAAAGGCAAAACGACGACGCCCGAGAACGAGCGAGTCGTCGATATGCATGGCTTCCTCGACGCCATCGCAGAGAACCTGAAAAGCGACTGAGCAGCATTAGCTTAATTAAAAAAGTCTCAGCTCCGGAGCATTAAACTATGTCTGAGGCACGCAACGCTCGCGCAGCGCTCTTGGAAAATATTACCCTCGTTATCACGGTAGTTTCTGGCGTGGGAATGACGACTAAGTTGCTACACCCGGTTCTCTCGTTTGCGCTCTGGTGCGTTGGTTATTCGATTGCGATTGCGGGGGCCTACCTTAGGAAAAACCGGCGCAACGTCGCGCTCTTCATCTTTCTCGCTGTGAATACAGGCTACGGCGCATTCAACTGGATATAATGCGCCGATCTTTGACTGCGCGCAGGCCAAGGTAGAAGAGTAAGCCAAATGGGCCCGCCATTAGCGTAAAGAATAGGCAGGGCAAAATCAGAAAGTGGTTTATCTGATGATCCTGGCTATCTCTCAGAATCCAAGCTCCAATAAAAAGATCAAACGCCAAGTAGTGAATCCATCCCGCGAGCAAGAGGGCGTCGATACTTAAGAGCGCCTTGACCTCCGCTAAGGTGCCAAAACCACCTTCATCGGGCGCTTCACCCTGAAAGCTGATCATCAAATAGAGATAAACCATTCCAAGCATGACTGGCGCCGCGACTGAGGGATACAAGCGACGCGTGAGGTCTGATTTTGGTGTGAGTACCAATCCCAACCATCCGAGCATCGCCAAACCACTACAAAGACTAAATAGTGTTTCCAAAGACATGCGCTTACCCTTATTTTTCTCACATACTAACCCTTATAACAGAGCAGCCATCGCCGTCGCCATTTATGAGGTGAAGAGAAACACACGAGGCACCAGATGTACTGCTGAAAAGCGTTAACAAACCTTGCTATTACAGGCCGTCGCAGTTTACTGGGCATAAATAACAACCCAAAGATTAGGTGTCTTATGAGCATTTCAAAACAGCAACAACCCGTCGAAACCGGTTTTAGCAGTAAACCCGAGTCGAGTGAGGTCATCGCAGGCCTAGACCTCTCAGGGAAAGTAGCACTCGTAACCGGAGGATACTCTGGCATTGGTATCGAGACCGTGAGGGCGCTGACCGCGGCAGGTGCCAACGTTTTTGTTCCCTCGCGAGATGTTGATCGCGCGGTCAAAGCCCTCGACGGTATTATTCCTGCGGAGCAGATCGGATTTATGGACCTAGCTGACTTACCCAGCGTAACGCGGTTTGGCGAGGCCTTCGCTGACCACCATGTGAAGATCGATCTCGCCATCCTCAACGCAGGTGTCATGGCCTGTCCGCTTGGGCGCACCCAGCAGGGATTAGAGTGGCAATTGGGAGTTAATCACGTAGGGCATTTCGCGCTGCTGCAAACATTGCTTCCGTCGCTACGTCGCGTAAACAGCGCACGCCTGATCACCCTATCTTCTATTGCCCACCGCATGAGTCCAGTCCGCTTTGATGACATGAACTATCAACATCGTGATTACGACAAGTGGCAAGCCTATGGCCAGGCAAAATCCGCGCAGTCCTTGATGGCCGTTGAGTTGGATCGCCGTGAGAAGGACAACGGGATACGCGCGTTTTCTGTGCATCCGGGCGGCATCTTCACGCCACTACAACGTCATCTTGGCAACGAGGAGATGGCTGAATTTGGCTGGACGGATGCCGATGGAAACCCATCAGCGGTCGCTGAAAAGCTCTTTAAGACAACAACTCAGGGCTGTGCCACATCGCTCTGGGCGGCCACGGCAACGTCACTCGACAGCATGGGCGGCGTCTACTGCGAGGACTGCAATATCTCTGAAGTTGTCCCCGACGACAGCAACGCCTTCACCGGCGTTCGACAATGGGCTATTGATTCAGAAATTGCAGAGCGTACATGGGGAGAAACCGAGGCGTTGATAGCAGGGTTATAATGAAGAGCAGGGCGTTAATTTGCTTTTGTGGTTAAGCACCGAAGCCACTGAACCAAATGAGATTGCGGGGAAGCGTTCAGAGAACACCTTCGGAAACAGAGAGAACCTTCGAGCGGCTTTTTCTCAACGCCATTAACACGAGCCGCCCACGTCGGAAGTCGACCTTAAGAAATTCATCGGGACATCGATAAGAAAATGAAGATTCAATTCATCTCAACGGGCGGTACGATCGATAAGATTTACTTCGATGCGCTGAGCCAATTTGAAGTGGGCGACTCAATCGCCACAGCGATCTTGACCGATGCCCTAGTGGACTTTGACTACGACGTCGTAGCACTCATGAAGAAAGACAGCATAGAAATGACGGGAACGGATCGCGAGAGCATTCGATCTCATATCCAGAACGATTCAAACACGCAATTCGTTATTACCCACGGTACTGACACCATGCCTGAGACTGCAAAGGCGCTCGAGGGTATTCCCGGAAAAACAATTGTCCTCACAGGTGCGTTGACGCCGGCCCGTTTTAGAACCACTGACGCGGTGTTCAATTTGGGTATGGCCGTGGCAGCCGTGCAAACAGCCAAGCCGGGCGTTTACATTGCCATGAGTGGTCAGGTCTTTGAGGCCAGTCGCGTGCGAAAAAACCGTGAAGAAAATCGTTTCGAGGCTATCTGACACCCAAAGCCGAACTCAACCCTGACGCCGACGAGACCGGCGTCCACCGCCTTCAGAACCGCGAGTCGACAAATCCGGCCATGGTTTACCCAGTTGCTCTGCCATTACAACAGGATCAAACGCTCTTGGGGGCGTTGAATTCAATGCTTCAACCATCGCGGCCAAATGTTCAGGAGTGGTACCGCAACATCCGCCGATAACCGTCGCACCCGCGTCTCGCGCGTGCAGCGCATAGTTCGCCATTAACTCGGGACTACCATGGAAATGAATTTCACCGTCGACATACTGAGGAATACCGCAGTTACCCTTGGCGATAACGGGTAAGCCTGAATTCGCACGGAGTAATGCAGTCGTGGAATCCATCAGCTCAGCTGGACCAATACCGCAGTTAGAGCCGATCAGGTCTAACCCGATTTCTTTGGCAAACGCTGCGTATTCAGTTGGAGTGACACCCATCATGGATCGGCGCGCTGTGTCGAATGTGAGCGTTGCCGCGACGGGCAAACCGGTTTTCTTAGCCGCCTCAGCAGCTGCTGCAACCTCCTCCGTTGACGACATGGTCTCAATCCAAAGCACATCGGCCCCCCCTTCGGCGAGAGCCTCTGCCTGCTCCGCAAAAAAAGCGACCGTAGACTCGTGCGTTAGCTCACCCATGGGGGCGAATAACTCGCCCGTAGGTCCCATAGATCCAGCAACGACTGCTTCATTCCCGTCGATCTCCGCCTGCACTGCGACTGCTTGGCACGCCAGTTGAGCTGCAGCCTTGTTGATCTCGCCAACACGGTGCTCGCTTTTGTGGAGCTTTAGCCGCGGCGCGTTGGCACCAAAACTGTTCGTTAGAATCAGGTCCGCGCCGGCCTTTAAAAACTCCCTGTGAAGCCAAAGCACCTCGTCGGGGCGCTCGACACACCAAAGCTCTGGCGGATAGCCCGCCTCAAGCCCACGACCGAAAAAGTTAGAACCCGTTGCACCATCGGTAACACACCAACCCTTTCGGGAAATGACGTCGAGAATTGGATTAGCCATTGGAACTCCTATACCAAAAAAAACATCGATTGCGATGCGGCTGGATATTACCCGCTTTCCTTGCCGCCTGGGTGGGCCAGAACCACTTCGCGGTGTCATTCTGTAACTCAGCAGGGGGAACGTACAGTTATCACTCTCAATGGCACGGTTGCGTAATGCTTGAAGTTTTCAGGGCTCGCAAGCAAACCTCACAGCCTCTCACGAACGAGGCTCAGCCATAGCTCGAACAACCGGCGCTTTTCTGTGAGGTCATAATGAACGCCCTGCTGCAGGACGAGCCCTCGCAAAAGATATACTGTCAGTTCAACAAGGTCCTCCACGCGCGAACACTTCTCGCCGCTAATGCCTTGCGTGACTTGACTGGCTTCATAGCCCAGCAGGCGCATGGCTCGCAGGGACGACAAATCGGTTTCTGCAACAACCTGCTTCAATGAATCATCGGTGCGCGCTGCAACCATCGCCTCAACCCAACACACAAGTAGATTGTCGTTGAAGGAAGCCTCCCATAAAAAATTGAAAAACGCCTCCAGCTCCAAGGACCGTTTAGGTCCCTCGGTCAAATCAGTCTGATAGCGTTTCACTATTTCTTTGACGCTAGCGATGAGCAAACTCTCACGTGTGGGGAAATGATGTGTCTGCGCGCCTCGCGATACACCTGCGTGCTCGCAGATTCGCTGCATAGTCGCTCGGTGCCAGCCCTCGGACTCAATAATTTCTAACGTTGCGTCGAGTAGCTTGTGACGTGTTGAGGCACTGCGCTCTTGCTGGCTTCTTCGAATTTTAGTGTCAGTGCTCATGCACCGCAGTCTATCACCTTTGACTTCAACAAAAAAACAGACCAGACTGTTTGTAAGTAAGTGGAGACGATAACCATGCCTACAGACTCATCGTGCACGCGCCCAACCCCATCGCTACAGGACATTTTAGCGACCGACGTCATATCGGCACCTGAACACATGCAGCAAGAATCTCACGTCGACTTGGGTAACGAAGACATCTCTATTGACCGATACATAAGCAAGGCCTATCACGACGAGGAAATCGAGAAGGTCTGGCGAAAAACCTGGCAGTGGGCCTGCAGATTAGAAGACATTCCAAATGTGGGTGATCACATCGTCTACGATATTGTTCACGACTCGCTCATTGTGGTCAGAACGGGCCCAAATCCAGAGGACATAAAGGCTTATATCAATGCGTGCCTCCATCGCGGTACACAACTCAGAACAGAGGCCGGGTGCGTAAAACAGTTTCGGTGCCCCTTTCACGGCTTTACCTGGGGCCTAGACGGCTGTTTAAAGCATGTCCCTGAGGCGTGGGACTTTACACACGTCAACTTTGAGGAATTCAGTCTCCCTGAAGCGCAGGTCGACACCTGGGGCGGGTTCGTATTCATCAACTTTGACCTCAAGTGTGAGCCTCTACTCGACTACCTCGAGATTCTTCCCGAGCATTTCAAAGCCTTTGCCCTCGAAGATCGCTACAAGGCGATTCACGTGGCCAAGGTGATGCCTTGCAATTGGAAGCTGTGTGCGGAAGCCTTTGTAGAGGCCTATCACGTGGCGTTTGCGCACCCACAAACGACCGCGTACTACGGAGACAGCAATACCCAGTACGACACCTGGCCCGGGGTAAGACACATCAATCGGATGATCAGTGCTCAGGGCGTGCCCAGCCCCTCTAAACCCCACATAGACGATGAGACCGTGCGGGCCTACATGGAACGGGACACACCGTTTTTTAAGTCCAAGAAGGAAACACCTGAAGGACAAAGCCCGAGAGCCCACTTTGCTGATGTTGCTCGAAAGAAGATTTCGGCGAGCTCCGGAAGGGATTTCTCGCAGGTATCAGACTCTGTGGCAATTGATCTCATTCAATACACGGTTTTTCCCAACTTTGTTCCCTACGGCGGCTTAGGGTTATCGGCGGGCTATCGCTTTAGGCCCTACGGAGATGATCCCCATCGATCCATCATGGAAATCTTTTTCCTCTTTCCAAAAGCGGAGGACGGCAGTCATCCCAACCCCACCCCAATTATTTGGTTAACGGAGGAGGAGCCCTGGTCCACAGTTGAGGCGATGGGATCAGCGGCCATGGTGGTTGACCAGGACACTGATAATCTCAAGCGTATTCAGCGTGGACTGCTGACGACACGAAAGCCTGGTGTCACGCTCGCCACGTATCAAGAGAGCCGCATTAGGCATTTTCACAACACGCTTGATGCGTATATGAAAGTGGATTGATGTTTATGAACAGCCCTTTACTCCCCTACAAACATCTAATGACACTCACACTAGACGTCGACTCGGCCAATTCGTTTTCCGTGGGCGCCACACCTAATGGACGACGGACCGTCGCACCGATTAGAGGTGGACGCTTTGACGGGGAATTGCTGCGTGGCGATGTCCTGCCGGGCGGTGCGGACTGGGTGCTATTTCGCGCTGACGGCGTGATGAAAATAGACGTGCGTCTGAGCTTAAAAACCCATGAAGGTAGCCCAATGTACCTGAGCTACTCGGGACAGTTTATCGCCAGCGCCGAAGCGATGAAGTTGTTGGCCTCAGGCGCAGAACTTCCCCCGGAAAGCTATTCACTCACCGTTATTGCTCGGCTAGAGACCGGTGACACGTCTTTAGGATGGCTCGCCGACAGCACTATCGTGGGTGTGGGAAAGCAGTCGGGATTTAACCCAACGTACGACTTTTACGTCATTGGCCGCGAATTCTAGTCGGGAGCCCTCGGGGACTCCCGACCCATGCTTTATCAATCGTCGTCTAATGCGCGATCGATATTCATAACCAATAACTTGGCATGCGCCTGGGAAACCCGATCGCCGCGGCGCTTATTAGCTAACTGCTCTCGTAGCTCTGACAAAGTCAAAACCGCCAGTGCTTGCGCGGTGCTGTGATACTTCGATGCACCTTCCTCACTCGCCATCATGGCCAGGCGATCAACATACTCGACCTGTAAGTTACGACGGAAGCTGTTAACACTACCGCGTGCATCCGCAGCAAATACTGCATCCGTAAGATCCTCGAACACTTCTACCAATGGATACTCGTTTCCATAGAGCTCGGTATCTGTGATTCGCTTCAAGACAGTGGGGTTTAGCAGATGATCAAAGACACGTTTCTGTGCCGACAACACCGCACGGTGAATCTTAGGGTCTTCTGTCTGACCGCCGTGGCTGAACCCACGACGCTCAGGTGCAGCTTGGCGCCACAGTGTACCATCGACCTCAAAGGCTTCTGGACCGAAAAGCTGATCGGCTAACGCTGCCATTGCCGCTTTCTGTCGCTCGCGCTCAACCGGTCTAAACGGCTCTGTAGCACCCTCTTGTCCTACCACTGCACGGTCGACATAGACACCGCCAATCCAGCGCGACATAACACCTGCGTTGGTGCCCCAAAGACGCACAAGCAAGGCAACACCGTCGACAACATCTTCATAGGAATCCCCTTCGTCGGGAGTCCACTCACCCGTCTTGTTAAGGGTATCGTGCATAAGCTTCATTTGATTCGACGCGTAAGCAATCGAGTCAGAGCTGTTGTCATAAATATTGACGCGCGGGTCGAGACCGCGGCCCGGACTTCGCATATCGTCAGCATCATTACCAAAAGCCAAGGCATGCTCTGTTGACCGTGCAGCAATTGCCTCGAGTCGTTCCGCCTCTGCCTCAGGGTCAGCCAAACCGGGCGAATAGGCGTACTCGATGTACCAATCATCGTAGGGGCCCGGCGCGATGGTATAGAACAAGGTTTGATCATCGCGATCTGCCGCGTAGTTCACTGCGGGGTAGTCCATGACCGAACCAGAAATGATGCCTGACTCGAGTACTGCAGGATCCTCGAGCTGCTCTGGCGTAAGCAACTGTGTGGCTTTCATGTTGTGGTTCATACCCAGCGTATGGCCGAGCTCGTGCAGAATGAGGTAATACATGCGGTCGCGTTTGAGCTGCTCTTCGACTTCCGCATCACCACCATCCATTTGGATCGCAATATCAGCCATGAGTCCACCTTCGGCGATTGCATGTCCCACCGAGCAAAGGCGCGCATCGTGACCACCCAGCATCATAGGCTCCAAAGCCTCACCCTGAATCAGCTCGCGCGTCAGCTTTGAGCGGTTGAGGAAGGAATACTCAAGCATGATGTCTGCACCGAGTAATTGACCTGTGCGTGGATTAGAGAAACTTGGGCCATAACCGCCAAACGGAGGACGTGGTGAAGAGGTCCAACGCAGCACGTTGTAACGAATATCGCCTGCATCCCAGTCAGCATCGTCAGGCTGCACTTTAACCACCATTGCGTTGCTAAAACCTGCGTGCTCAAACGCCTTATTCCATTCCAAGGCGGCGCCCATAATTAGATCGCGCCATTCAACCGGCGTGGTGTTCTCGATCCACCATGTGATGGGTTCAACAGGGTCAGAAATCTCTGCAGTCGGGTCTTTTTTGACCAGATGCCAACGTTCAAGCAAGTCGCGATATGGCGCTGAATCCGAAGACGTAAGATCCGTAACCTCAACGTTAAATGAGCCAAGGCGTGCATCGGCAAAACGTGGCTGATAATCGTTCTCGGGGACCTCGATCCATGTGTGACGAACAGTGATTGATACATTTCGCGCATCGGTTACCGCATCGCTGCCACCGTTCTTGGGCTTCGGATTGTTGAATACGTACTCAACTTCGACCGCCGTGTTTTCAGGGTAATTGCGAAGCTCAAGAATCTGACTCTTTTCCGCATCCAGACCGCCCAGCTTAAAACGGTCACCCGAATCGTCGTCTCCACGCGAGTAGGTCACATTGGCAAAGGCCTCAGACAGGAACAGTGAATCCGAATCGATCAGCACTTCGCCTGTTTCCTCGTCTTCAGCAACAATACCCGTGACCGCAAGAACGGCTCGTGAAATATTCGCTTCCGAGGCACGAGAAATCGCATTTTCTGGGTCGAAGTAATAGGCGGTGTTTTGACGGATAAACTGCAATTTGTCGAAGCGACGCTCGATGGTGAAAATATACTGATCACCATATGAGCCGGTGAAAGCACCGGCATCAGTGACGCCATTCATAGTGTGCTTAAAGTAAATAAACTCGTTCTCGAGCTGATCCCTTTGGAGCAACATTTTGGTAGCACCCGTCTTGGGGTCGCGGAACATGGTAAACAAACCGTCGATTCGATCCATCTCCTCAGTGAGCTCGGCGATGGTCTTAGGTTCTTCTTCCTCTGCTTCTCCGTCGCCCTCAGCAGATTCCTTATCTTCGTCTGAGTCACTGTCTGGCGCCTCTTCTGCGACTTCCTCATTAGCAGGCGCAGGGGTGTCAGGGGCGTCTTCGGCGAGTGTTTTTACAGATAGTGTTACTGATAGAGGCAGAACCAGTAACAGCAACTTCCGCAGATCAATACGATTCATTTTTATTCCTTGGTAATACATGAGTAAAACGCAACTTGAGTAAGCGTACAAAAGCCCCGCCAATTCGAGACCAGAAAAGATACTCCCACCCGCAGGTGCAAATCAAAACAAAAACAACACCATAGGTAGGAATGGCCCCAAAATCTGTCGATTACATAGCCACAAGAGCAGTACAATTTGGCCAACATAATAGGACTTTCGATAATGCGTACGCTCTATCCCCCTCTTGAACCCTCCCATCACGGCTGGCTAGATGTCGGCGATGGTCACAACGTCTATTTCGAGGAATCGGGGAATCCCGACGGTAAGCCCTGTATTTTTGTTCACGGCGGTCCCGGTGGAGGCTCATCGCCAGCGGCGCGACAATTCTTCGACCCTGAGTGCTATCGCATCGTTCTATTCGACCAACGCGGCTGCGGTCGTTCAACCCCTCACGCATCACTCGAAGCCAATACAACCTGGGACTTGGTTGCCGATATGGAGCAATTGCGCGAGCACCTTGGCATCGATCGCTGGCTCGTCTTTGGCGGTTCTTGGGGGAGCACACTGAGCCTCGCCTACGCGCAGACACACCCGGATCGCGTGACCGAGCTCGTGTTACGGGGTATTTTCCTACTGAGGCCCCAGGAAATCCGATGGTTCTATCAGGAGGGTGCTAGTGCCTTGTACCCCGATACCTGGCAGAACTACTTAGCCCCAATCCCCGAGGAAGAACGCTCGGATCTCGTAAGCGCCTTCCACAAGCGCCTAACCAGCAATGACGAAGCGGTACGTTTGACGGCGGCACGTGCGTGGTCGGTCTGGGAAGCCTCAACCAGTTTTCTTCATCAAAACAAAGACTTCATGGAAAAATTGGATGAGCCCGAGGCCGCATTGGCTATGGCCCGCATCGAGTGCCACTACTTTGTGAACGGCGGCTTCCTTGGGACACCGAATCAGCTGCTCGATAACATAGATATTATCCGACATATCCCTACAGAAATTGTTCAGGGACGCTACGATGTGGTGTGCCCACCAACGACCGCGTGGGAGCTACACAACGCTTGGCCCGAGGCGACGCTTACCATGGTTCAAAATGCCGGTCATTCCGCCTTTGACCCAGCGAACGCGAGCGCCCTAGTCGCGGCCACTGATCGATTTGCTGGTAGCTAGTGCCAATAATTGAACCCCAATGGCGGGTGACAAGGGTTAGCAATGGTATAGACACCGGCTTGATCAAGGGATACCTGCAGTACGGTTGTGACCTAACAAGTCCCCGCTTTAGGGAGAGTGGTAAAAGAACAAAGATTAGGCTGCAGGCTTTATAGAGCGAACGGCAATAAAACTCTTTATGAACCGATCAATGGGCTCATCACCACCCCAATCATCCTCATAAAAGCCGGCGATCAAGAAACCTGCATCGAGCTGCCCTCCCAACTGATCGTCAAGCGAGTGCACAAATTCGATCGGTGCATCGGCACCGAACCATTCGACACGATCGGCCTCACTCACATTCAGATCCGAATGTGGCATCGTGAACTTCAGCTGAAAAACCCCCTGCTCAAGGAGTTCAGGGTCAAACAGCCCATGAATAGGCTTAACAAAACCGCTGACAATCGAACCACCCGGGCGCAACACGCGATATGCCTCCTGCCAGACGGGCCTTATCGACTCCGCAAAACAGTTAGAACAGGGGTGGAAAATAAAATCAAAGATCTCGTCTTCGAAGCAGGACAGGTCCGCCATGTCGCCATGAACGGTAGTGAGAGAAAGTCCGTCTCGCTCAGCCACTAAGCGATCCTGCGCTAGCTGCTTATCAGAGGCATCGAAAACCGTAACATCCGCCCCCGCGGCTGCAAGGATTGGACCTTGCTGCCCTCCTCCTGACGCGAGACAGAGCACTTGGCAGCCCTCTAGATCTGGAAACCAAGCGTCGGGCACCATTAGAGATGGTGTAAGAACTAACTGCCAATCGCCCTTGCGAGCCTTTGCAATATCTTCTTCGCTGACGGGAACCGTCCACCTATTACCCGACGCTACAAGCAGATCCCAAGCACGCTGATTAAATTCAAAAACATTCACGACACGCTCCGTCACCCCACCGAAAACCCTTCGCTGTGTTATCGGTACCGCAAGTTAGCCCGACTGAGCTCTCGGACATGCTTTACGCCCATCAGGCGCATATCGCGCTCGATCTCTGAACGAAGATTACCCAATGCGCGTTCAACGCCGGGCTGTCCGGCAGCTGCCAGCGCGTATAGATAAAGCCGACCACCCGACACGGCTTTTGCCCCCACGGAAAGCGCCTTAAGTACATGTGTGCCGCGCTGAATACCGCCCTCGCAGATGACGTCGATTTTGTCGCCCACCGCGTCACAGATTTCGGCCAATTGATCGAAAGGTGCGCGCGACCCATCGAGCTGACGGCCCCCGTGGTTAGACACCATGATGCCCGTACAACCAATGTCTACCGCGCGTTTAGCATCTTCAACTGACATGATGCCTTTGAGTGCGAACTCACCATTCCATTGTGCGCAGAGCTTTTCAGCATCCTTCCATGTCATGGTCGGGTCGAGCATGCTCGAAAAGTACTCGCCAACCGAGACAGCGACATTCGTTCCCTGATCAACGTGACCCGACAAGTGCGGCATATCGAATTTTTCCTTGGTGAAGAAATTCCATGCCCAAGCAGAGTGGGTAGCAAAACTCCAAGCCGACTGCAGATTCAGCTTTGGCGGCGAGGTAAAGCCGGTCCGTAGGTCGCGCTCGCGATTACCTCCGGTAATCGTGTCCACCGTAAGGGCCATGACGTTGAATTTGGCCGCACGCGCCCGTTCTAGAAGTGCATCGTTCAAACCACGATCTTTGTGAAAATAAAACTGGAACATCTTTGGGCCAGGTGCGAGTGCTGCAATCTCCTCAACCGTAACCGTCGCCAGCGACGACACACCGAACATAGTGCCAAACTTCGTAGCCGCCCTCCCCACAGCGCGCTCACCATCATGATGAAAGAGTCTTTGAAGTGCAGTGGGCGCGCAGTAGAGCGGCATATCGAGCCTTTGCCCCATCACCTCGACCGACATATCCACCGCATCAACCCCATTAAGAACATTGGGGACTAAATCGACTGACTCATAAGCCTCGGTGTTACGCCGATACGTGACTTCATCATCCGCTGCACCGTCGATATAGTGAAAAATGGGTCCGGGCAGTCGTTTTTTAGCAAGACGTCTAAAGTCGGTGAAGTTATGACAATCCGTTAATCGCATGTGTTTTTCCTAATTACGTCGTTCGCTTCTCTACTGCGCTGAGTGCCATGCTGGTTAGTCGGACAAAAGCGCTATTTTCAAGACCGGCATAGCACGTCATGATAAAGGACTCGACGCCCGGCGTACCGCAACACGCTGACAGTTCAGCTTGCGGGCAGTTTATGTGTCCCCACGACATTAGGAAATGAATAACCATGTCTACGCTCAGAAACCTATTACTCGCCACTGTCGCGACCACACTCATCGCCCAGAGCGCGTCGGCGAGTTTACTGATGAAACCGACGACGAACCCTGACCTGCTGTATAGCGGGAAGATTCTAGACGGGAACTATGCTGAGACCATCACAGAGCCTGAGACCCTTCTCGGATTTGAAGCGGGCCAGCGCGTTGCCGATCCGACTCAGATCAGTAAGGCCATCGCCACATGGCAGGGGCAGTCTGAGCGACTTAGAGTCGTCGAGTATGCGCGAACCCATGAGGGCAGACCTCTTTTCGCCGTAGTCATTTCCTCACCTGAAAATCTAGCGCGACTGGATGACATCAAGGCGCAAATTACACGTCTCTCTGACGCTCGAGGTGTTAGTGATAGCGAGGCGAGCACCATCATAAAATCGTTGCCCGCTGTAGCATGGATGGCCTACTCCATCCACGGCAACGAGACCTCTGGTGCTGACGCAGCGCTGGCAAGTATTTATCACCTCATCGCCAGTGTCGACGGGGGTGTGGCGTCGATGCTCGACAACATGATCGTGATCATTGACCCAATGATGAACCCCGATGGCCGAGCCCGTTTTGCGAAATCGTTAGAGCAATACCGTGGCACGGCACCCAATGTGGATGATCAGTCGCTACTCCACACCGGAGATTGGCCATTCGGACGGACTAATCATTACTTTTTCGACCTCAACCGCGACTTTTTCCTCCTTACCCAACCCGAGACCCAGGGTAGGGTTGCGTTAATTAACCAATGGCGTCCACAACTTATTATCGATGGTCACGAGATGGGCTCCCAAAGTACGTTCCTAATGGGACCACCGCGACAGCCGCTCAACACCAATATCGATAAAGATTTACAACGCTGGGCGCGCGTTTTTTCAGATGAACAAAGCACGGCGTTCGACGAGCGATCGTGGCGCTACTTCACCGGTGAGTGGTTTGAGAACTGGTATCCCGGATACTCCAACTATGCTGAGTACCGTGGAAGCATGCACATCCTTTACGAGCAATCGCGCATGGCTGAAGACGGTGTGCGTCGCCCCGAGGGCACTATTCAGACCTACATGGAGTCAGTGCACCACCAGTTCGTCAGCACCATGGCGAACTTAGCGTCTCTCGCAACCCACTCCCAAGCCATGTATCGAGACTATTGGGATGGTCGAAAATATAACGTCTCCGCGAAAGGCACGTTCGGCAACCGTAGCTATGTGTTCTTAGCCAATGAAAATCACGGCCGCATGAATGCGTTGGTTGAGCGCTTAGAGGCTCAGGGCATCGAGCTATATACTAATGACCAATCGATCACCGTTGCCTCTGCGACCACGCAGCTCGGCGAAGAGGCAAGGAATGTTCAAATCCCGGCGGGCAGCCTTATCGTTCCCAATCGACAGCCCGACGCCCCCTTAGTTGCAGCGATCTTGGAGTTCGACGCAGACGTAAAAAAATCGGTCCTAGTTGAAGAGCGGCAACGCACACTCCGGGATGGGTCTTCGCTGATGTACGACACAACGGCGTGGAACTTCAGCATGATGTACGGACTCCCCTCCATCACCGTGCCACAGCATTTGTCCAAAGGCTTGTCGCCCTGGAGGTCGCACGAAGCCGCCCAATCTATTGATGAATCCGCACTTGCTTGGGCAGTGAGTGGGGAGGACGACCGCTCTGTCGCTTTCGCAGCGCGCCTCATGGAGCAAGGGATCAGCGTCAGAATTATCGACAAGGCCACGGTGCTGTCAGAGCAGGCATTGCCGCGCGGTACGGTGTTTGTAACGGCTATGGATAACCCAAAGCGTGACGATGTGGTTGCACTTGTCAGCGCTGAAGCCAAAACACTCGATGTGGACGTAGTCTCTGTCGGCTCAGGTTATGGAGCTGGCGATCTACCCGATTGGGGCGGGGCGCATTTCAGACTGTTATCACGCCCGCAAATCGCCATTCTCAGTCAGCAGGGTTTTAGTAGCTATGACGTTGGCTCGAGCTGGTGGGCCATCGACACTCACCTCGGTATTCGCCACAGCCAGATCGACACAGCCTACCTCTTGCGTGCAGATCTGAGGCGCTATAACACCATCGTGATGCCAAACGGCTATCGCCCGATGAGTAGCGCCGAGACTAATGCACTGACCGACTGGGTAAAGCAAGGCGGCACCCTCATTGCTCATGACAACAGCGCCGCTCAAATCGCTGAAGA
>CBFHHL010000029.1:0-33114 GCA_965655685.1 Luminiphilus sp.
AAATTCCCGCATGCCCGCACGACGCGATGCATCACTTTGAAAGGTAGTTTCGAATTGCTGGGTTACTTGCTCGTTAGAGCCTTTAATGCGCGATTGCACATCCCAAAGCAATAGCCCCGAAAGCAGTATGAGCGCTGCGATATACCAACGGCCAGCAGATCCGAATGTACTCATACGCTCCATACCATCACTCGAGACAGGTGTTTGAAGGAGCTCACCGTAGGTGTTTAGGTCTGGGAAATCAATGATCTTCTGCCCATGGCGATTCATACGCACCTCCTTTTTCTCGCGCGTACTCCCAACCTAGCCTGCCGAGCGCGCTGCCTCTTTGTGTAAAGATGAAGTTCTTCTTCCGAATCGACCTCACTATGACGGCTATTGATGCACGGGTGAGAACTTTACAGCGAAAGGAGTTACGCGAACTCCAATCAATTCAAAGTAAGTTACGGACGATCACAACCGAAGAAAGACCTATCCACAACGTATTGAAGGCCACCATGGTGGGGAGTAACTTTCTTTCCGAGACCCAAATCAACAGGGCCGATGTCAACAGGGTCACAATATGCAATTGCCAGATTTCCTGTTGCCAAACTAAGCCTGGGATGATCACTGCCGCTTTAGCAATCCAAGCGATGGCCTCCACCACGTTGTAGTTAACCCAATAACCCTCATCGAACCACATCCGATAACTCTTTAGGATGTTTTCAAACCCAACATGGGCATAAACAAGGGTGGTTAGAGCAACGAATAAGAATAGCGCGAGAGCCATTTCAACCATGAGCGTTTCCAAGGGAGGGTATCGGAGCCCATATATTACTACTCAAGAGCTGGTGAGCCGCTGAATGCCTATACTTCGTCGCTGTTTCCAATACATAAATACCGATTTAGCACCTCGAAAACGACCTAGCGCCTAATTGATCGATAACCCGACTAATTGCCATTCCAACTAGGAATAAAGGGAAGAGCGATTTGAGCGTTGCATCCTTGCGATTTAATAACTCTCGCGAGATTAGTGAGTTCGCCAAAGGGAAGTTTAGATGGGTGTCGCTCGATGGAATAACGATTGGCAGAGCCACATCTTAGCTTGGCAGTAAACTTTCTGAGGTGGATGAGCCTGCCATGTACACGGCCTGTTACCTTGTTGAACCTATCGGCATGGTCTTCTCGGGCTCCGCTACCAACCCTGTGGTGAACATCGACATCGTCGAAATGAAGCGCAGTGATCTTTTCTATCTCCCACCTCTGTCCAATTAGGTGAAATGTTTTGTCTGGCTATTGCCTCACTGAGAACCCATCGATTGACGCGAACATCGCACCTCCTTGTGCTTTGACATTGACTACGGCCCGAGTGGTCGCTGAACGACGGACTCTGGTCACCCAACAAATATTTACTGGAAAAAGCGTCCAGATGTAGGGTCTAAAGTAGCTTCAATCAGTCTCGAGTTAAGCGAGTCGCTCTAACGTCGGCTCTTTAGGGTGCACGCTTTCTTTTATGCTATTCCCCGTTCTGTCGCACGATGAATCTCCAGGGCTGTAACATCAAATACCCTGTCCAATATCGCAACAAAACCAACACGAAGACCCACGCTAATACGATCCAGTGCGTGTCGGAAACTAAGTCTAGAGACCAACGCAGAGCGACAGTGGATGTTGTGCTTTTAACTGATTGGTAGGTCACGTAAGCGAGAGGGATAAACTTCAAAACACCTGCGAGCACCGAAAGAAAGTTCATCCACGCAACAGTAAAAGGAAAAAAATGTACGGGTTTCATTGGGGATCCCCACGGCCCATGGAAGCTTAGTAATGTGTCATCTCTCTGGGGCTTACACAATTGGTGTGCAATGACGATCTATTCATCTGCAAGCCAATCAGCTGCCACCCGGGCGCCTTACGACAGGCCACTTGCGGATAGGTCACTTGACTCTGTGATACCAGCACCGCAAGGTAGGGAGCCTCAGAAGAAATGCCACCACAGGACGTCAGCCGCTCTTATGGACAATGAAAAAACAGAAAAAATAAGTGGCCCGCAAGGATTATCGCTAGGCCTTGGAATCGTTTTCGGGGTGATTCTTTACGTTTTGACTCGCGAGGCGTTTTGGATACCCATCGGTATCGCTCTGGGCGCTGCCCGTGAGATGCGCGCAAGAAAGTAGATTCACGGAGTAAACTTTTTCAATAGGACACCTAAATGGATTCACGCTCATCGGTGATCCTTCCGATCAACCTTGCCCTACAAGACCGCAGTAATCGGGGTGCTACCACAACCCGTCGAAAAGTATCCGTTTACAGCCATAAATCTGTCTCCGTGAAAGGCAATAATTAGAAGGAAATCCTGATGAATAGGCTCGCCGATGCAATTGAAGGCTTCTTGTCACCCATAGCCGCGGCTTTGTCGAACTTCGTATTTTTCTCGGTGACCATTTTGGGTGTCGAGGTGCCACTAGTCGTTGCATGGCTTGCCGCCGGTTCATTGTTTTTCACCGTTTATCTTGGCTTTATCAATGTACGGGGCTTCTGGTTGGCTATCCGCCACGTTAGGGGCGATTTTGCGGCGCCCAACGCCAAAGGTGAGATTAGTCATTTCAGAGCCCTGGCCACAGCCATCTCAGGAACGGTCGGTGTTGGCAACATCGGTGGTGTTGCTATCGCCATCAGCATTGGGGGTGCCGGTGCAGCATTTTGGCTTTTCGTAGCAGGTTTTCTCTCTATGTCTACCAAGGCCATCGAGTGCACCTTGGGTGTCAAATATCGTCGAGTGCTTGAGGACGGTAGAGTACTTGGCGGCCCCATGTTCTACCTCGATGGGTACTTCAAAGACCGGCGAATGCCGAGACTAGGAAGAGTCTGCGGCGGGTTCTACGCGGCGGCCCTAGTGATAGGCTGCCTCGGCATTGGAAATATGTTCCAGTCCAATCAAGCGTTCTCGCAGATGGCGGTGGTGACAGGAGGTGACGAAGGCATTGTCGGCACTAATCCCACCCTGTTTGGACTAGTGTTGGCGGCAATCGTGGGTGCGGTGATCTTGGGTGGTATTAAATCAATCTCACGCGTTGCGGGCGTCATCGTGCCGATAATGGCCGGGGTTTACATTCTTGGCTGCCTATACGTTATCTCAATGAGTTGGGAGCATATTCCGTTTGCGATTCAATCAACCGTCGCCAATGCCTTCGGCCTTGATGCAATGGCTGGTGGCGGTATTGGCTCGTTGATTCATGGTTTTCAACGCGCGGCATTCTCGAATGAAGCAGGTCTTGGCACGGCGTCCATCGCGCACTCGGCAGTTCAGACCGACAAACCTGCCTCAGAAGGTCTGGTGGCGTTGCTCGAACCCTTCATCGATACGATGGTTGTGCTAACCCTTAGCTCCCTTGTCATCCTCACTACGGCGATTCCAAACGGGATGATGGACGGTCAACTTGCTGGCATCGAGCTTACGTCCGCAGCCTTCTCGCATCACATTTCATGGTCACCCTACCTCATCGCATTTGCAGCCGTGCTCTTTGCCTTCTCCACGGCCCTAGCCTGGTCCTATTATGGGCTAACTGCCTGGAATTACCTGGTAGGTGTGGGTCGTAAGCGCACTCTATTTTTCCAGCTTCTGTTTTTAGGCTGCTTGGTCCTGGGATGTATTTTGGAATTGCGCGCAGTCTTGGACTTCTCTGACGCCATGATTTTCATCGTAGCGATACCAAACCTTATTGCGCTTTACCTATTTGCGCCCATGATCAAGCGTGAACTCAATGAGTACGTGGCATCACATCAGGGGTAATCAGTAGGGCCGATCGCCTTCGCTCACAACTCGATGCAAAGCGCGACGCGCAGGCAGGAAGTCGTTTACCGGTTTGTGTTGGGTACTTCTATTGTCCCACAACACGAGGCTATCAACGGCCCAATTAAATCGACAGGTATATTCCGGCAGTACTGCGTGCTTGTACAAAAAGCTGAGAACCTCCGCAGATTCGAGCGGCGACACACCCTCAATATGGGAGGTGAAAAGTGCATTCACGAAAATCACCCTCTTACCCGTCTCTGGGTGGGTCTGTATGACTTTGTGCCGAACGGGTGGATTATCGGCCAGTGCACCTGCCAATCGCTCACGACCACCAGGCTCAGCAAGACTCTCTTTAAAGCCTTGAGAAAAATCATGAACCGCCACCAAAGGCTCTAAGAAACGCTTCATGCCCTCAGACAAACCATCGTAAGCCGAGGTCATACTGGCAAATAACGTATCGCCCCCTACTTCCGGTATGGTAACTCCCTTCAAAACAGTGACCGATGGTGGATGTTGACGGAACGTCATATCCGAGTGCCATACCTCGATTTTCGAGGGATTCTCTGGTGTGCTCTCGAGCAGCATAACCTCGGGAATGTTGTCGACCGTGCCATAAGCAGGATGCGTTTGGAGCGGACCGAACAGGGCAGCCACATCGCGCTGATCACTTGGTTGGAGTTGTTGATCACGAAAGAAAAGCACTTCGTGTTCGTTCAAAAGCTCGCGAATAATAGCCCCTTCGCCCTTTGCAATCGCGCCAGCGACATCGAAGCCCTGAATCTCAGCGCCCAATGCGCCTGCAACTCGAGATACTTTCATATTTCCCCCGGGGCCTTGGACTTGGCCGAGCGCTCGGTCGCCGCTCTTCGCCATCTAGACCCGAATTTATGCGTCAGATTTCACTCGCGCGAGATTATCAGCAGATTGCTGAGAGGCGCCATCCTCCAAACCGGTTAAAGTTAGTGTCAGAAAATAGGCTAACTCAAGTCAATGGCGTAGGGCTTTAGCACCTCGAGAGGGATGGCCCTCAAGGTGACGATATTGGTTGACCTCAGAAAGAGCTTGGGGGCTTTTCCTGCTTGATGGGCTTGCTCCCACCGCAGTGCGCACAAGCACCACTTATTGCCCTCAACCAATCCAGGAAATCCAAACTCTGGCCGCGGAGTGCTCAAGTCATTACCCACAGAGGCTGAGAATTCGAGGAAGTCTTCGGTCATCAACGCACAAACAGTGTGCGTCCCTAAGTCATTAGGGCCCGTATTGCAGTGGCCGTCCCTGTAAAATCCTGTGAGCGGGTCCTCACAGCAGAGCTCGATTGGCTCTCCAAAAACATTTTGCTGTGACTTGGGCATGCGTTCAGCCTTCATTGGCAAGACTCCTATCAGTCTTAACGGACAGACTCGACTGCGGCAACATACCGCCAGTCCTCGTTATTTCAGTTATGGTAGGTGCTTTCATCACTACAATACGTGGCTTACGGATAAGCAACAAATCCTTTCACTTACCCCTGAATATACGACGTCCAAGCCCATAGGATTCTGAGGCCCACAACCAGTACAAGAACGCCGGTAAGCTGAGCAATCCGCTGATGAGCCACGCCCTCAATGACAAAGCGGGCACCGATCACGCCACCCACGACGACGGCAGCAAACAGCGGAAGTCCGTAGGTGAGCTGCAGTAGTGCTTGGTCCACACCTGTTTTAAGAAGCTGACCGGCAAGTCCGCTGATTGAATTAATCAGAATAAAGAAACTGCAAAGCGCGGCGATGGTCTTACTCGAAGCCCAGCGCAAATGATGAAGGATTGGCGCGAGAAAAATACCCCCGCCGATACCGACCATGCCCGATAGCAACCCAAGGCCTCCCCCGATAAGCGCTGCGAGGACCCATGATTTTCCAGCAACCACGGCGTCGTCGGGCGCACGGCGTACACACAAACTCACTCCGGCAACCGCAAGGCTCAAGCCCAGAAGCAGAAAGTAGACACTGGCGTCGATTGGAACAACGCCACCAATAAACGCCATAGGGACCGACGACACAAAAAAGGGAATCGCCATCCGCCAATCAAAGTTCCGACGAATGACCGCAAAGTAGCTGCCCAGAGTAACCACGAGAATATTGCAGGGCAAAGCCACTAGCGGTATCAACTCCGCGGGCTGATCACTCAGTGCTAGCAGGGCGATATAAGTCGAACCACCACCAAAACCGACGGCGGAATAAATGGCAGCAACAAAGAAAAAAGTGACGGGCAACATAAAGCGATGATCACATAACTCAGCGCAGCAAGACTACTCTCGCCAATGACGTGATGTTCAAACGATCTGTACAGCGAAAACGAAAAAGACCACCGGTCAGAGAGGAAGTGTTGCTACCTTTTTCCCTACTATGGCACCAGGGTTCATGGATTTTCGAACCAGTCGCATCGCTTTAGTCGCAGAGGACCCTCTGCTTTTGACCGTCACAGGTCGAACACGGCGATTTTCGGACGTCGTGGTAGAGAATTTGCTGATCTGTAACCTAGTCTCAACGTCTCGAATCACGCTCAGACGGTTGTAAACGGCCTCGCTCGCCGCCTCTCAACTTTTCATTCCGTAACGTCTAACAGCCCATTTGAATTGCTAAGCCATATCGCCTGATACGGTTCGATAGAGATGTCCCGCAAATCGAGCGAATGGGCGCTGCCCGTGATTAGATCGACCCACATGTCGCCACCAATCAAATTCAAAGAAGCTATGGGTATCGTCGCTGCCTTAGCACTTATGTTGTAAAGACAAAAAATACTTTGACGACGATCGAGACTTTGTCGCCAGAAAGCAAAAATGGCTTTGCCACAATTGAGGGTGAATTGGGTTGCATTGGGATGGAAAGCGGGCTGATGGCGTCGGATCTCAATCAGTGCCTTAATTCGCTCGAGACATTGCCTGTGATGACTCGCGGGATTATCCAATTCTGCCGTGAGCTCACTCAGCTGCCACTGATGCCTATTTATCGCACGATTGTGACCCGTGTGGAGGACTCGCAGCTCGTCATTACGCGTCCCCAGGAAGCTATGAAGGTAAATAGCGGGGACACCCTCTAATCCCAAGAGGACTGCGTGAGCGAGTGTCATGCGAGCTACCGTCTCCCCGCCCTCTCCAGTCGGAGACCGCAAAGCGTCGAACAGCGAAACATTGACTTCGTAAATACTCTTTTTACCGCTAGCGAGCTCTCGCCATGACAACAAAGCGCCATTGGCTTGAAGTTTCTCACGCATGGACTCGAGCTCAGCCTCACTCAGAAGCCCCTCCACGGGGCGCAACCCAATACCGTCGTGAGAGGCAAGGAAGTTGAAATAAGTCGTTCCCAATACCGCTGGCGGCATGCTCATTAACCAACGTGTCATTCGAGAAGAGTCGCCTTCCAGCAAGGTATGGAGTAGCAACGGCGGTAGCGCAAAATTGTAAATACAATGCGCCTCATCTTGCTGACCGAAATACGCTAAGTTTTCTATATTGGGAACGTTTGTTTCAGTGATGATGACAGCGTCAGGCTGTACCGACTCAATGAGCGTTCGGATAAGGCGAACCAAATCATGCGCCTCGGGCAAGTTGATACATGTGGTGCCCGAGCGCTTCCAGGTAAATGCGACCGCATCCAATCGGAATATGCGCACGCCCCGGTCGAGGTACAACCTTATTATCCGAATAAATTCGAGCAGCACCTCGGGATTTGAGAAATCAAAATCAACCTGATCATGGCTAAAGGTGCACCAAACATTGACCTCACCCTCATTCGTCTTAACGGGTTGAAGTAACTCGCTTGTTCTCGGCCGCACTACTTGTGATACGTCGAATGTGTTGTCGGCTGTGAAGAAAAAACCTTTTCCTGGATGAACACCCTGTTTGAAGTTCTCGAACCACGCTGACCGACTAGAACAATGGTTGAGCACAAGGTCAGCCATAAGTTTGAAGTCTTTCCCGATCGCCTCGATATCATTCCATCCACCGAGCGCCTGATTGACGGTTGAGTAGTCCATCACTGAAAAACCATCATCTGACGTCCATGGAAAAAACGGCAGGATGTGAACCCAAGAAATGTAACCGCTGAAATGTTTACGACAGAAGCCTTGAAGTGTCCTCAGCGGCTTATCGCCATCGGACACTATGGAATCTCCATAAGTGATCAGCGCGATATCTGACTCATCCCAAAGCGTTGATTTGACTTGATTGACCGTGTCAGGGTGCGCTGAAGGTTTTATCGCATCGCTCAAGCGTTGGCAGAGCACTTCGATATCAATCGTTTGTTGTCCGGCGTCTCGCCTATCCTCTCGTCCACCATAGAGGGCTTCAGTGAGATACTTTACTTTGGCTTGAAATCGACTGATCGAGGGATTTACAGCATCCGTCTTCATTTGATTCGCACTAACTCCATACGTTCTAACTAGATTCGAGACGAGAATTCTCGATGATCTTCTTCAACGGCGTCGATAAGCCGCTCAAAAATATCCGGCATCGCACTGATCACCCGGGACCACGTCGGCATGAAAGGCGCATCAAGCGGGCGCTCTAGGAACTGCTTGCCCGCCTCAAGGATATTGGTCGCGAACAACTCCACCGCCTGCTCTTCCGCATGAGTATCAAAATCGAGGCCGTTCATGATGGCATCGCGCCGATAGCTCTCAACATAATCCAGCGCAACTCGATAATATGTCGCCTTCAGCGTTCGGAAGGTCTCTTGGTTGAACACGGTTCCCTGTATCGCCAATTTACGAATCAGCGACTTGGTTATATCGAGCGACATCCGCGACAGCCCGTGAGCAACATCATTCGCCGAGAGTTCTTGGTGTTTATGGTCGTAATTATCCGTGAGTTCGACCTGGCAGATACGATTGGTACTGTTATTCCTATACATCTCGGAAGCGACACCCATCTCAAGCCCCCAATCACTTGGCACGCGCATATCATTTAAGAGTTCTCTGCGAAAGGCGAACTCGCCGGCTAATAGATAACGAAAACTATCTAGGTAATTCAGGAAATCGTTCTCACCCAAAACACGTTTGGTCGCATGAATCAAAGGACCTACTAAGAGACGGCACGCCCGGCCATTCAGCCTCTCATTTGCAACACGCGCGTAATAGCCCTTACAAAATTCAAAGCTGAATTGGGGATGCGCCACGGGATAAATCAATCTCGCGAGTAAGCTCCGATCATAGGTGAGAATATCGCAGTCGTGGAGCGCCACAGCATCGACACGTGAGGTCGCTAAGACATAGCCCATGCAATACCAGACATTTCGGCCTTTGCCGGGCTCATGGGGTGCCAGTCCCCGAGTCGCAAGCTCGGAATGAATTGCCCGCAAACGTGGTCCGTCGTGCCATAAAACCCGGTGCTGCTGAGGCAGGGTTTTGAAGAAAGACAGTGCCGACTCGTACTGCTCTTGGTCTGCCCGATCGAGTCCGATAACCACCTGCGAAAGGTAAGGTACTTTTTCGAGCTCCGAGCGAATCAGCGGCATCGCTGGTGTTTCGAGTTCTGAATAAAGCGATGGCAGAATAAGACCCAAGGGACGGGTTGCTGAGAAATTAACGAGCTGTGCTTCTAACTCCTCAACGGCGCGGCTACGTAGATTGTGTAGAGTAGCAATATGCGGACTTTGATAAAAATCAGTCATCAGATCTCCCATCCATTGGTTTCAAAAATTTCTTGGATTCCCGTCGACCAGGCGCTAGGCCCACAACCCTGTGAACGGTAGGTCGGGCCTGTGCGCTCGAGTGAGAGCGGTGTACCTCGGTCATTGCGCATAACCAGCGCAAAG
Source organism: Luminiphilus sp. (assembly GCA_965655685.1). Taxonomy (GTDB): domain Bacteria; phylum Pseudomonadota; class Gammaproteobacteria; order Pseudomonadales; family Halieaceae; genus Luminiphilus. The sequence continues at coordinate 9,565 of CBFHHL010000029.1, forward strand.
TCAGCGTTTTCGAGCATCTCTCGATCGTTGGGGGCATCGCCCGCAGCAATAGAGGCAAGGTCAGGTGTCCACTCTCGCTTCAACAAATTATGAAACCAAAGCGCTGCAATGCCTTTGTTATTGGGCCCCATTAAGTGAACGAAACGCCCACCGTGGGAGACCACGAAACCGATGTCTGTCAGTACCTTTGAGAATTCTTTCAGCGAGTCCTCGGAATCACGCCAATCAATCGTTTCTGAGTAGCGTCGGATTTGAGCGCGCTCAGCAGATTGAATATCCAGCCCTGTGATTTCCGCCACCTCTGAGGGACGCATTTCATTGAGCGACTTGAAACGGTATCGGCTGCTCATATCCAAGGCTTCAAGCACGTCGTCCAGTGCTTGGCGTCTCACGCCAAACTCACGTACCCAGTAATTCTCGAATATTTTACTACCCATAGGACATCGGATGTTGAGATCCATCGGGACATAAACAGCTGCTCCGTTCTCCACGATAAAGGCATGATTCAGATCCATCTGCTTTCGGAAGTGAGCCACCTCAGCAAAAGTTTTGCTCGTAGCAGGAATCACAGGAACATCTCGCGCCGCCAACCTACTCAAGACCTCCCTCGCCTCCTCGGCAGAATAGGTGTCGTGATCGAGTAAGGTGCCATCGAGGTCTGTATAGATGACTGGGGGAATCTTCACGCCCGCTGCACCTCAGCAAGAATCAATCTGTCGGCCTGGAGTTCCCAAGTTTCATTCGCAACAGCAGGCATAACGGCCATGGCATGACAGGTCAGCCGTCTAAAGTTTTCGACAAACGCCGCAACTTGTTTGGCGTTCATCCCCTTTATCGAATCATCGCCATTCGCCGCTCGTCGCCTGGCAATCAACCGGACTTCTTGCTCGACTCGCCAATCTAACACCGCCTCAAAACAGGGCGGCTTTAACATGCTCAGATAGTCGAATTTTGCAAAAATCTCCGCATACGTCGTTGCTAGCTGCTCATTCACATAGTTGCGCCAAGTACCAAGGTTGTCATTAGAAAACTCGAAGCTACCCGCGGGTACGGCTAGCTCTAAATTCGACTGAGGTGGAATCCCAACACACCATCCCTCGAGGAGAATTACGGTTGGCTTTGCACCAACTCTGATCTTTCGCACCTTTCTGGTGCGATCATCTTTAAGTTTGTCGAAAATAGGAAGCGCGATATCAGCGCCTGACACCTCTGAGCATGCTTCCAACGTCTCTTTCAAACGCGAGCAGTCATGCGTTCCAGGCACACCACGCGTTGCCAACAGTGGGTGTATCGCCCCACCAAGTTTCTTACGTTGCGCTCTGGGTAAGTAAAAATCGTCGATAGATAGAACGTGGCAATCCACATCAAAAAATTCGGGTAAAAGCTCTGCCAACAACTCGCTAAGCGTTGATTTCCCTGATCCCTGCGCACCGTTTAAACCAACGATAATGGGCCGCTCCTCGGCCGCTGCACGCGTGCTAAGCCGCGACGCATACTCCAGAAAATAAGACTCCACGTTTCTCGTGAACACCCCATTAAGTTCGCGGGCAGCAGAAAACTTATTCAAAAACTGGCGAATCCCTGTATCTAATGTTGACGACATGTATTCCTCAAAACAACCAAGGCGCTGTAGATATGATTTACACCCTGCAAGGGGTGTGCCGATTTTGCAATTCATTCGTTTTATCTCTGCCCATCGCTGAATGTAATATTCTTGGGGAAGCGAATGTGGCGACGACGGGAGATGACACTATGTTTACCAATTCGGAATGGCTAAGACAGATATCTGAAGAAGTCGTAGATCCAGATCGAGACCTCGTCGATCCGCATCATCATCTATGGCCTCAACCCAGCATGGGCTACAACCTGACCGAACTTCTTTCGGATACCTCGGATGGGCACAAGGTGTCACAAACGGTCTACATGGAGTGTGGTGCCGCATACTTCAAAGAAGGCCCGGAGCACCTGATGTCCGTTGGTGAAACTGAATTCATTGCTAAAGCAGCCGAACTAGCTAAAGAGCAAAACAGCCCAACGCAAATTGCTGGACTCATCGCCCATGCCGATCTAAGAGATGAGCATCTGGATAGTGTCTTAGATGCGCACGATAAAGTCAGCAACGGCTTATTTAAAGGTGTTCGGCAAGCTGGCGCCTGTGCTGCCGGAATCGAAGGGCTTGTCATACCCGGAGCTGCCGAAGCTGGCTTATTCGGACAAGATGCGTTCCGACGGGGGCTTGAACGCATCGGTCAACGAGGTCTCACTTTTGATACATGGCTCTATCATTTCCAACTGCGGGAGTTGATTGCCCTTGCACGTGCTGTACCTGAGACGACGATTATCCTCGATCACTTTGGCACACCATTGGGTGTTGGACCCTTTGCAGGTCAGCGCGAGGCCATTTTCGAGACCTGGAAAAGCGACATCGCGGAATTAGCTCTCTGCCCCAATGTGTTTGCCAAGCTCGGTGGGCTGGCAATGCCTGACAATGGTTTTGGCTGGTACGGACGAGACATACCACCCAGTTCAGACGAGTTTGTCGACGCGCAATCCCCCTACTATGAGCACACAATCGCCTGCTTTGGTCCCGAGCGCTGCATGTTCGAGAGTAACTTTCCAGTAGATCGCTTGTCGGTGGGCTATCGCGTACTCTGGAACGCCTTCAAAAAAATGACCTCGCATTTTTCAGAGGACGATAAGAATCTCATGTTTTCGGGTGTGGCTAGAAAGGTCTATCGACTCGAAACACCATGATTCTCCGGCTCAGCAGCCTCATCGCCATCGCTTTCTCGGTGATTGATCCACCAATTAATTAACTCCTCCTCCAGGCGATACAGTGGACTATGTCCAGCATTCACTGCAGGATTGTCACCCGTGCCACTGACAATGGTAATGATACCATCACCCGAGACGGGGTCGAAAAGCGCGTGACTCAATACGCCGTAGGCCTGTCCTAGGTGCCCTACCAAGTATCTGGGACCTTGTTCGAACCCCCAGGCACGCATATCGATGCGATGAACCGACAGGCCATAACTTGTCATCAATCCCTCAGCAGTACCACCCGGCTCGGCCTCTCCCGCACTCATCCCATTATTCGCTCCAGATGAGAGCTGCCAGGCAGGTTCCAACATGCTCTGAATTGATTCTGGTTTCAGCCACTGTTTACCGTTAAAAGAACCCTTATTAATAAGTAGCTGCAGAATGCCGGCCAAGTCATCTGCACTTGCTCTCAATCCCCCTTGCGGAGAGAAGATTGTTGCGTTACTGCCTAATTGGTAACTCTCGAGGAATGCAGCCGGATCGTCGAGCATCGCATCACCGTAAAAACATACGCGCCGCGCACCATCGACCTGTGTCACCCACGATCGCTCGGGTTGCCACTTGTAGCTCTCAAAGCGCTTACTTAGCGCGCCTCCTAGATGCTCGCGCGGCACTTCGCAGGCATTAAAATCAGCCGCTAATCCCAAAGGTCTCAACACCGCTCCACGCATGAAGTGGTCGAATCGCTGACCCGAAACATGCTCTATAACCTCTGCAATCACACCAAAATTTAGATTGGCGTATTCGAAGTAGGCCCCAGGCGCCTCATGCCTCGATGCCCAGTGAGCACCATCGCGCCAAAACTCTGAATTTGGTTCGAAAAAATCTCTGAGCTCACCTTTACCTGCCGGAATAAAGTACTCGCCTGCATCTCTAATCGAAGACGTATGAGAGAGCAGTTGCCGAAGGGTAATTTCCTGTGCGCGATGATTTGGATTGCGGAGTGTCCATCCCAGGTAGTCAGATACATCGGCGTCCAAATCAACTTTTTCTTGCTCAGCGAGCCGCATTACACCAATGGCTACAACCAACTTAGATATCGAAGCCACACGGATCTTGTGGTCATGATTGATCGCTATAGGGCGTCCGTCGAGACCTCCAACCAGCCCCTTTGCGAACTGATGAGACACCGCTCCGTTATCAATTAGCGTGATCTGCAGACCGCTAATAGCGGGTGTCACATCAGTGCCGTCGAGTAGAGATTCGAGGCGCTCATCGGCGAAACTAATCTGTGTCAGCAAAGAGCAAAGGACAGCGGTCGTCACCTGAAATACGTTTGACTTCAGTTGCTGACGCTTTTGTGAAAAAAATGGTTTACCACCTGTCACTGATCATCCCCGTCTCGCGTTTCACAGCTCAATCCAAAAAGACTATACCTAGCCTGGCGATGACTTGTGATCGCACCAAGGAATTACCCAGCCTTCGAGAGCAACGCGAGCATCTCATCTCGCATAACAAACTTCTGTATCTTACCTGTCACGGTCATGGGGTACTCGCTTACAAATTGGATATGACGGGGTACCTTGAAATGTGTGATCTGTTCCTTGCAGTAGGTCTTCACCTCGTCTGCCGTTAGTTGCGCACCGTCGTTGAGTTGAATCCAAGCACAGACTTCCTCACCCATCTTTTCATCGGGAATACCAAATACCTGAACTTCCGAAATCGCCGGATGCTGATAAAGAAACTCCTCAACCTCCCGTGGATAAATATTCTCACCACCACGGATAATCATATCCTTGATGCGACCAACAATGCGCACATAACCCGACGCATCCATGGTGGCGATGTCACCAGAGTGCAGCCAGCCAGAGGTATCAATCATCTCGGCAGTTTTTTCAGGGTCATTCCAATACCCCTGCATAACCGAGTAACCCCGTGTGCATATCTCGCCCTTTTGCCCAACGGGGACAACATGCCCTGCTTCGTCCACAATCTTGATTTCGACCCACGGCATAGCACGTCCGACCGTTTCAGTGCGGCGTTCAAGCGAATCATCGGGCAGGGTCATATTATTGATCGGACTCAACTCGGTTTGTCCGTAGGCAATCAAAATATCCTGCATATGCATTTCTGAAATCACCCGCTTCATGATTTCAACCGGACAGGGCGCACCGGCCATAATCCCGGTTCGAAGGCTCGAAAGGTCAAATTTGCCGAAATTAGGATGATCGAGCTCGGTGATGAACATGGTGGGGACTCCATGAAGGGCCGTACATTGCTCTTCTTGAACCGTCTGCAACGTTTGCTCGGGCTCAAACGCCGCCCCTGGAAAAACCATCGTAGCACCATGGGACACACAGGCGAGAACGGCGAGCACCATACCAAAACAGTGATACAGAGGAACCGGTATACACAGCTTGTCTGCCGGCGTCAGTCGCATAGCCTCGCCCGTTAAATAGCCGTTATTGAGAATATTACAATGCGATAGTGTGGCGCCCTTTGGGTTGCCAGTGGTTCCACTTGTAAACTGAATATTGATCGCATCATCTGGTTTTAACTTACTTTGAAGATCTGACAATGCGGCCCGATCTTCATCTGAGGCAGCGGCGCAAACATCATCAAAGTTGTACATCCCGGGACTCGCCGCCAACCCCATGCGGATTACGTACTTCAGGTGGGGCAGTTTGGCAGCCTCAAGCTGTCCGGGCGCGCAATGCTCAAGCTCGGGCGCAAGTGTCCTCAATATCTCGAGGTAATCGCTCGTCTTGAACTGTTCATCCGTGATCAGCGCTTTGCATTCGACCTTATTCAGCGCGTACTCAAGCTCGTAAAGGCGATAGGCGGGATTAACGCAGACCATAATTGCGCCGATCTTGGCAGTTGCTAATTGCGTTAATACCCATTCCGCACTGTTGGGGCCCCAGATCCCCACACGGTCACCGGGGTTAATACCAAGCGAGATCAAACCCGCAGCAAGCTGATCAACACGCTGCTTAAGCTCAGAGTAGGTCCAGTCAACATTTTGATGTCTCAGTACCAAGGCTGGGTTATTCGGATGCTCATTGACCACCCGATCAAAAAATCCGCCAATAGTCTCGTAAATAATTTGCGTGGTGGAAGCGCCGCAGTAATAACTCTTTTCCAAACCAGTCATATGCGTATCTCCTAGCTGCGCTCAAGTAAGTTCGTCGGTTTAACGGGAACGCTAGCACAGTCAGTACAAGAAATACTCAAGACCTGAGGACAGTCAGCTACGGTAATTGCGAGCTAAGGCCTAGAGGTCATTTGATTGATTGGAAGCCCCCTTTTGGGATCGCCGATCCAAAAACAAAAAAAGGGACCGCTGGGTCCCTTTTCAAATGATGGCGGAGAAGGAGGGATTCGAACCCTCGATACGCGATTAACGTATACTCCCTTAGCAGGGGAGCGCCTTCAGCCACTCGGCCACTTCTCCAAATGTTGTTGGCTCAACGTGCCAAACAACGAGCGCGCGAGAATATCACAACCGACACGAATTGCGATATCTGAAGCTCGTAAATTGTAGGTCTGTACAACCCTCTGCGCGATGTCAGATCGTTTTCCAAAAGGGGCGATCACCCGCAATCGTTACGCGCTCCATCTTTCTAACCTGAGGAAAATAATCGGAACTCGCAAAATGCTGTGAAGCCCTGTTATCCCAGAACGCTAACGAACCTGGCTGCCATCGGAACCGACATTGAATTTCTGGATTTGCTGCCGTTCGATACAGTTTGCGCAATAACCGACCACTCTCGCCCTCATCCATGTCTTTGATATGACTGGTAAAGGCAGTGTTCACATAAAGAACAGACTCACCTGTTTCGGGATGCGTTCTAACAATGGGGTGCTCCATGGGTGGGTAGCGCTCGCGCAATTCTTCTGCACTTTTATTCAACCGACCAGCAAAGACGCGGGCGATATCGTGGACAGCAACTCGACCCGTGATGACTTCCTTAACATCATCAGACAGTAACTCATAGGCCATCGCCATATTGGCGAACAGCGTATCGCCACCAACAGGGGGTACCGCTACCGCCTTAAGAATTGACCCCAGCGACGGCTTTTCGCGCCAAGTCACATCGGAGTGCCAGAAGTTTTCCTTCCCCTTGGAATCAGGCCCATGTGCAATATGTAGCACCTCTGGATTGTTCTGCGCCTTTGGGGTTGCAGGGTGAATCTCAAGTTCACCAAACTGGCGTGCAAAAGCGATATGCTCTTCCTGCGACAGCGTTTGGTCTCGGAAGAATATGACTTTGTATTCAAGCAATGCGGCTCGGATGTCTGCAATATCATCGCCGCTCACCTGCCGCAGGTCGATATTACCAATCTCGGCGCCAATGGCAGGAGTCAAGGGGGATACGGTGATTTTTGAGGTCATCGTCTGTCTTATTATTTTATTTGGTGACAATCACTAAACCGTCTCAGTCATCACCCCTCGAAGATAGCTTGTGCTCACGGGAATCTTGCTGTTGCGCCAGCTCCTCGCGATGTACGGTTACATCCCTTGGGGCATCAACACCAATCCGAACTTGGTTGCCTTTGACACTTAAGATTGTGACCGTGACGTTGTCGCCAATAACCAACGACTCATCAACTCTGCGGGTTAAAATCAGCATAACTAACGTCCTTGTTTGTCCAACCTAAACTGAGACTACACCTCAGCTTTCAGGATCGCCAGCCTCGTCTGCATCCAGCCCAAAGACCGAATGCAACGCTCGAACCGCCAGCTCAAGGAATTTTTCCTCGATGATGACCGAGATCTTTATCTCAGAGGTACTGATCATTTGAATATTAACGCCAACCTCGGACAGTGCGCGGAACATCGTGGCCGCGACACCCGCGTGCGATCGCATGCCAACACCAACCACTGAGACCTTGGCAATCTTGCTGTCTGATCGCCACTCCATCGCACCTAATTCAGAGATATGTTTTTCAAGAATCGCCTCTGCACGAGACAGGTCATTTCGCGAGACGGTAAAGGTAAAGTCAGTCTTACCCTCATCCCCCACGTTCTGAAGGATAACGTCGACCTCAATGTTAGCCTCACCAATGGGACCGAGAATTTGATAAGCGATACCGGGCGTATCGGGAACACCAATTATGGTGAGCTTTGCTTCGTCGCGATTAAAGGCGATACCGGCAATAGTTGGCGCTTCCATCAGATTTTCCTCGTCTACTGAGATGAGTGTTCCGGGCCCATCTTTAAAACTACTCAGTACCCTAAGTGGTATACCGTACTTACCTGCAAACTCTACAGAGCGTAGGTGCAGCACCTTAGAACCCATACTCGCCATCTCCAGCATTTCCTCAAACGTGATGCTATCGAGACGTTTAGCGCCGTCTACCACACGTGGGTCCGTCGTGTAGACACCATCAACATCGGTGTAAATCTGACATTCCGACGCTGTTACCGCCGCCGCTAGTGCAACAGCTGAGGTATCAGAACCTCCGCGCCCCAATGTTGTGGTCTCACCCCGCTCGTCGACACCTTGAAAACCCGCCACAATCACGACCTTTCCCTCAGCGAGCTCAGCGTGAAGTCGAGTGGCATCGATATCTTTGATACGTGCCTTGCTATGGAAACTATCGGTCTTGATTACAACCTGGCTTCCCTTAAGGGAGATCGCTCCAACACCGCGTTTTTGAAGTGCCATGGCAAGCAGAGCCATGGATACCTGCTCGCCCGTTGAGACCAGCATATCGAGCTCTCTGGGATCGGGTGTGTCTGAGATTTCTCCCGCTAAACTTAACAAGCGATTAGTCTCGCCCGACATTGCGGACACAACCACAATGAGCTGATCGCCCGCAGCGTGGTGCTTTGCCACGCGCTCAGCTACGGCCTCAATGCGCTCGATAGAGCCGACTGAAGTGCCACCGTATTTTTGGACGATAAGTGCCATGAGAAATATAAGGGTCGCCGAAAAGCCGCGTATTAAACACGGTTTAGGGAATCACTTAAAGGTGATAAGTGCGTGCAAAGTGCTCATATCACCGCCGCATGGGTTCTCAAGCGAGCTTATCAGAGACCCAGGCAGGGAGGTCCGCAATTGCGGGTTCAAGGGCGCTCACATCGGTGCCGCCACCTTGAGCCATATCCGGTCTTCCGCCGCCTTTACCGCCCACGCGCCCAGCAAACTCCTTCATGACATCACCTGCGCGAACCTTCTCGGTAAGATCCTTGGTTACGCCTGCAACTAGCGAGATCTTGTCACCATCAACAGCTGCCAGCAGCACAACACCCGAGCCTAGCTTGTTCTTACAATGGTCTAGTGTGTCTCTCAAAGTAGACGCGTCGGCACCATCAACAACCGTTCCCAAGACTTTAATCTCCCCAACGGATACCGCGCCCGCCGTGAGATCTGAGCCAGCGCCAGTGGCAAGCTTTTGCTTGAGCTGGGTGATTTGTTTTTCAAGCTCTCTGACTTCTTTTCGAAGGTTGGAAACCTTCTCCGCCGCAGACCCAGGTGATGCTTTCACAACCTCGCACACTTCAGCGAGTGCCCGGTCCGCTTTAGCAATATCAGCGAGAGCTCCGACTCCAGTTACAGCCTCGATGCGTCGTACGCCGGAGGCGACGCCCGCCTCGCTCTGAATGCGAAAAATACCAATATCGCCGGTTCGAGAGACGTGCGTCCCACCGCATAGCTCCACCGAGAACCCGTCAGTACCCATCGTAAGTACGCGAACTTCGTCACCGTATTTCTCACCAAACAGGGCGGTAGCACCTGCAGCAATAGCAGACTCCATATCCATTTCCTGAGTAAGAACCTCAGCGTTACCTCGAACTTGGTCATTCACGATTGAAGCAACCCGCTCTAACTCCTCGGCAGTCATAGCTTCTGTGTGAGAGAAATCGAAGCGCAATTTATCCGCGTCCACCAACGAACCTTTCTGCTGCACGTGCTCTCCGAGGACCTGTCTGAGTGCCTCATGCATCAAATGTGTCGCCGAGTGATTTGCCTTGATTCGGGTTCGCAGCGACGCATCGATAACTGCATTAACATTTTCACCCGTACTCAGGGTGCCCTCAACAACGACAACATGGTGAAGATGGTGCCCCTGAGCTTTCGTTGTGTCGCGAACCTCAAGCTTTGCCAAATCAGTGCTTATATACCCTGTGTCACCAACCTGACCACCGCTCTCGCCATAGAAGGGTGTTCTATCGAGAACGATGACAGCGGAGTCGCCAGTAGCAATCGCATCACGCGCCTCACCCTCTACAAATATGCCACGGACAGAGGATATCGATTCGACCTCTGCATAACCCAAAAACTCGGTTTCGCCTTCAACATTGATAACGTTGTTGTAGTCGACTTGAAAGGAGCCACTCTCTTGAGAGCGCTTACGTTGCGCCTGCATCGCCGCCTCGTAACCCTCTATATCAAGTTCAAGGCCACGCTCCCGCGCAATATCATTGGTGAGATCAACGGGGAAGCCAAAGGTGTCATAGAGCCGAAAAACCACATCGCCGGGTATCTGATTACCCTCTAGGGAACTGAGCGCTTGCTCCAGAATGTCCATACCTTTATCGAGTGTGCGCGCAAACTGTTCTTCCTCTGATGAGAGAACTTTCATGATCGCATCTTGTTGCTTCACCAACTCTGGGTATGCTTCTCCCATTTCTTTGACTAACGCAGGCACGAGCTTGGCAAAGAACGGCTCCGTAGCTCCGAGCTTGTTACCGTGACGAATAGCACGACGTAAAATCCGACGAAGCACGTAACCACGGCCTTCGTTACTTGGCAGGACCCCGTCAGCAATTAGGAAGGCGCATGAACGCAAGTGGTCGGCCACGACACGAAGCGACGTATGACTGCGGTCCTCAACACTCAACTCCTGAGCTGTCGCTGCGATCAATGCCTTAAAGAGATCGATATCGTAGTTATTGTGAACGCCCTGCAGTACAGCAGAGATACGCTCCAACCCCATCCCTGTATCGACTGATGGTGCTGGGAGCGGGTGCAGCTCACCCGCGCTGTCGCGGTTGTACTGCATGAATACAAGGTTCCAGATTTCGATATAACGATCTAGATCGTCATCCGGAGATCCGGGCGGTCCGCCTGGCACCTCTGGCCCGTGATCAAAGAATATTTCTGAAGAAGGTCCACATGGGCCGGTGTCGCCCATTTGCCAAAAGTTATCTTCGTCGAGACGTGAGAGGCGGTTGGGATCAACGCCAATCTCATCAACCCAGATTTGAGCAGCTTCGTCATCGGAGGTGTGGACCGTGACCCACAGCTTGTCCTTTGGCAACTTCAAATCTTCGGTTAGGAACGTCCATGCGAAGTTCATTGCCTCACGCTTAAAGTAATCTCCAAAGCTGAAGTTTCCGAGCATTTCGAAGAAAGTATGGTGACGCGCGGTGTACCCGACGTTCTCTAAATCGTTGTGTTTACCGCCCGCACGAACGCAGCGCTGACTCGACACCGCTCGGTTGTAGTCGCGGGCCTCCAAACCTAGGAAGGTATCCTTAAACTGATTCATTCCAGCATTAGTGAAGAGCAAGGTCGGATCTTCGTGCGGGACCAGCGAACTGGAAGCCACGCGTGTGTGTCCTTGGCGCTCAAAGTAGGAAAGAAACGCCTCTCTTATATCAGCGGTTTTCATGGTTATATCTCTAAATAGGGGGTTCAAGGAACGTCGGTTATTGGCTCAGACCTTGAGCTAGCTCACCTTCTTTCATGTCGCGTCCCGCAAGGATATGTAAATGAAGATGGAAAACCGTTTGGCCGCCACCCTCACCGTTATTAATCACAAGGCGAAACGCATCGTCGACACCCAGTTGCCGTGCAACCTTTCCTGCAACAACAAGCAAGTGACCTAGTAGAGCTTGGTCTTCCTCACCGGCCGCCGCCAGCATAGGTATTGGCTTTCGTGGAATGATCAAAACGTGTGTCGGCGCCTGCGGATAGAGATCATTGATGACAACGCAGTGCTCGTCTTGGTAAAGAAAGTCAGCCGGGATTTCACCTCGCGTGATTTTCCCAAATATCGTGTTCTCCATCCGACTTACCCCAGCTTTTCATCCGCGGTTAGCACTCTCGCCTCGTCCTCTAACAGTACCGGAATACCGTCTCGGACGGGGTAGGCTAATCCGCTCGCCTTACACACTAGCTCTTGCGCTGTCTCGTCATAATCCAGCGGTGCTTTTGTTACGGGGCAGACCAGTATTTGAAGTAACTTTTTATCGAGCACGTTTTTCTCCTTTGACGCGAGCTGAGTATACGCCCTAAACCGCCTTAGGGCATGGGTGGGACCAGTAATTGGGGATCAATTCGCTGATTAAACCAACTCATCCTCCAATCTAGATGGGGACCCGTGGCCCGACCTGTCGCACCGATAGCACCAATCGGGTCGCCCGCTTTCACCTCATCACCAACGCTAACATCGATACGGCTCATGTGTAGGAACGAAGAGCTCAAGCCATATCCATGATCAAGTATTACTGTACCGCCCGAATAGAACAGGTCAGGTTCCGCGAGCGTTATGACACCGGGTCCGGGAGAGAGCACTGGCGTCCCCTCAGGCTGAGCGATATCAACACCATAGTGCGGGTTCCCGGGCTTTCCGTTGTAGAAGCGCTGGCTACCGTAGACCCCGCTGATTCGTCCCGTCGCGGGCCAGTCCAAACCAGCTTTGACGGCGTCCAAGAAATCTTTGCGTTGCACGTGCGTTGCTTTCGCAGCTCGGACTCGCTCACTCTCCGCTCGAATGCGCTCAAGCTGTTCCGCGGGTGGCGTTACCGTTCTTTGAGGTACGCCTTCTACTCTAGAAATTCGATACTGCCGACTCTCGATATCGATAGTGCACGCGTTAGCATCACCGATCTTTAGTTCGACTGTGGCAGGCGCGTCGCGTCCGAGTCCCAACAGGAATGTGCCATCCTCTAGCACTGGCACGTCGACCCCATCGAATTCGAGGGCTGTATTAGGTGCCACCCGTCCCCACAAAAGGCCTCCTGGTTGAAGATCCCCCTCGAGCTCAGGACAACCAAGCTCTCCCCACGCCACAGGGTTCATGCTGACCATGACCGCACCCGTGATAAAGGCCGAAATAAAAGCTCGTGACAAACGCATGTGCTCCCCTACTTTTCCTTCGTATCTTGTGTGTCTCATTGTTTTCTTTCTGTGGCTGCTTGTGCGAGTAGCGCAGCCACTAACCTAATTCTACCTACCAGGAGAACATAATATAATCGAGGGTAGTCAGGCCTAGGGGAATCGCCCCCAAAAGCTAAATATCGATTGCTAAGGAGCATTGATGTCTCGGTATCGCCCACCCCGAAACAAAGCCTCTCCCTACATTACGCCGGAGGGCGCTCAGCGGCTTCGCGACGAGCTTACAATGCTTTGGAAAGATGAACGCCCCAAGGTGACGGCAGCTGTGCACGCAGCGGCGCTTAATGGTGATAGGTCGGAAAACGGCGATTATATCTACGGCAAGAAACGACTGAGAGAAATCGATTCCCGAGTGCGATTTTTGCAGAAACGCTTGGAAGAGCTAAATGCAGTGGACTCGGTACCCAGCGACCCGACAAAAGTCTATTTTGGCGCTCATATTATGCTCGAGGATGGTGACGGTGTATCTCACCAGTTTCGAATTGTGGGACCCGATGAATTCAATCTCGCCGAGGGGCTTCTGAGCTGTGATTCGCCTTTGGGACGAGCGCTTCTCGGTAAGTCTCAGGGCGATACAGTAGTGGTGCAAACACCCGAACAAGAAACCGAGTGGTTTATCGAATCTATCGAATACCGATAAGCTATAATAAATTCTCTAAAACCACGACACTCCCCCCTCCTCCAACTACGGAAGCGCCAAGCGAGTGTTATTATTGCGCTTCGTTTAAACGAGCCACTAGTCATCAGGAGACAAAGCTTTGAGTCAGGGCGTCACACATCATTTCCAGCATCGTCACATCGGAACAACCACAGCCCAACAGCAAGAAATGGCATCCACTATCGGTTTTGATAGTGTCGAGGATCTCATCGACACCGCGATTCCTGACAACATCAAATTGCAGCAGAGCCTGTCGCTTCCAGCAGCGCTCAGCGAAGCCGAGGCACTCAAAAAGCTTCGCGCTTATGCCGAGCAAAATGTGGTTCTCCGCAGCTGTATTGGTATGGGGTACTACGACACGCTCACGCCCCCAGTGTTACTGCGAAACGTCTTTGAGAATCCTGGCTGGTACACCGCTTATACCCCCTACCAACCGGAGATCTCACAAGGACGGCTTGAAACCCTACTCACGTTCCAACAAGTGATCATTGACCTGACGGGAATGCCGCTTGCAAACGCTTCACTGCTTGATGAAGCGACGGCTGCGGCCGAAGCCATGACGCTCATGCATCGCATGAACCGACGATCAAAATCGTCAACTTTTATCGTTTCAGATGACTGCCACCCGCAAACGATCTCGCTTTTGCAGACACGAGCGGAGCCTCTCGGAATTGATGTTGCCTTGATAAGCCCTGAGTCACTGACCCAGATAGATGACGCCTTTGGCATGCTTTTGCAGTATCCCGGCACCTTTGGTCACGTGCGCGACTTGAGACAAGTAATCGAAACCGCTCACCAGAAAAATATTTTAGTGGGTGTCGCGACTGACCTGCTTGCTTTAACACTGTTGAAATCGCCGGGCTCAATGGGGGCCGACGTCGTTGTTGGTAGTTCCCAGCGCTTTGGCGTGCCAATGGGCTTCGGCGGGCCTCACGCCGCTTTCTTTGCCACTCGCGACGAATATAAACGCTCGATGCCGGGGCGTGTCATCGGCGTGTCGATTGATAGTAGGGGCCGACAGGCCCTCAGAATGGCGATGCAAACCCGTGAACAGCACATACGTAGAGAAAAAGCCACGAGTAACATATGCACGGCTCAAGCACTGCTGGCTATTATGGCGGGGCTCTATGCCATGCATCACGGTCCGGAAGGACTGCGCGCAATCGCGAGCCGTATACACGGATACACGTCTCAGTTAGCCGCCGCTGTGAACGCCTCAGTGCACGAGGTCGTGAACGAGTCATGGTTTGATACGCTCGCCATCAAAACAGAGTCTGCTGACACCCTGATCGCGAGTGCTGAGGTGGCAGGATTCAACTTACGCCGAATCGACGACAAGCACATCGGGGTATCTCTCGATGAGACTACCACTGGAGAGGAGCTCGATTCACTCATCCACGTATTAACGGGTAAAGCTAACGTCACAGAGACTGACGTAACGTCCCCTATTACGCCGCATTTATCCCGTGAAATGGATTATCTTCAACATCCTCTGTTTCATGATTATAGAACTGAAACGGAGATGCTGCGATATCTGAAGCGGCTGGAGAACAAAGATATTTCTCTTACTCGCGCCATGATTCCTCTCGGTAGCTGCACCATGAAACTCAATGCTGCTGCGGAGATGATCCCTGTTTCTTGGCCTGAATTTGCACGAATACACCCTTTCGCACCAGCGCACCAAGTCCTTGGTTATCTCGCTATGCTGGAAGAACTGTCTGGGTGGTTAACAGAGTGCACCGGCTACGATGCCATGTCGCTTCAACCAAACTCGGGGGCGCAGGGGGAATATGCGGGTCTAATGGCTATCAGGCGATATCACCGAGCGCGTGGTGAGTCGCATCGTAATATTTGTCTCATTCCCACCTCGGCACACGGAACCAACCCGGCGAGTGCTGTCATGGCAGGCATGAAGGTTGTACTTGTTAGCTGCGATGAGAATGGCAACGTGGACATGCAGGACCTCAGGGAAAAAGTGGAGTCCTACTCAGCAGGCCTCGCAGCCATCATGGTCACATATCCCTCGACACACGGTGTATTTGAGACATCTATTGTTGAGCTGTGCGCACTAATTCATGAGCACGGCGGTCAGGTTTACGTCGATGGTGCAAACCTCAACGCACTAGTTGGCCTGGCGGGACCTGGGAAATTTGGCGCTGATGTTTCGCACCTAAATCTGCACAAAACGTTTTGTATCCCTCATGGTGGAGGCGGACCTGGGATGGGGCCAATCGGTGTTGGGCAACACTTGGCGCCTTACTTGGCCTCGTCGGTGGTCGTACCACAAGCAGGTCTGGATGCGACAAATAACGTAATTTCCGCAACTCCTTTTGGCAGCGCTTCGATCCTTCCAATTTCTTGGATGTACATAGCGATGATGGGGCCAGATGGAGTGACTGAAGCAAGTCGAATTGCGATTGTTCACGCCAACTATATTGCTAAGCGACTGCGCGGTCACTTCGATGTGCTCTATACCGGCCGCAAAGAAACGGTGGCGCATGAGTGCATTATTGACATCAGACCACTAAAAGAGCGTACAGGCATTAGCGAAGAAGATGTAGCGAAGCGTCTAATCGATTATGGTTTCCACGCACCGACTATGTCTTTTCCTGTTGCGGGAACGCTGATGATTGAGCCCACCGAATCAGAGTCACTTGCTGAGATCGACCGGTTCTGTGATGCCATGCTGTCGATTCGGGATGAAATCAGGGCCGTCGAGGAAGGAAGATTAGACCGGGTGGATAACCCGTTAAAGAATGCACCGCACACAATCGCTGAGGTTACTGCGACTGTGTGGGATAGACCGTACTCTCGTGAGCAAGCTGTCTGGCCCGTTGACTCGCTAAGAGCGGATAAATATTGGCCTCCTGTTAATCGGGTAGACAACGTTTACGGGGACAGAAACCTTATTTGCTCTTGTCCAAGTATCGAGTCGTATTTAGAGACCGCTTAGCGACACGTTACCGACACAGATAGCCCATCAGACAAATACTAGTTGAGCGTTTAAACCCTCTAGAGGCAGTTTTCGGTGGCGTGTTTCCAAGCTCAAGCGATCAGTGCCGTGAAAAAATCGTCTAACCGTGACTAATTGACAGAGGTTTTGCGATCAGAGCGTGTTAACGAAAACGCCAGTTGACGACTCATAATTTGGCTTGGCCTGGCTTGGCTTAAAGGCGGACGCTCCGGCGGTCAGGCCAGAGCCGTACATGATCAAAATACTCACATAGCCTTACCTTGCAGCATGCAGACACAACAGTGATCTTCAGTCGTTTAGCGGAGTTTGGAATCCTGATTTCCACTCCTCGTAAGGCATCCCGTAAACAAGCTCTCGCGCTGCCTCCTTGCTTATAGACTCGCCAGCCTCAGTCGCTGCCTCTGCATACCATTTCGACAGGCAATTTCGGCAAAACCCAGCCAACTCCATGAGATCAATATTCTGAACATCGGTGCGCTGCTGAAGGTGTGCGACCAAACGCCGAAACGCCGCCGCCTCTATTTCTGTCTTTGTCATAAAGGCCCGCCTTGCATAAGTGCATATATGGTGTTGCCCTGATCCTGATATCGCCACATTAACTGCGGAAACTCTTGCGGCGCAAACCAGTCTGCATCTTTTATTTCTAGCGGTCGGGTAATGTTAATCTCGCGCCCCGATTCAGCATCACACCAATAAAGGTGAAAACCGTTATCGAATTCGATAGCCAAATCTCGAGCGTGTGCGATGACGCCGGTCTCTTCATAGGTCTCGCGCTCCGCCGCGCATTGTGCCGATTCGCGACGATCAACGGAGCCACCCGGGGGGCCATAACTCCCTCCCATGATCTTCACCAGTAGTACTTCGCCTTGATCAACCACCAGACAGCCTGCACTTGGCGCAGTCATATCACCCGACGCTACCGAGCAAGTGGGTTCATCCGAACATGAAGGTAAAAACATTGCTATCGCAAGAATGAGTAACCAACCTAATTTCAAATCATGACTCCCACCACTGGCCAATTAACACCTAAAACGGCCTCGCTTTCTCAGGATAATATTATTTCTCCACCCTGAAAAGTTACGGAATTATGACAGGCGAGTGAAATATTAACTAAATCTATGTGAAAAACGCCCGTCAGTTGGAATCTAAAAAACTCTCTTGATTCGGACGGCGAAAATGCCTTTCAGCGCGAGACCGTTAGCGTTCGTAAATGAGTTCCACGGATTCATGCCCTATCAACTCCTTAAGCTGGTCGAGCAACGTATCCGTGGGTGTGATCCGATAACGGTCACCAAATCGCACCATAGCGGACCCGGCTGCCTGCTTGTACTCGACCACGATAGGGCAATCTCCTGTATGCGCTGAGAATGCTCGCTTCAACTCAGAAGACACTCCTCTCTCAATAGCATCTGAACTAAGACCAAGCTTTAGCTCACGTACACGCGAGCTTCTGGCCGCCTCAAGCGTGGAAAAGGACTTAGCTCGCAGCGACAACTGACCTCTAAAATCATCCAGTTGCAGACGACCATCAGCCAATACAATTTGATCCTTTACCAGTAAGTCACGATTTTGCTCGTAGACCTCGCTGTAAGCCGTTGCCTCAATTTGCCCAGTGCCATCGTCGAGTTGCAAAACCGCCATGGTGCCACGCTGCGTTTTCACAAGCCGAACGTCAACTATCAACCCAGCCACCCACTGCTTGCTCCCCGCCGTGAGTTCTCGGATCGAGCGCGGCGAGAACTTGCGGACCTCCTGCTGAAACTCATCCATTGGGTGTCCGCTTAAAAAGCTACCCAAGCTTTCTTTTTCGCCAGCCAAAACATCTCGGAGGGTCCAGCTGCGAGCCCGCCGGTGATCTCGATAAGGGTCCCCGTTCCCTGCAGAGGGAACAACTTCGCCAAATAAATCACTCATACCTGCTGCTTCGTTCGCGGCCGATTGCTCAGCCGCCCTTAGTGCATCATCCAAAGCGGACATCAGTACAGATCGCTCGGTCCCGAGTGCGTCTAGTGCACCGCTTTTAATTAACGCCTCAATCGCACGCCGATTAACCTTCCTTGGATCAGTTCGGCTACACATGTCGAAAAGGTCACTAAACGGTGATTCATCTCTGGCTTCGAGCAAATCATTAATCGGCCCCTCGCCTAGACCCTTAATCCCTCCTAGACCGTAAATAATATGGCCTTCTGAATTTACGGAAAAGTGGCGTTTCCCCTCGAGAACATTGGGCGCTTTAACGGTTAACCCCATGCGCTTACACTCATCTCGTAAGCTCAGCAACTTATCCGTATTATCAATTTCAGAGCTCATTACCGCAGCCATGAATTCAGCCGGAAAGTGTCGTTTTAGCCAGGCTGTTTGATAACTAACAAGTGCATAAGCAGCGGAGTGCGATTTGTTGAAGCCATAGCCTGCAAACTTCTCCACCAGATCAAAGATCTTCATAGCAAGCGTTGGATCAACGCCCTTATTCTTCGCACCCTCCTCAAAAACGGAGCGCTGTTTAGCCATTTCCTCAGGCTTTTTCTTACCCATGGCCCTGCGCAAGAGATCGGCCCCACCCAAGGTGTAGCCTGCCAGCTCCTGCGCAATCTGCATCACCTGCTCTTGATACAAAATGATGCCGTATGTCGGCTCCAAGATCGGTTGCAACCACTCGTGCTGATATTGCGCATCCGGATACGAGACCTGTTCACGACCGTGCTTTCGATCGATAAAATTTTCCACCATGCCTGACTGAAGGGGTCCCGGTCGAAACAAGGCTACTAGGGCGATGATATCTTCGAAACAGTCCGGCCGAAGGCTCTTAATCAACTCCTTCATACCTCGACTTTCAAGCTGGAACACGGCGGTTGTCTCAGCGCTTTGAAGCAAGCTATACACAGCGACATCGTCGAGCGGTATCTGATTGATATCGACGGGCTGTTCGATATCGTCGCGCTCGTTAATCATCGAGACCGCCCAATCAATGATCGTGAGCGTCCTGAGACCTAGAAAGTCAAACTTGACGAGGCCCGCGTCCTCGACATCATTTTTGTCGTATTGCGTGACAAGTCCATGCCCCTCCTCATCGCAAAACAAGGGTGAAAAATCGGTAAGTTGAGACGGCGCAATAACCACACCACCCGCGTGTTTACCCGCGTTTCGGGTAAGCCCCTCAAGCTGAACCGCCATGTCCCAAATTTCTTGAGCGGCGCTGTCCTCACTCAGAAGACTAACAAGCTGTTCCTCCTGCTCGAGTGCTTTTTCTAGCGTCATCCCAACTTCAAAGGGAATCAACTTAGACATCTTGTCCGCTAGCGCGTAAGGCTTGTCCTGCACTCGCGCAACATCTCTCACCACCGCTTTTGCCGCCATGGTTCCGAATGTGATGATCTGAGAGACGGCTTTACGGCCATACGTCTGCGCAACATATTCGATGACCTCATCTCGTCGATCCATACAAAAGTCGACATCGAAGTCAGGCATTGAGACCCGTTGCGGATTCAAGAATCGCTCGAAAAGGAGGTCGTATTCGATAGGGTCTAAGTCAGTAATCTCAAGTGCGTAAGCGACTAGTGAGCCAGCACCAGATCCCCGACCCGGCCCAACCGGTATTCCATTGGCCTTGCCCCACCGGATAAAGTCCATCACCACTAAGAAGTAACCCGGAAAGCCCATCTGATTGATAATATCGAGCTCGAACTTAAGTCGGTCTCGGTAAACCTGCACATCATCAACGGCGAGAACAGCAAGCCGTTTTGCCAAGCCCTCATTGGATAAATTTTCGAGGTGCTGCTCAATGGTCACACCCTCCGGCGTTGGGAAGTCCGGGAGGTAAGCTTTGCCAAGCTCTATTTCGGTGGAGCATCGTGCTGCAATATGAACGGTATTTTCGATTGCCTCAGGAATATCCTCAAATAAGTCCGCCATCTCATCTGGCGTTCTGAGATACTGCTGCTCTGAGAAGAGTCGTGGCCGACGAGGATCGTTGAGCGTGCGGCCATCACCAATGCACACCCTTGCCTCGTGAGCGTCGTATTCGTCAGGCGTGAGGAAACATACCTCGTTGGTCGCAACGACAGGGCAGTCCTCTTTAGCGGCCAAGTCCACGGCTAAATGTAGATAGTTTTCCTCATTTTCTCTGCCCGTTCGCTGAATCTCCAGGTAGTAACGATCGGGAAATAGGGACATCCACCATTGGAGTGCAATTCTTGCTTCCTGATTTCGCCCAGCAACGAGGTGCTGACCGACATCGCCGTTTCTGCCTCCAGACAGTGCAATCAAGCCCTGACTCCTTGCTTGAATCCAATCGCGTCGGAGTAGCGGCCGCCCAAGAATTTGTCCCTCTTGATACGCTTGAGATATCAGGACCGTGAGGTTGCGATAGCCCTCAGTAGACTGCGCGAGGAACGTCACCTGGTGGCGACGTTCGTCCTCCTCTAGCACCTCAAAATCGGCTCCGATAATGAGCTTTACGCCCTCGCGCTCAGCCGCTTTATACGCCTTTATAAGGCCAAAGAAATTATTCCGATCGGTGAGTGCGACCGCAGGCATCCCCGCCGCCGAAACCGATTTCATCAGAGGACCGACACGCACTAAACCATCGGTGAGCGAGAACTCCGAGTGCACGCGAAGATGAACAAACTTGGATTCCATAGGACTTATTAAAACCCGAATTAACGTTTCAGCAAACGGGCAATCGGGCCAAAACTTCGTCGGTGGATAGGCAAAATACCGTGCGCGTCTATGGCCGCCATATGCTGCGCTGTCGGATAACCCTTATGTTTGGCAAAGCCGTACTCAGGGTACTGTGCGTCAAGTGAAATCAACTCTTGATCTCGAGTCACCTTGGCAAGGATCGAAGCCGCACTAATTGCGGGTACGTAGGCGTCGCCACCCACGACTGCCTCTGCGCTGTATTCCCACTTAGGCAGTTTATTACCGTCCACTAACACATGATCAGGTCTTACACTCATACCTTCGACGGCACGTTTCATCGCGAGCAGAGAGGCGTTCAAAATATTTAGCTCATCGATTTCACCAATGCTCGCCCGACCGATAGCGAAGGAAACCGCGTGATTTTGGATCTCGGCAAACAAGTGCAGGCGTTTTTTTTCTGATAGTTTCTTCGAGTCCGCCAACCCCTCTGGAATGTAGTCGCCTAGAATCACAGCCGCAGCGACAACGTCGCCCGCCAAAGGGCCTCGCCCAACTTCGTCGCAGCCCGCGACCATCATCGCCGCCCCCTCCCCATCAGTGCCTCAATAGCATCTGCTGAGCGTACCGCGTAATCATCGCCAATCGTTTGTCGGAGTTCTTCGAACGTCTCTTTCTGCTTGTCGCCGTTAGCGGAAAAGCTGTCTAAAACCGACTGGTAAAGATTTTCTTCGGTTGCGTCGCCCTGAAGGTACTCCGGTGCAACTGCTCTACCCGCAATAACATTGGGCAATCCCACATAGGGCGAGGTAACCATTCGGCTCAGAATTTGCCAGGACAGCCATGCCATCTTGTAAGCAATCGTCATTGGCTTACCGATCAGCATGGCTTCAAGGGTCGTGGTACCTGAGGCACATAAGACAGCATCCGATGCCACCATGGCCAAGCGACTCTGGCCCTCGATGACCATGAAGCGATCATCTTCGATTGGCATTAGACGATTAATTTGATCCAGCCTCGCCTCCGATGCGGCGGGAAGAACTATGCGCACATCCTTGTCTGAAGCGAGCAGACGCATAATAACTTGCGTAAACGTCGGACCAATGTGCTCAATCTCACCTGCACGACTGCCGGGGAGACAGGCCAGTATGGGAGTGCCCTGCGGTAGTCCCAGATAATGTCTAGCCGTCGCCTGATCCGGAAGCGCCGAGAACTCCTCAATCAGCGGGTGACCAACGCAGACCGCTTCGACACTGTGCTGCTCATAAAAGCGTTTTTCAAAAGGCAGTAAGCAGAGCATCAGATCTACCGCTCTTTTGATCTTTCTTATTCGCCCGGGGCGCCATGCCCAGACGGAGGGGCTGACCAGATGTGCGGTTTTGATGCCCTTAGCACGTAATTGCTGCTCGAGTGTTAGATTGAAGTCTGGACTGTCAACACCCAGGAATACCTCGGGCCGCTCAGTCAGCATGTGATTTCGAACAGCGCCACGAATAGATAAAAGCTCTGGCAACCGCCTGAGTGGTTCGACGAAGCCAAATACAGCAAGCCTATCCATTTCAAAAAGACTGTCTAGACCATGCAGGGCCGAAGCTTCGCCGCCGATGCCGGTGACTCTCAGCGACTCATTACGCCGCTTCAGCTCGCGCAGTACCGATCCGGCAAGTATGTCGCCGCTCTTTTCACCTGCTAGAACACCAAGATGCGGCGCATCCATCATCAGCGGACAATACCGCGTTCAGAAGTTTTGAGTGATTCAATCAAGGGAAGAATTTCTGGCGTTTCTCCAGACATGGTTTCAAGCCGCTCCATGGCAAATTCGAGCGTCAGTCCTTGGCGGTATATCAACTTGAAGGCGCGCCGCAATTCGGCCAGCGTTGCATCAGAAAACCCTCTCCGGCGCAGACCTTCCGTATTGATCGTTCGGGCTTCAGCCGGACTGCCCGAGACCGTGACGTAGGCGGGTACATCTTTTCCAATCGCCGTGCCCATGCCGCTGAAACTGTGTGCGCCAATCTTGCAAAACTGATGCACTAGGGTGTAGCCAGACAAAATAGCCCAGTCGTCGACTATGACATGCCCCGCAAGGGCGGTATTGTTGACGAGAATCGTGTTGTTTCTCACGACACTATCATGCCCAATATGCACATAGCACATAATCAAATTACTGTTGCCAACAAAGGTGTCCCCGCGATCTTGTACGGTGCCCCGATGGATAGTGACGCTCTCACGAAGGACATTGTCATCACCGATTGTTAGGGTTGTTGGCTCGCCACGGTACTTCAGATCAGGGGTGGCCTCTCCGATCGAGCTAAACTGAAAAATATGGTTCCGAGCACCAATCGTGGTAGGCCCCTTGATAACAACATGCGACTCGATAATGGTGT
>CBFHHL010000030.1:0-1355 GCA_965655685.1 Luminiphilus sp.
GGGGCAGGTAAGGGTGACCGGTCCCGACATCGCTCGATCGCTCGAGCGGGTGATGCCTGCTGATCTCACAAATCTCCCTCCTTTGAACAGCACATACGCGTTGCTAACCAATGAGGCAGGTGGTGTCCGCGATGACCTCATTGCGACTAACTTGGGTCAAGATTGCTTCTTTCTCGTATTGAACGCAGCGAATAAGCACAGTGACTTAGCGTATCTTCGTCAATCACTTCCCGCGCTGACTTTCGAGTTGATGGACGACCAAGCCCTGATGGCACTTCAAGGGCCTGATGCACGAAAAGTCCTGTCACGGTTTACTGATGACATGGATTCGCTTGGATTTATGAGCGCTCGAAGCTGCAATCTGAGAGGTATTGAGTGCTTTGTTACATGCTCGGGCTACACCGGCGAGGATGGTTTCGAGATTTCTGTGGACGGCGCGAGTGCCGAGGCTCTGGCAGAGCTTTTGTTGCTGGAAGCTGAAGTTGCACTGATCGGGCTTGGTGCGCGCGACTCTCTTAGGCTTGAAGTGGGCCTGTGTCTGCACGGGCACGAGTTGTCTGAGGAGATTACCCCGATCGAAGCTGGGCTCAAATGGGCGATAGCGCCCTCTAGGCGAGAGGGTGGTGACAATGCGGGCGGTTACCCTGGTGCAGATGTACTCGATGCGCAGATGCGCGATGGTGTTCAGCGCGTCCGAATTGGCTTGAAGGTGCTCGGTCGTCGACCTGTCCGTGCAGGACAGGCACTGCTCAATCAAGAGGGTGATGAGGTGGGTCGCATCTGCTCCGATGCCTTTGGTGCAAGCGTGGGTGGACCAATAGCCATGGCCTACGTTCATCCAGGCGCGTCCCATAAGGGCTCGGTGCTGAAAGCCGATCTTCGAGGGAGGCTTGTCGAGTTAGAGGTCGTCGCACTCCCCATGCTGCCGCAGCGTTACTTTCGAGCGGGGTGATCGATTAGTAACCTGCCGAGCTTTGGTGCACTGTACAAACAGGAGCTGATACCGTCGCCCGACTAAGGTTTATTCATGTCGTATCTGGTCAGTGAGCCCACTGCCGATCAGCGCGAAACTGGCTGGACAAATATTCCATTTGATCTGCCAGAACTCGCTCCTTTGCCAGGAAGTGCCATTCGTATTCGTTGGGTCTAAACGGCACAGCTAAAAGTGGCATGCCAGCTTCTTCCGGAGTTCTACAGTCCTTTTGCCAATTGCAGCGCTTGCATGCGGCTACGAGATTCTCCCAGTCGTTGCTGCCGCCTCTGGACGTAGGAATAACGTGATCCCGCGTTAGTTCTTGTTTAGAAAATTGGTTGCCACAGTAGAGGCAGCGATGGTCGTCACGACGAAACAGCGT
>CBFHHL010000031.1:0-1172 GCA_965655685.1 Luminiphilus sp.
GTAAGGGGAAGCCAACGTGAGAATAGAGCGTCTAACACCAGCGCTGGGTGCAGAAATAGATATCGATTTAGGCAACATTACCCCCGAGGGCGCACAAGCCGTCTATGACGCACTGATGGTCCATCAAGTCGTATTTTTCAGAGATCAAAAAATGACGCCCGAGCAGCATATTGCACTCGGTGAGCACTTTGGGGAGATTGATATTCCCCATCCGGTTTATCAGAACCACGAGCGCATCCCTGCTATTACGATCTTGGAGAATGACGAGAATCGACCGCCTGATACGAACGATTGGCATAAAGATCTGACCTTTCGCGAATCGCCACCCTTCATGTCGATTCTCTACGCCAAATCGGTTCCTGAGACGGGAGGCGATACGCTTTGGGCTAACATGGCGTTAGCCTATGACAACCTCGCACCACACATGCAGCAAATGCTAGAGACGCTGGCCGCAGTACATGACATCGGTTGCTTTCGAAACGACTACCTCGGCGCTGATCTCAACATCGACGCCATGAACGAAGGTGTTCGCAGTAATGGCGCCTGGGTCCACCCCGTAATTGAAACACACCCAGTAACCGGTGCGAAGTACATCAACGTCAACCGATCGTTCACCCAACATATTGTGGGCATGCTGAAAGCGGAAAGCGACCGACTGCTGGAATATCTTTACCAGCATATTGATCAGCCCGAACATCAAGTCAGATTCCGGTGGCGCGATAACTCTGTCGCCATATGGGATAACCGGGTAACGCAGCACTATGCGCTGGCTGATTACCTTCCGGGCTATCGCTGTATGAACCGAGTAACGGTGAATTCCGACGTACGGGTCTCCAACACCGCTCCTACGCACTACTGATTCGCTTGGGTTAGACACCTACAAAAGCAGAGCAAAAAAAAGCCCAACCTAGACGAGGTCGGGCCTTTTAATACCGAGCGTCTTATACAAAACGGCGTTCTTACATTTGCTGAACCGTGAACTGGTTAGCCGCCGCGGCTACAACGGTGCCGTCACTGAAGGTGACGTTAACTGTCGCGTCGGTATAGTTGTAAACCACATAGTTCGTAGTGCCTGAGTCAGTTTGAAACACCATGGCCGCAGGGTGGTCGGCCGTGATAGCACCTGTACCCGTCTGAAGCTCACCCAATGCACGCATGGTGTATAGCCAGTG
>CBFHHL010000032.1:0-19486 GCA_965655685.1 Luminiphilus sp.
CTTGGACGCTTGATCAGCTGAATCATAAAGGCGTCTTGCGATCGCAATAAGGCGCCTGATTCCTTCCTCCACCATCCCAGGATCACCTGCATAGTTGATCCTCAAGCATTCGTTAGCGTGTTGCCATTCTCTGCTCAGGCCTTGAAAAAAGTGATGTCCGGCGACCGTAACAATCCCTTCTGCAGCGGCAACTTCGTACAGCTTCTGAGTGCCTCCGGGAATATTTTCAAACCAAACCCACAGGAACATGGCGCCGTCGGGTCTGTGTACGCGAATCGGTAGACCCGTCGAAGCCTGTCGCAGGCTCTCGAGCGCTAAGGCCTGTTTGCGGAGATAATGCGGTTTGATGACTTGTTCGCACAGCTCGTCTAACTGTCGGCTGGCAAGTAGGGGAAGGACGAGTTCTGGCCCGACGCGTGTTGGTGCTAAACTGTTAATCGCGCTGGCGTTCCTGATGAGCGCTGTTACCTCGGGTGCTGCGACTACGATGCCGGTTCTAACACCCGGTAGTCCAAGTTTTGATAGGCTGAGACAGAGAATCGTATTGTCGTCCCAGAATGGCGTTGCTGATCTGTAAATCATGCCTGGAAATGGCAATCCATAGGCGCCATCGATTATGAGTGGGACACCTGCCAGCTTACATTTGTTCGCGACTTCTCTCAGTTCTGTATCGGTTACCACATTACCCGATGGGTTTGTGGGCCGCGAGAGACACACCGCGCCGCTCGAATCGGGACTGACTTCAAAACGCTCCAAGTCGATACCGTATTTGAACTGTTGATCAGCAAGGAGATCGATGCGCGCTCGCGTCGATCGAAGAATAGGACGCTTTTGTCGCCCCATGTCGTTATAGCCCACATATTCAGGAGCAATAGGAAGTTCAATGTGGCGCCAACTTCCGTCTGCAAAATCACCCGCAAAGGCGTTAAAAAGGATTTCAAAGCTGGCCTGACTGCCATTTGTGATTGCGATGTTTTCAGGCGAGAGACGTTTGTGAAAAAGCGCTGAGAGATGCTCGGCGAGGGCAGTTCTAAACAGCTCGTGGCCTTGCGGCGCATCGTAGTCGCCCACCATCCGCCTGAATCGCGTCGTGTCTTCTACGACCTCGCGGGCGACTTGTCGCAGGGCGTCTTCAATCTCGGGAACATGTGCTGGGTTTCCGCCTCCCATCGAGAAGAGCTGACCGCCTGAGGGTGGCGCAATGGTAAGATCCTGCATGAGCTGGACGATTCCACTTTCACTGCTGTAATGTTGCGCATAAGTCGAGAATTTCACGTTTAGAAGTAACCTCTGCGTGGTGCTCACTCACACCTCGACGATGATCAAGCGACTTCAGTCGCAATAAAGAGAATGAAAAAAGCAATGATACCAAAGCTGGTGATAGCCAATTGGAAAATGGCGATAGATCGCGCATCTGTCTGTCAATTTCGGGAAGAGTGGGAGGCGAGTTATCCTCCGGCAAATGTGAAAGCACTGATCGCTCCCCCGGCGGCCTTTCTGTCTGACCTAGACGGCATAACGGGCGCAGCACTTTGCGGGCAGGATGTATCCGCCCATGGGTTGGGCGCACACACCGGTGAAATATCCGCGCAAATGCTCAGCGAACTCAAGTGTAGTCACGCCCTAGTTGGACATTCTGAGCGACGAATTGCATGGAATGAGAGTAATGCATTGGTGGCAGAAAAGGCGTGCAGACTGGAGGCCGCAGGTATTCGCCCCATCATCTGTGTTGGCGAATCCCAACAGGTAAGATATAGCGGCGATGCGGAGAAGATTGTTGCTGAACAAGCACTTGCAAGCGCTGAGGGTTTAGCGTCGGTGCCAGTCCTTGCCTATGAACCTATTTGGGCCATTGGCTCCGGTGAGGCTGCAACCCCCGCAATTGCGGACGCGATGCATGCTGCCCTCAAAGCAGCGCTTAAAGCGCGCTTCGATGAACCCGTCGCAGTCTTGTACGGTGGCAGCGTCAACGAGGCTAACGCAGGTGATTTCACCACTTATGAGAGCGTCGACGGCTTGCTTGTGGGCGGGGCGTCTCTGAAGGCGCTAAGTTTCTTAAATATCTGTCGATCTGTTGGGAGTTTGCGTTAATGCAGGTAAGTGACACAACACCAGTAATCGTTGGAGCGGCACAGGTTGTAGACCGTTTAGGTGAGCGTTGGCGCCGACTGTCGCCGGCGGATCTTGCCGCAGAGGCCGTTAGAACTGCTCTGGATGAAACGGGTGTTGCTGATCTCTCAGCTCAGGTTGATCAACTGATGGTCATGCGCACTTTTGTCGATTCAGTCCCCGAACGCATCAAGCCGCTTCTTGCACCGTTTGGGTGTAGCGATCAGTTTGCGCGATCAGTTGCCAATCGCTGTGGCATGCATACCGCTAAGGCAATCTATGCAACTGCCGGTGGGCAGAGCCCCCAGCAGTATGTGGCGACGGCTTGCTCAGAAATCGCACGAGGTCGTGCGGATATTATTGTGCTTTGCGGTGCAGAGGCGATTGCGACGATGCGTGCGCACCAGCGCTCGGGCGATTCGCTTGACTGGTCTGAGAGCCCCGAGGGTAGTTCTGAGGATCACGGTATGGGCCTTGAGGATCAGTTTGTGCCGGCGCTTGCTGCTCATAAAGTGGTCGCGCCGATCGATATTTACCCGATGATGGAGCACAAAAAACGGGCTGCCAAAGGGATGGGACGTGCTGAGTATCTGGCGTTCTTGGGTGACGTATTGACCCCTCTTGCGGATGCCGCCCGCACTAATCCCATCACCATGTTTGAAACGGTTCCAGAGTCCCAGGACATTTCGGCTGTTTCGGAGCGTAATCGCGTTGTTGGAGATCCGCATCTTAAATCGATGGTTGCGAAGGACGGTGTTAATCAGTCCGCAGCCGTTGTGGTAATGCAATACGGTAAGGTGCGTGAACTCGGGCTGGAGCAGCGGGCGGTGTTTTTGAGAGGGTTCGCCGAGGCGACGGAGCAGGATCTACTGGAGAGAGTAGACTGGTCAACATCGCCTGCTTTGCGTTGGAGCTACGCCAATGCCTTAAGCTCGGCGGGAATACGTGTCGAGGAAATAGACGCCTTTGATATTTACAGTTGCTTTCCAGTTGCTGTGATCGAGGCAATGGAGGCCTTGGGGCTTGAACCAGGCGATGGACGACCTATCAGTTTGACCGGTGGGTTGCCTTTCTTCGGTGGGCCCGGCAATAACTACTCAATGCACGGAATTGCGTCCGCCATCTCAGCCATTCAAAACGACCAATACGCGAATGTACTTGTTGGTGCTCTGGGTGGGCATATGTCGAAGCATGCTGTGGGTGTCTATAGCCGCACGCCCGGTGACGCTGACCCGAGAGCACGTGAGATGCGATTTGAAGGTGCTGGAAATAGGCGAGCGCTTGCCTCAGAATTCAGCGGCAGCGCGGTTATAGAGACATTTGTGATCAAGCAGCTACCAGAGGGACACTGGCTCGCTGTGCTTGCTATTAACGAGGCTGGAGAGCGTGTTATCGCAGCCTCGCTACTTGAATCGGGAGACCTCAACGATCTGTGTATTGACGGAGACCCCATAGGCGCCAAGGTTTTTATTGAGCCTGCGGCAGAAAAGACGCATCGAGTTGTTGGGCTTGCCTGACACAAAAATAGTTACAGAGGAAATTTATGGATATTTCAGGAAGAGCCGCCGTCGTGACGGGTGGTGCATCAGGTATTGGTCAAGCGGTTGCGCGTCGTATTTATGCGGATGGCGGTAATATCATCATCTTCGATCTCAACGCAGACGCAGGCAATGCGATGGTTGACGAGATGGGGGCAGATCGGTGTGTCTTTGCTCAGGTAAACGTGGCGGACGAGGCCTCTGTTGAAGCAGGCATTGATGCGGGAATAGAGAAATTCGGTGCGATATACGCGGTTGTGAATTGCGCAGGTATCGCAACTGCGTCCCGAACAGTGGGGCGCGACGGTGCGTTTCCTCTCGAGATGTGGGACAAAACCATTGCTGTAAACCTGACAGGCACCTTCAATGTGATTCGCTTATGCGCCGTCAGAATGCAACACAACGAGCCCGTGGATCAGTACATGGGCCGTGGGGTGATCATTAATACCGCATCGGTAGCGGCTTTTGAGGGGCAAATGGGTCAGGCTGCATACAGTGCCACGAAGGGCGGCATTGTTGGTATGACTCTTCCCATTGCGCGCGACCTGTCAAAAATGGGTATTCGCGTAAATACCATTGCTCCGGGAATGATCAACACGCCGCTATTTGCAGGCCTTCCACCGGATTCAATTGAGTCATTGTCCGCAGCGGTCCTGTACCCTCAGCGCCTTGGTGAGCCAGAGGAGATTGGCAAGTTGGCGGCAGCGATCATCGATAATGATTACATTAACGGCGAAACTATCCGGATGGACGGTGGCATTCGCATGCAACCCCGTTAAGGTTAGGTATCAACGAAAAGGAGAACGATAATGAGTGAACCAGCAGTATTAACTGATGTCGCCGATGGCGTCATGACCATTACGATCAACCGTCCCGCTGCCAAGAATGCGGTCAATAAAGACGTCGCAATAGGCATCGCGGCGGCACTTGATCAGCTTGATGCGGACGACAGCACGCATGTTGTGATTCTCACAGGCGCAGGTGGCACCTTCTGCTCAGGAATGGACCTCAAAGCCTTTGTTACGGGTGAAACACCCTACGTTGAAGGTCGTGGTTTCGCGGGCATGGTCCAGCGTTCTACCGACAAGCCGCTTATCGCAGCCGTTGAAGGGTATGCTCTCGCAGGCGGATGTGAGCTGGCTATTACCTGCGATCTTATTGTCGCAGCCGATAACTCCAAGTTTGGCATCCCTGAAGTGAAGCGCGGTTTAGCCGCGGCCGCAGGCGGTCTCGTTCGTCTACCACGACAGATTCCAAGTCGCGTTGCGATGGAGATGGCGCTCACTGGCGACTTCATGGATGCGGACCGTGCACTGAGCTTGGGTTTGATCAACCAAGTTGCGCCCGCCGGCGAGGCCTTAGCACACGCCAAAGCATTGGCGGCAAAAATTGCTGAAAATGGTCCACTTGCTGTGAAACGCAGTAAGCAAGTGATTAAAGAGTCTATCGACTGGTCGCAGGACGAGATGTTTGAGAAGCAGCAGGAAATCGTTAATCCTGTCTTCTCGAGTGAGGATGCGATTGAAGGTGCAACGGCCTTCGCTGAGAAGCGTAAGCCCAACTGGAAAGGCCGATAAAGTAGGCCGTCGAGAGGACCCGGTGCTGCCGGGTCTTTTTTTATATGGGGGTGACGCTTCTTAATAGTGTGATCTTTTTCTGGGGTATGAATATGCGCGGTGTGGTTTTCTTGCTGTTGGTTTTACTGGTCTCAGGGTGCGCGTCGCCCGGACAGACACTATCGAGCCGCGAACCCGTATCGACCGATACTGGCTCTGTCTTAGCTTATGAGGCTGAAGGCAACATTTTGCAATGGTACGACATACCGTATGCGCAGCCGCCGGTGGGTGATCTCCGCTGGCGCGCGCCACAGGCTTTACCAGTCACCGATACCTCGATCCAGCGAAGTGCTGATCCGATCATCTGCCCACAGAACGCAGGTTACGTAAGCGGAGTAGAGGGTGAGTCAGCGATTGGCTCCGAAGATTGCTTGTATCTCGATGTGACAGCACCCGCAGACGCCAACGGAAGTCTGCCTGTTATGTTTTGGATTCATGGTGGTGGTAACACAGCTGGGCACAAAAATGACTACGATTTCTCGCGACTTGCCGCAAATCAAAACGTGGTGGTCGTGACGATTAATTATCGGCTGGGACCCCTAGGTTGGTTTAGGCATCCTGCTCTAGATACCGGTCCCGGCGCTATAGCCAACTTTGGCACACTCGACATCATAGCTGCGCTCGGCTGGGTGCAGCGTAATATTGAGCAGTTCGGAGGCGACAAAGATAACGTTACCATTTTTGGTGAGAGCGCAGGGGGCCATAACGTTTTCACTCTGCTCGCATCGCCCTTGTCCGAGGGGCTTTTTCACAAGGCTATTTCGCAGTCTGGATACGTGCGCTCTATGAGCCCACGCGAGGCCTATAACCTGAATAGAGAGTATCCCGAGATTGATCGTGGGAGTTGGGAGTTCACGGGTGAGCTCGGTCTTGATCCAAAAACGGTTACAGCCGAAGCGTTGAGATTGATCGATTCAAACACCCTCATCTCAACCTATTTCGACATGCCCTATGATCACCGAAGCCCTGGCATCATTAATGATGGCGTCGTGATACCCCGTGAGGGCTTTGCTGCGGCACTGGGGAACCCAGAGTACGCCAAGATTAATGTGCCGGTGATGGCGGGCGCGAATAATGAGGAAGTAACGCTTTGGATGGGATTGAACCGTTACTTTGTTGATGCGTCTTATCCGCTAACGAAGTGGCTGCCTCCCAAAGTGACTTTGAAGAACCCCGATATGTACAAGTTCTGGGTTCGTCAGCGTTCTGAGGGCTGGAAAGCTCAAGGGGTTGATCGCCCTCTTGCTGCGCTCGAATCAGCCGGATACTCGTCGCTCTTCGCATACCGATACGATTGGAACGATCAGGAAGATAGCTTTCTTATCAAGTTTTCTGAAGTCTTGGGTGCTGCCCATGCGAGCGAAATATCGTTCGTTCAAGGCAAGGCAATGTACGGCCCCATCGGTTCGTATATGTACCCAGACAGCGAATCTGCGCGCGATATGACCGATATCATGATGACTGCATGGGGAAATTTTGCCCGAGACGGTAAACCGGGTCCTGTGAAGGGGGATGCGTGGGCACCCTATGTGTCACATGCCCCGCATTACATGGTTCTCGACTCGCTTGGCGCTCACGAATTAAAAGCCGATGCTGCGTCTATGGAGGCTATCTTTGACGAGGTTGCTGGTACAGATCTGATGACGGCAGATGAACGCTGCATTCTGACCTGGGAGCTTGCGACAGCACTGGCTGATCCCGCCTACGGCGCTTACAGACGGTGGAATAATGGCGAGTGCGCTGAGGTGGATGTGCGTGCGCTGCGGAAGTCCATCCGTGAGGCGCTCGAGGCTGAATTCGGCACCACTTCCGTGCTTTAGCGCGTGAGTTATCCGATCATTGACAGCTTGGTAAGCGGAATCTAATCGGCTAATGGATTCGATGCGAAACCCACAAATCATTGCAGTTGTCGGCGCCTCGGGCAGCGGTAAAAGCACCGTCGTGACGCAACTGCAAAACGATCCAAACATCTCTGTATCAGTCATACAGGTGGATCAGTATTATCGAGATTTAAGCCATCTAACGCTTGCTGAGCGTGATAAAGTTAATTTTGACCATCCTGATGCCATCGAGTTCGAGTTACTCAGTGAGGATCTAAAGTCCCTCAAGAGTGGCGAAAGTGTTGATGTGCCGCTCTACGATTTTACGGTTCACAATCGCGCCAGCGAGACCCAAGAGATTGACGCAAAAGAGTTCGTTATTCTTGAAGGTGTTCTCGCTCTGGCAGATACGCAGATCATAAAGCTAGTCGATAGGGTGGTGTTTGTCGACACGCCACTCGAAGTTTGCTTGGCAAGAAGGATTAAGCGCGACGGTATTGAGCGAGGGCGTTCCGAGGCATCCGTGCGTGATTTCTGGACAACCCGCGCGGCGCCGATGTTTCTCGAGTACGTAGCACCTTGGAAAGCAAAGGCGCACTTAGTACTGAGCGGTCAGGAGGGCGAGTCAAGGACTCAGGCGCGGCTAACAGCTTGGTTGTTAGAGTGATTCGCGTTGTTTTGATACCCAACGAAAGTGCGCGGCTAAGGCTTCGTCACCGAGTAACTTGTCGAGCGTGTCAAAACGCGTGGCGAGTGTGATTTCGTCGTAAGTTGCATGCACACCTTTGTGGCATTTACGGCAAATATGAACACCTGCATTAAGCTCAACTTTTGAAAAACGTTTGCGGAAGCCTTTGCGGCGATGCATTTTTCGTGGAATGAGATGGTGAAAGGTGAGCGATACTAACCTGCCACAACACGCGCAGGGCAGCATCGACGTTTGTTTACGCATTCAGAGGGATCACTCTCCGCCGACGGTTACCTCATTGATAAGGTTGAGCAGTTCTTCGCTTTCCGGACCAACACTTGAACCGAATTTGGCAACCACTTCACCATCACCAGACACAACATATTTATTAAAATTCCAGCGTGGGTATCCCTTTGCTTCCCCCAGTCCCTTGAATACGGGGTTTGCGTCGCTACCGCGAACGGAGCTGGTTGCCATTACAGGAAAAGAAACGTCGTACTTTTCAAAGCAAACAGTTGCGGCATCGGCCTCGTCATTCTCTTCTTGAAAAAAGTCATCAGACGAGAAACCGACAACGACTAGACCTTTGTCTTTGTAATCTTGGTGGAGCTGCTCAAGCCCAGTGAACTGAGGTGTGTATCCGCAGTTGCTGGCGGTATTGACGATAAGCATTGGCTTTCCTGCGTAGCTCTCACAGAAGTTCACAGTCTCCTTTGAGCTCAGCTTGCGCATTTCAGTGTTCAGGAACTCTGGGCACGAGAAAGCGGTTGCGGAAGCGGTCATACCGATGGTGAAAGCGAGAAGTGCGCGTTTCATAGTCATTCCTCCAATGTGGCTGATAAGTATAGGTCAAACTTTAAACTTTAGTTCACAATACAGATGATCCGTCGAATGCCTGTCCAGTATAGGTGGCGGTGCGCTGACGCGATTAAAGACGTTCGAGAAGCTGCTCCACTTCGTTCATCGCCCACTCTGGATGACAGTGGTAGGACGATGCATGTGTGCCCCAACGTCCCTTATCTGCCAGGCAAAGATGATCCGGAGCTATGTGCGGGACAAAACTTACTACCGCATTGGAGTTTTGTTTTGCTAACTGTTCGCTCCAACGTGATCGTGTGACTGGGTCGTCTTTATTTTGGACAATATGGATGGGAAGCGAGAGTGTGGACCCTACGGATAGCGCATCAAATTGTCCTTTGGGCAGGCGCCAAAAATAGGGGGCAAGCAGCGCCATCGGCTTAAATAAAGCAGCAGGTAGCCCTTAGCCAACATACCCCCCCTGTGCAAGCGCGTCTGATGTATTGAGCATCGGATCAAACAACAATAGCCCGTCAGCAGCCAGGCCGTTAGCAATGGCGTAAATGGCGCTAGCGCCGCCCATAGAGAGACCACAAATAATAAGCGGCGCATCACTGGGTCTGTATTTCCTGAGCCAGTCGCCTGCCGCTTTAACGTCCCTGTGTTCAGTGGCGCCCATTCGCAAATATCCATCAGTGAAAGACGAATTTCCATGATTGCGCTGATCAAAGGTAAACACGGAGATGCCGTTCGCTTGGAGATTTTCATAAAACCCCATCGTGTTAAAAAAGGGTGAATAGCGACTAGAACCGGCGCCATGAACAAACAGAAGGTTTGCGCGTGGACTTTCTGCTGGGAACCACCAGCCCTCGAGCGACAAGCCCTCGCTTTCAAAGGAAACCGCTTCATAAATATCGGGCGCTGAAGGCGTGACGCTAACTCGTTCTGATCCTGTTTTCAGTCCTAGAGCAGGCATTGTGATCCCATACAGGACAATTAAAAGAGCGAGTATTCCAATGGCGTGGGCAGAGGCAGTCAGCATGGATTTCACGGGCTATTGAGGGATTAAAGGTCGAAACGTTGTCGTAAGAATTTTGCGACGCCGTCCTCGTCATGATGCCCAATGACTTCAGTAGCCAATTCTTTAAGCTCCTTGTCAGCGTTTGACACAGCGTATGACTCAGTAGCGATTTCGAACAGGCTCAGATCGTTGTCGCCATCCCCAAAGGCGATAATCTCGGAGTAGCCAGAGGTCTCTGCAACGTGCCGAACGCCATTGCCCTTTGATCCCTCACTGTGATGCACGTCCAGCCAAGCGAGACCTTGCTCTTTTAAGGCGATTCCCGTGTATGCCACTAGGTGGGG
The DNA here is from genome assembly GCA_965655685.1 of Luminiphilus sp. Taxonomy (GTDB): domain Bacteria; phylum Pseudomonadota; class Gammaproteobacteria; order Pseudomonadales; family Halieaceae; genus Luminiphilus. The sequence goes on from CBFHHL010000032.1 coordinate 9,935, forward strand.
GTGATGAGCTACGAAGTCCACAACGCGGTTAACGGCCTCTTGCGAACCCATTGCAGATATATTGATTACGTGGGCGTTCCGAGGCATTTCCTCGATACTTTGCAGCGGTAATTCGCGCTCTTTTTCGAATAGATGCGCAAGTTTGATTTCGTATCCCTCTCTGAGCGGCGCGTGATAAACGGCATGACGCTCACCTTGCTCGAGAGAAAATACAAATGGGGTCAATTGGCTTTGGATAAAGATGCCAATCACATCATTCACCTCCGAGGGGGTGAGCAGATGGTGGTGACTGTAGGTTCGTTGGCTAGGCTCCCAAATGACGGCACCGTTCTTAAGCACCATCGATCGACTGAAGCCATTGTTATCGAGCGGCTGCAAAGCGGCCTGGAGGGTTCTTCCCGTCGCGATGGTGTAGTCGATGTCAGCCTGACGCATCAGTCTGAGGGTTTCCTGAGTGTATGCCGAGATCTGCGATTGGGCGTTGAGCAGCGTTCTGTCCATATCAAAAACTACTAGTGTCATCGTGCTGCGCCTTAAAACATAACTGATAGATAGAGCCCGAAGACTATCGGTTGTCTCTCGCCTAAGCTAGAGCAAGATTGCCCGAGCGCGGGTCCCGAAAAGGGCACAATCGTGGCAGTGTCGTGAATTGGTGCCGTTAACTCGTTCTATGAATAGGCGCTATGAGTTAGTGTTGTGGAATAAAGATAGAGGCTAAAACGTGTCAAAGGACAAGCAAGGTATTGATCGTCGCGCATTTAACCGATTAATGCTCTCATCAATGGTGGTAACCGGACTTGCAAAAAAGGCAAGTGCAAACGCCGAAGGTGCTCATATTGCGGTCATAGGCGCTGGTATTGTCGGTTCGAGCATTGCTTACAACCTTGTAAAGCAGGGTGCTCGCGTCACGTTGATCGATCGGTCTACTGTGGGTGGTGCAACGAGCCACGGAACCTTTGCATGGATAAACGCAACTTGGGCCAAGCAGCCTCGGCACTATCACAGGTTCAATCAAGTGGGGATTGAAGCTTGGCATCGCTTGCAGGAGGAGTTGAGTCTGCCCGTTAAATGGGGTGGTTCACTCGAGTGGTTTACCTCTGAGCCTCGTCAGCGGCGTCTTGTCAATGACATAGCAGAACAGCAGCTATGGGATGAGCCGGCGAGAATGATCGACGTAACCGAAGCCAAAGGTCTGGAACCCAATGCGCGCTTTGGTGAAGCAGAGAAAATCGCATACTCGCCGCGCGATGGAGCAGTTGATGCGCGATTTGCCTCGCAGCAGATGGTCAAGGCGTCGCAAAAACTAGGCCTGAGGTTGTTAGAGAATTGCGGTGTGATTGATGTGATCCGATCAGAAAATGGGCTGTCGGTCCTCCAAACTACCTGCGGAGACGTCAGAGTCGACAAATACGTCATTGCTACAGGTGCTGACCCTGAGGCAACCATGGCGCTGGCAGGAGTCGAGATTCCTCAGCGCTCTACGCCAGGCGTCATTGTTATCACAGAACCTTTGCCTAGGATGCTGAACACGATTTTTGTGGCGCCGGGTGTACATGTTCATCAACGTTTGGACGGGCGAATTGTATTGGGCGAACAGGAGGGTGCACCCGATACGGCAGCGCACGATCAGCGACTCGCTAACCATCCCACACGTTTTCCGTCGGATGAGATAGCTCTGCAACATGCGAATAGACTTGTGAGTACTGCCCGGAAGTTCATACCGGCATTGAGTCAGGATGTTGCTATCGAAGAGGTTGTGATTGGCTGGCGGCCACTTCCGCTTGATGGTCACCCCGTTATAGGCCCGAGTCCTGTGTTACCCGATAGCTATATCGCCATCATGCACAGTGGTGTGTCGTTGGCACCAATCGTGGGTGAAATGGTATCGGATGAGTTGATTAATGGTTTGAATCGGCCTGAGCTGGCGCCTTATAGAGCATCGCGAGACTTCCAGCGTATCAAACGCTACTGATACCTCCCGCCATCGAAGATTCCCCGTAGACACCTTGGGTGATGTGCAAGACGACTCTGGTCAGTCCCTTTTCTGATAGTTGAAAGATTGATGATGCATCTAGCGACATAGCGTAACGCATCGACGGAAACCTTCGGATGACCAGCCCCGTGGGTCGACCTCTGTAACCACGGCTCAGCTGCCGACAACGCAGCTTCCTGAACACTCAAGCTAAAGTGGTACCGTAAATTCAGGGAGATTGAGAATAGATAAAAAAAGGCCCCCGTCGGAGCCTTGGGTCAATCACGTTTACCTCAGTGAGAGGTGAGTGCCAGATCTTTTGTCAACGCATCTCGAGTTGCCTGAGCAACTTCAAAGCGGGGAATCGGGTAGGCCGCATGCTCAACACTCGCAAAGAGCTTGGCGCCGTCTTTGAGCGCTGCAATTTGGTCTGTAGAGAGCTCAAAGCGCATGAAGTGCACCGCAGATGTCTTCTCTTCGGTTTCCCGCTCTAGGTCTTCATCGGCAATAACTTGCGCTATGCCGTGGCCCTCAACTTCAAGGTTGATGCAATTCTCGATGCCGCGCATTTCTCTCAGTCGTTCTGCGCGAACCTCAGGGTCACCAAACTCGATCATAAAGGTCGCTTTCCAATTCGTTCCGTCAGGAATAAGAGGATTGTAAGCCTCAAGCTCCTCTTCGATACCTGCCACCTCAAACACTTTCTCGATACGGAGCATTTCTTGGACCTGATAACGGATAGTGAGCTCGTCCTCGAAGTAGATCCGAGCGTTTTCTCCTAAAGCCAGTTGGCGTGTCTTCTTGTGCGCAAGTACTTCCGTACGGAAGCTTTCGCGTTGTTCAGAGTACTGTTCTAGCGACCAGAGATCGCTGCGTGTCAAATGAGCCATCAATAATCTCCTTGTTTATTTAATTCCGTAAGCCACTCGCAGTAGCGTCATGGGGTGCTCTGCACTGCTTACGCTATCGGCCAGGTTGGCAATATGTTCTCCAGCCATCGGGCAGTCGGAAATAAAGTGATCAGGCTTCTGATCGTTAACCTTACGCACGGTGGGCCGGGCTATTTTAACGGACTTGTCGCGCGTTTCCTTTTTCACTGCATAAGTGCCGTCGTGACCGGAGCAGCGCTCATGCGCGACAACCGTTGTCTCTTCAATCAGTGACAGGATGTCACGGGTTTTGAGTCCGATGTTCTGCACTCGCTGGTGGCAAGCAACCTGATAAGCAATGTTTCCCAAGCTCTCTGCAAAATCCGTCTTAAACGCTTCTCCTTTATGGCGCATCCAAAGGTATTCGAATGGGTCATAGAAGGCCGCCTTGACCTTTTGCACGTCTGGGTCGTCGGGGAATAGCAAAGGCAGTTCTTGCTTGTACATCAACACGCACGAGGGAATGGGTGCGGTTAGGTCATAGCCCTGGTCCACGAGTCCAGCAAGCAGGGGGATATTGGCTTCTTTCAATGCCTCAACTGCATCGAGGTCACCCAGTTCGAGTTTGGGCATGCCGCAGCACTTCTCTTTGGGAATGACATCAATGCTAATGTCGTTGTGCTGAAAGACTTTAATGAAGTCCTCGCCAATGGTTGGGCTCGAGTAATTACCGTAGCACGTTGCGTACAGGGCAAGCTTACCCGTGGTAGCACCAACGGGAGTCGCCTCGATATCCTTCACCAGCTTCTTGGCTCGCTTGATTAACGTATTCCGATGAATTTCAGGCAACGGTGCTTCGGCAGCGATATCAAATGTGCTCTCTAGCGCTTTCCTGAACGTGCTGTTTTTATTTAACGCGTTCGCTGTGATGTCCACCAATGGAATCGTTGAAATCGTACTCATTAGCGCGTCGGTCGACGTTAAGACCTTGTCGCGCAACTTCGCGCCCTTGGCCTTAAAGTTTTGTGCCTTCGCGCGCAACATGAGGTGCGGGAAGTCTACATTGAATTCGTGAGGTGGTACGTAGGGGCACTTCGTGAGGTAGCAAAGGTCACACATGTAACACTGGTCAACGACTTTGTCGTAATCGTCAAGTGCAACACCGTCAACTTCGAGTGTTTCGGACTCGTCGATGAGATCGAACAGGGTGGGAAACGAGTCGCATAAGCTGACACAGCGACGACAGCCGTGACAGACGTCGTAAACACGAGCGAGTTCTTCATTGAGCGAGTCTCGGTTCCAGAACTCTTCTGTCTTCCACTCTACGGGGTGGCGAGTTGGCGCTTCAACGCTACCTTCACGCATCTATCAATCCTCAATTAGGTTGGGTTAACCAAAAGAGGGGACTGACGTCCCCCCGTTCGCAATCGATATTTGTGAACTATGCGTCCAGGTTATCGAGTGCTTTTTGGAAACGGTTCGCGTGACTACGCTCTGCTTTCGCGAGTGTTTCGAACCAATCAGCGATTTCGTCGAAACCTTCATCGCGCGCGGTCTTCGCCATGCCTGGGTACATATCAGTGTACTCGTGAGTTTCACCCGCGATTGATGCTTCCAAGTTCTTAACAGTGTCGCCCATTGGCAGACCTGTTGCCGGATCGCCTACAGCTTCGAGGTATTCGAGGTGACCGTGCGCGTGACCAGTCTCGCCTTCAGCTGTTGAGCGGAACACCGCTGCAACATCGTTGTAGCCTTCCACATCCGCTTTTGAGGCGAAGTAGAGGTAACGACGGTTAGCTTGAGACTCACCTGCAAAGGCGTCTTTTAGGTTCTGTTCGGTTGCACTACCTTTCAGTTCCATTGCTTTTACTCCATGTTTGATCGTTTACGTCATGACGCGGCCGAATCACCGGCTGCACAGATACTATACCGAGATGCGCGCGAATTGGTTCGAAAAAAAGCTGGCAAAACCGATCGAAATTTCCGATCGTATATAGGACAAATGCACGACAAGTCCGATTATGGTCCAAGGGGAATTTAGTGTCGCGACAACCCACTTTGAAGCAGCTCAAATATTTATGCGCACTAGCACAGCATCACCACTTTGGTAACGCTGCAAAAGCCTGTCACGTAAGCCAAAGCACGCTTAGCGCTTCCATCGTAGAGCTTGAGGATGTGCTGTCGGCGAGCTTGGTCGAGAGAAATAACCGCTCGGTCTTACTTACGAGCTTGGGGTTAGAGGTTGTTGAGCGAGCGAGAGCGATACTCACGGATGTTGACGATGTCGTCGCTCTGTGTGAAGCATCAAAAGAGCCCTTTCAGGGGAAAATTCGTCTTGGTGTCATACCAACTATTGCACCCTTTGTCCTACCAAAAATGCTTTATGCGTTACGCCGTGATCACCCCGAATGTAAGATGTTTGTCCGAGAAGACTTATCACAAAGCTTGATAGACGCACTTCAGGTGGGCGAATTGGATATCTTACTCCTCGCGCTGCCTTTTCCTGCCGACCAGGTGGATACTCTGACCTTATTTGATGATCCTTTTTACCTCGCGGCGCGTCCAGACTCTCAACTTATCTCGAGCCAGAGCTTGAACACTACGGATTTACAGGGGACTGAGATGTTGTTGCTCGAGGAAGGACACTGTCTTAGAGAGCATGCTTTGGAGGCGTGTAAGCTAAAAGCACAAGATGTAAACGTGCCTTATCAAGCGACCAGCCTGACAACGATCGTTCAGATGGTTGCGAACGGTATTGGCACAACGCTACTGCCAAAGATGGCTACAGATGCGGGTATCGCAGATCGGACAGGTCTCGTTCTTCGAGCATTTGACGAGCCTGATGTGGGACGAAAGATTGGTTTAATGTGGCGCAAAAAAACGCCCCGGAAGCATGAGTTTAATCTGCTCGGGGCGTTTCTTAAGAGCTGCTTACAGAGCGCTCAGCAGGGTTGATTTAGAAGCTACGACGGAGACTCGCACCATAGGATCTCGGCTGGTTCGGATAGCCAGTCGCGCTTCCATCTTGCGCAACAGATGGGAAGACGGTGATCAGCCACTGGTCATCGTTTAAGTTTCGTCCCCAGAACCGCAATTCCCAGTCGTTCTTCTTAAAGCCGAGACTTGCGTTGATCATTCCCACTTCTCGAGTTCGATTGCCGCGTGCCTCTAATTCTAAGTTGCTAAAGGATAGATCTCCGCCACCATTGATATCGACCTCGCTGTCGTATTGGTAGTCAGCTTGGACGTATCCGTCCCAACCAGCCAGTGTGAAGTCATAGGTGACGATGGCACTAAAGCTTCTCTCGTGAATCCCCGCGGGCTTCAGTCCCGTAAAGTCATAAGGCTCACCATTGAGTAAGGCATTTGGGAAATCATCATAAATAGGATCTAAGAACGTTGCGGCCAGCGCGACAGATAGGTTTTCAGTGGGGCGAACCATCATATCGATCTCGATACCGTCAACCGACGACTTACCTGCGTTTGTGAGATTGAAGCCAGTACCCGTGAAGGCGTTGGACTGGAATCCCTCGATGCTTTGGTCGAAGATTGCCGCGTTGATGTAGCCCCAACCTGCGCTGTACTTGACGCCGAGCTCAAGTACCTCCGCTTCTTCGGGGCCCGCTAGGCGTGTTCCGAGAGTGAGGTTATTTGGTAGCGACGCACCTGATGCCACTAGGGAATTGTATTCCGCTTGGGTTGGGCGCGTATCGCGGGACAAGTTCCAAGAGGTGGCTTTGTAGCCCGTTGCATAAGTGGCGTACACATTCAAGTCGTCACTGAAGGCATGCGACAAGCTCACTGTGTAAGTAGTTTTGCTGTCATCAGACGTTCCAGGTTCCGCGGCATTTGGAATGCCAAGCATTTGAGGAAGGAACTGCAGGGCTTGGAAACCGAGGAATGGGTTATTGGGAGTTGGCGCTAGAGCGCCTGCGGTAGCTGCAACCGTTTGCAGGTAGGCAGGAATTCCCTCTTGCGGGACCGCAGAAATGGGTGGAATACCCAAGGCGGCAAATCCACCGCTATAAGCTAAATTGGACAGTGCTGTTATGCCATCTGCACCCGCAAGATCCAACTGCGAGAAAACATCACCATTTGCTTGGGTGAGGGAGATCTGCTTATCGTCTTGAAGATAGTTGAGGCCCACAGTTAAGTCAGTCTTATCTGACAGCGCGAACGTCACCTGACCGAAAACAGAGAAGGTCTCGTTGTCTTGCTTTGCAGTCTCTAGGACACCCGTTCCTGGCTCGAAAAACGTTCCCGGCGGCAACAATAATAGCTGTTCCAAGCCGTTAATATTATCGGCGCCCCCAGCGAGGAGACCGGCGTAATTGCGCCATTGCGAGCCAAAGTCGATACCGCTGCTAAAGTCGATGCTTTCGTCAAAGTAAAAACCACCCACCATCCAGTCGATGGTGTCTGTGTTTCCATTTATACGAATTTCTTGAGTCAGCGTTTGGATGTCTGTGGTGTAGACCTGATTACCAATGGCATCTGCACCTGTGTAGTCAATATCCGCTTGCGGCTGATCAGAAAAGGAGTCTCGATATCCGGTAACAGATCGGACGTCTAAGTCACCCCAAGTGGTTCTGATGTCGAGTGTTAAACCCGAATTTTCTGCACGGTTAATGGGGTCGATATTGCCGTAGGTTCTGAAGGAGAAGGGGTCCTCGGCATCATAGGCTGTGCCGGGAATAGCTGACAATGCCGCAAGGGCGGCCCCGGCTGGGCCATCTATGATGTTCGCGGTGCCACAGCAGATCTCGTCCATCTCATCATAGTCATACATGAGACGAACCTCTGTCTCATCACCAACATTAAACAGGAGCTCACCTCGAAGTGACCAGCGGTCACGCTCGTTTTGATCGTTATTCAAAACCGGGTTGTAAAGGTATCCATCACGCTCGAGCATGCTGCCGCCAAAGCTGTAGGCGACTGTGTCAGAAAGAGGGCCTGTGATGTAGCCTCTAACGGACTTCTGATTCCAGTTTCCCAGACCAACTTCAAAATTACCGCTACGCTCAAACTCAGGCTTTCGCGTTGTGATAGATATGACGCCCGCTGACGCATTTTTTCCATAAAGGGTACTCTGTGGTCCCCGCAGAACTTCGATTTGCTGGATATTAGGAAGGTCGGCAATGCGGGCGAGAGAACGACTGCGATAAACCCCATCAATAAAGACGGCAACAGAAGGCTCGATTCCAGGGTTGTTGGCGCCGTTACCGAATCCTCGTATAACGAAATCGGCCTGCGTCGAATTCTGGAACTGAGGGACCCGAAGTGACGGCACAACCGACTGCAAGTCTATTAGGTCACGAATTTCAGCCCGCTCAATCGTTTGAGCTTCGATAACGCTCACAGACAACGGAACGTCCTGTAAGGACTCCGCGCGTTTAGTTGCGGTTACAACAACTTCTTCCACTTGTGATTGTGCAAATGCCGAACCGCTGAGCGTAGCAATCACCGCAACACTTAGGGACTTCTGGAAAAATTTCATAGGCTATCCTTATTTTATTGGTATATAGCTTTGTCGACGTTATCAGCAATTACGCCTTATGCCAAAGTAAAATCGCGAGCAACCATCGCGATTAAAATTGTTTTAGTTGCTTGGTTTTAAAGGGGGATATCCCTTTCGCTTTGACAATCCGATGTCGCTTTGGTGGGCGTCGTGAGGGCATTAAGTGCATTGGTCCGTTTGTTTTTCTGTCCATGCGCTTGAGGCATGCAAGCTCAGAGAGCAAGACGTAACCGTGCCGTATCAAGCAACAAGCTTAACCAAGATTGTCCAGATTGTTGCTAACGGTGTTGGTATGACGCTGCTGCCGAGAATGGCGGCCGATGCCAGTATTACTGAAGGCACCAATCTCGTGCTGAGACCCTTTGATGAGCCCGAGGTATGACTTCTATCGGTTTAATGTGGTGAAAAAAAAACGCCCCGGAAGCACGAATTCGACTTGCTCGGAGCGTTTATTCAGGAATACCTAGAGGGTATCTAAGTACCTCGCTATTTTAGAAGCTGTATCTGAGCGAGGCACCATAAGTTCTGGGTTGGTTCGGGTAGCCAGAGAGGCTTCCTGCTTGGGCTACCGCCGGGAACCAAGTGATCAGCCATTGATCATTGGTGAGATTGCGACCCCAGACGCGCAGATTCCAGTCACCCCTAGTCAAGCCAAAACTCGCGTTGACCATGCTCACCTCACGCTGCCTGAAGCCACGCGCCTCCAAGGCTTGGTTGTCGACGGAAATATCACCTCCGTCATTTATATCGACGGCGCTGTCGTATTGATAATCCGCCTGGACGAAGCCGTTCATACCATTGAGCGTGAAGTTGTAAGTAGCAATCGCACTGATACTGCGCTTATGGATGCCCGCAGGTGTCAGGCCTGTGAAGTCAGCCGGCTGACCATTGAGTGATGCGCCCGTAAAGTCGTCGTAGATCGGATCGAGGAAGGTACCCGATAACGCGAGAGTGAGTGCCTCAGTCGCTCGAACCGTTAAGTCAACCTCGATACCTTTGGTCGACTGCTTACCCGCATTAGTCAGCACGAAGCCCGTACCGACGAATGCGTTGGATTGGAAGCCCTCGATGCTTTGCTCAAACATCGCCGCGTTGAGTGTTCCCCAGTCAGCAGCATACTTAACACCGAGTTCAAGCGTTGTTGCCTCCTCAGGTCCTGCGAGTCTCGTACCCATGGTTAGGTTGTTTGGCAA
>CBFHHL010000033.1:0-11707 GCA_965655685.1 Luminiphilus sp.
TAGCTCATCGCTGAAGCGAATGCGACGAATACTCAGGTCCTTATCAAGAACAAAATCCACCTGGTCTTGCCAGGACAAGGCCAAACGAACGACTTGCTTACCACTTTCTATATGGCTCCGAATCTCGTCGGACTCAAGGTAGACGCCTCGTGCACGAACCACACCACCCTCTTCAGTTGGGTCTTCCAGATCGGCGTCACCACCTAGGCTCAAGCCTTCCGGAAGACCCCCGTTAAGGACCCACTGACTCATAGCAACAACGGGGGACTTTTGGGTGTCGGGAATGGTAACTTGCAGGTTACCCAATCCCTCGCGCAATAAGGATAGAAAATCCTCCGCTCGAGCCGGACTTGCCGTATTTACCCATACCCAACCCTCGCGGTCGTTAATAAGGCCCTCTAAGTGCTGCGATTTTGTAAATGCGCGGGGTAGCAGGTCCTGCGTGACCTCGTCGACAATATCTAGCCGCTCTTTACGCTGAACGCGACGGCCTTGACCTGCCTGTATCTCCTGAATTCGGTTGTTAACCTCGCTGCGAATGACCGACGCGGGCAATAGCCGCTCCTCGCGCTTCAATCGCACCAGCCAGTAATCGCCAGACTTGTGCACGAAGTCAGTTGCGTCGTCTGACAACGCGGCAACCCAGCCACTAGAGTTTGGCTGACTGGGACGACACGGTACGAAAGGTCGGCGCGAGAGTCGCTGTGATAACTCGCTGGCGTCAATGCCCAGGCGACTCGGTAATTTGTAAGGACGTGCATTGCGAAACCACATAGCAAGAGCTCTAAAAAATCAGAGCGCAAGTGTAGGACGAATTCGAGAAAAATTCTCTGGAGACGTGGGGTATTTTAATGGAGTATCCGCGCCGTCAGCCGGAAAACGAAAACGTCATTAGCTGTTTGACCAATCTGCTAAATAAACTTGAAAAAATTCATGGTGCGCGCAAGCAACGTTGTATTGCCTGTAGGTACACGACCAACGCGCTCACGACAACTGGTGCAAACGTAAACACGATCGAACGCCCAGCCCTCTCTACCTGTTCGACGGACGCGCTCAAGATAGTCGCCGCCACATGTTGGACATATTTTGCTGTCGGATACGGTTTTTACTAATTAGTTTATGCACCATTAAACAATGGCACGGAGCCTACGCAAGGGTGCATCCGCGCACCAGAGTTATCAGATATTGGGGAGTACGCCAGTGACAAATCTGACAACGGTCTGTCTATCTTATCGAAATTGCATTAATGGCCTTTGCGTTTTTGTATCAGTATGAAGCTCGAGATCGCTCTGGTCTCAACGTTCTGTTGCACCATTATTTTTACTATTTTCCTTTTCTTTTTCTCCTCGATTCGCTGTCTTTGTCGCTTGGCCCCTGTCTGGCACCTAGCTATAGAGACTCAACAAGACTATTTGGGACCAAATTGATCAGCGGCTACACTTTGCAACTGGGCAATGAGCAACTTGACTCTTGGCAACAGAATGATTCGCTAAAAGACCACAAAGGACGGAAACCATGCGCTACCTCCACACGATGATTCGAGCCGCTGACTTGGATGCAACACTATCTTTTTTCGTCGACCATTTAGGGCTCGTGGAAGTTCGTCGTTACGACAGCGAACAGGGCCGTTTCACCTTGGTATTTCTCGCTGCTCCAGCGGATGCGGATGACGCAGAAAGCAAGCAAAGCCCTCTGGTGGAGATAACCTACAACTGGGATCCAGAGTCATACACTGGCGGTCGCAATTTTGGGCACCTCGCCTATCGTGTTGATGATATCTACGCGACGTGCCAGCGCCTCATGGACGGCGGCGTAACCATCAACCGACCACCGAGAGACGGACGGATGGCATTCGTGAAATCTCCTGACGGAATTTCAATCGAACTGCTGCAAGAGGGCCAAGCGCTTCCTGTCCAAGATCCGTGGGCGTCGATGGAAAATGTTGGAACTTGGTAGGCCTACGAACAGAGCGTTTGAAGTTGATACATTCCGCTCTAGGTATCAGCCATTCAAAACCAAACTTAGATGTGGGCGCTCACTATCATTTAGACCAATGGTGCTATTGATTTTTTAGGTCAAAGATTGAAAGTGCCCTACTTTTTCTCCTGAGCTCATCTTGGTCTTGGCAATTCACTAATACATCCAAAGCACCGCAGGCTAACTTACTGGCGTGCACATAGGTAACCCCACAACCCCGATTCAATGAGGGCACACTCTAAAGCTGAACGCTCTTAATTAGAGAAAAAATCTACCATCCAGCCCGCGACCTTAGCGCCCTCGTGCTGATGCGTTTCTAGCGACGCTCGCCCCTCGGCAACTCGATCACCGCCAATCATGTCAAAACGAAACGCCATGATCGCTTCGGAGTAATCGGGCACAAACTCGGGGTGCCCTTGCAGGGTAAAAATATGATCGCCCATCACAAATCCGGCATTCGCGCAGTGCGTGTTACTCACCACGTTTCGAGCGCCAGGTGGTAAGACGCGGACCTGATCCTGGTGCGATGCGATGAGCTTCAGTTCACCTGATTCTTCGCGATGGAACGGCACACCAGCGAGTTTGTAAATATTTATACCTACACCCCAGCCTTTTTCAGATTTCGACACCAACCCGCCCAGAGCTTGTGCGATAACTTGGTGACCAAAACAAATGCCCACCATCTTTTTGCGCGCCGCGTGTAATTTCTGAATGAGGCTCTCAAGGTCTCGAATCCACTGCTTATCATCATAAGCTGAGCTCTTACTACCGGTGATGATAAAGCCGTCAACGCTGTCAATATCGTCCTGGGTTGGGTGCACCCCCTCCTCGACATCCCAGGTCGAAAACGTTGCTTCCGGGTTCGCTTCGCTTACCAAGCGAACAAACATATCGGGATACTCTCCAAACTCACCGACCCATTCAGGTCTTACAGAGTCTGTCTTTAAAATTCCGATATGCACCCGTTATTTCCTCACGTTCATAATTCTGTGATATTTACCCTTCACACTCATCGGTTGGATTGTTTCCGGGGGCGTTTAAATGATTCCTGCGACTGGACCGAAAACGAGCTCGCTGAGTTTGTCATTATTACAGCAAATAGACCTAGCCTTATTTAACAAAGTATTTGGCTACGGAAAAGCACGACAGGCTTTAACTCAAGCTGCACTGGCGGTTTCTAAGAGCGGGGATGGGTACGCGCAACTACTCTCGCCGTTGCTCGTTTGGCTGTCAGGATCGATTCTTGCTCCCACCTACGCATTCGCACTGGCGGTAGCATTCACCGTAGAGCGATGTAGCTATTACATCCTAAAAAACACCTTGAAACGCCTCAGACCTTGCGATTTATCGCCCAGCATGCAATCCCTCATCACCGCTTCTGATAAATTTAGCTTTCCTTCCGGACACACATCTGCAGCGTTTTGCTTGTGTGCCATGACAACCCTATTGTTCGGCGGTGTTACCGCAGTGCTGTTTATTTGGGCCGCAGCCGTTGGTCTGTCTAGAGTCATTGTGGGAGTTCACTTCCCAGGCGATATCATCGCCGGCGCGCTATTGGGATCCGGTGTCGCGATGGGTACAGCCTCGACGCTAAATCTCTGGTAAAAAGCACCTATGACAAGAAAGATTCTCTATGGGGTTCAAGGAACCGGGCAAGGGCATGTTAGTCGCGCTCGAGGTTTGGCACACGCGTTAAAAGACTTCGATGTGGACGTGACCTGGCTTTTTTCTGGCCGCGAAAAGTCCCAGCTTTTTGATATGGAGCTTTTCGGTGACTTCAAACACCGAAAAGGCATCACGATGATCACCGAAGCGGGACGAATGCGTTACCGTAAAACGGCGTTAAATTTAGCGCCTGTCACCTTTTTGCAAGACGTTAAACGCCTTGATCTTGACCCTTATGACCTCATTGTCTGCGACTACGAGCCAGTTTTAGGCTGGGCCGCGAAAGCAAGGGGCCGAGAGACCATTGGCATTGGACACCAGTACGCCTTTGGGAAGAACACACCGCTCACTGGGGATAACGCCATGAGCCGGCTGGTGATGAAACAATTTGCACCCGTTGATATCCCAGTGGGACTTCACTGGGCCGCCTTCGATAACACGATTCTTCCACCCATCCTCGACTTACCCGATATCGATCCAGGTGCTACTAAAGAACACGTTCTGGTCTATTTACCCTTTGAGGATCAGGACTTGACCACTCAATGGTTGCAGCAGTTTGCAGACAAAACTTTTATTCAGTACTCACCAGCAGTCAGCGACGAGCAGCGTGGAAATGTACTCCGGCAAAAAGCCAATGTAGACGGCTTCAAAAGGGACCTCGCTACATGCAAAGGGGTTATCTGCAATACAGGCTTTGAACTGATTTCCGAATGCCTCCAGTGGAGTAAGCCGGTGCTGACACGCCCCTTGGCAAAACAGATGGAGCAACTTTCCAACGCAGCAGCGCTTGAGCAGCTGGGCTATGCCACTACAATGCAGGCATTAGAAACTCACAAGGCGCGTGCGTGGTTAGACGAAATGCCTCCGGCACCCGAAATACAGTTCCGCAACGTTGCATCCGCGCTGGCAACATGGCTAGCCCGCGGAGCCAAGGAACCCGTGGAGCAATTAAGCAAAGAGCTCTGGGCTTAACAAGATTCTTTCTTGGCGGGCTGGGCGCGCTGCTATTTCTTTTTACTCATGCTGCTTTAGCTGAGGATCCCACCTTTGTTGGCAACGCTGCGTGCGCAGGTTGCCATGAGTCTCAGATGGCCGACTGGACTGGCTCCCACCACGACCTCGCGATGCAGGAAGCTAATGCCGAAACCGTGCTTGGTAATTTCGATAACGCAAAGTTCGTCTACGAGGGCGTGACCACCAGCTTCTTTAAAAAGGATGGCGCTTACTGGGTTAATACCGACAATGAAAAGGGCGAGCTCACCGACTACCGGGTCGAATATGTGTTTGGCGTCTATCCGCTTCAGCAGCTGTTATTACCCACAAAAAAAGGAAGCCTCAATGCGCTAAGTATTGCGTGGGATAGTCGCAGCGAAACTGAAGGCGGCCAGCGCTGGTACCATATTTACGAAGATCAAGAGCCTGTGACTTCCGATAGTCCACTTCACTGGACGGGCATCTACCACAACTGGAATAGCCGCTGCGCCGAGTGCCACAGCACAAATGTTGTTAAAGGCTACGACACCAGTACCCGGAGCTACCAAACAAGCTACGACCAAATAGACGTTGGGTGCGAGTCCTGTCATGGCCCGGGTTCGGATCACGTGGCACTCGCAACAGCGGGCAAGGCGGACAAAAGCCAATCACCTGAAACAATGGGTCTGGCACTTGCCTTAGCAGCACGGGGTCAATGGATAAGAGACATCGGCGAGGACATCGCCCACCGGGTCACCCCGTTAGATAACAACATACAGGTCGACAATTGCGGACGGTGCCATTCGCGAAGAGGAACCTTGGGCGACTATCACTACGGACAGTCTTTGTTGGATACCCATCGCCTCTCAGTGCTGGAGTCACCACTTTATTGGCACGACGGGCAAATTCGCGATGAGGTGTACGTATACGGCTCATTTATGCAAAGCAAAATGGCGCAGGCCGGGGTCGTCTGTAGTAACTGTCACAACCCGCACAGTAACGCGCTAGTGGCAGAGGGTAACGGTGTATGCACCCAGTGTCACAAGACAGAGACTTACGACACTGTTACCCATCATCGTCACGCGGTTAGCAGTAGTGGCAGCGCCTGTGTCAATTGCCACATGCCCTCTCAAGTTTATATGGGCGTTGATGCGCGACGCGATCACAGTATGCGTATTCCGCGGCCCGATATTTCCCTTTCAATAGGTAGCCCAAACGCCTGTACACAATGTCACACCGATCAAAGCAACGCTTGGGCGTACGACACGCTGCATGATTGGGGTGTTGAGGGTGACCTAAAGACGCTCAAAAAGGTAAAGGCGCGATTCGCCGCAGATCGTGGTGATGTCAGAGCGCTCCCTACGTTAGAGTCCATCGTCGCAGATGAGACACAACCGGCGCTTACGCGGGCGTCAGTCATCGAACAACTGAGCAACCTAGGGGCGCCTGCGCTGCCCAATATGGGTGCAATGCTACTTCCCGCAGATGACCCTGTTCTGCGGACGTCGGCGGTCCGCGCTCTTAGAGGGCTTCCACCTGCACAGCGCTTCTTGATGCTACGGCCCTTTATTCAAGATCCGGTGCTCAGCGTAAGAATGGAAGTTGCGCAGGTGCTTGCGGCCGTTCCGGATACCGAGCTTCGGCCAAAAGATATTGCGTCGCTACAGCCCCTATTCGACGAGTATCTCAACGTACAGCGAGACCACTTGGACATGCCCTCAGTGCAGCTGCAGCTCGCTAACTTTTGGACAGATCGTGGCGACACTGCAAAAGCCGAAACCGCATTGCGCGAGGCCCTAGTGCTTAACGATCAACTCGAGCCGGCCATCGTGAACTTGGTGGATTTGTTGCGACGCGACGGTCGTAACGAGGAAGCCTCGAACATTCTCAGTGATGCTATAGGCCGCCTTCCGGATTCTGGGGCTCTCTGGTTCTCGCAGGGACTACATTTTATCCGGTTGGGTGACACCACGGCGGGACTCGCCTCGCTAAAGGAAGCAGCTGCGCTTGAAAAGGAGGGCTCACGCCACCGATACGTCTATGCCGTTGCACTAAACGATACGGGCGACAAACCGTCGGCCATGAAAACGCTCGAGTCTGTGAACGCAAGCCATCCCGGTCAACCTGATATTTTGAATGGGCTTCTTGCTTTCTCGCGAGATGCCAGCGACCGAGAACGCTACCAGCGATATCGGACACAACTCATGGCCATTATGCAGGCAACGGGAAGACGCTGACGGTTACTCTGTGCTCAGCTGCAAGTCGACCGTAACAGGAATAGAGCGGCTGATCGCGTTGAGGCCTGCTATTTTTTGAAGCGCAGCCACGCCCGCTTCCAAACCAAACTCTGAAGCGGTAATGACGACCGGCTGCCTTGTCGTTACCTGTAACGTATCGCCCGTTTTGATCGCCGCGAGTTCCACCTGCTTTGAGACCGTGTTGCCGTGCAAAGAGACAGATACGGACACGGCTTCGGCAACACTGCCACCAGACACTAAAACCATCATCTGCTCATCACTGAGCTGAGCCGACACGGTCGCCTGAGGGAAATTAGCGACATCGAACAGCATTTTCTGTAACCGCTCATTTCGAATCCCGACACCTGTTTCCACTGATGTCAAATCGATATTAACGGTCACAACGCCTGCACCTGTAATTCCACCAGATACGCGCTTGAACGCGTTGTTCTCGCCAATAACGTTGTTTTTGATCGATACAAAACCAACACGGGAAGTATCCTTGACTGACCAGTCAGCTTGGGCGGGAAGCGCAGCAAAAGCTGTTGCCATAATTGTCGTCGCGATTACTAAAGCTCTCATCAGATTTACCTTTTTTAGTACTCTCATTTGAACATCATTTTACTAAAGCGAAGGTGCCACTCTCACTCGAGGGTCACCGCGTCTCTGCTACAAGCGCAGCGCTCTACGCACCACAGTGGTCGCGAGATATTGAAAAACATATGCGCGATTAACGCTGCGAGCGGAAAACATTCTTTATCGCCCTATCGCCCAGTTATGAGTATTCCGCTGCGCTAGCCCGAAGGAGCGATTACCGTACTCAATTTTATACGTCGGCGAGGTCACCCTTAGATTCCAACCACTGCCTTCTATCGCCCGAGCGCTTCTTGGCAAGCAGCATATCGAAGACGCTGTTGGTATCATCGTCTGCGTCAAGCACAAGCTGAACCAAGCGCCGCGTATCTGGATCCATCGTCGTCTCGCGCAGCTGCGACGGATTCATCTCTCCCAATCCCTTGAAGCGCTGAACGTTGGGTTTTGAACGTGATTTTTCCGCCGCAAGACGCTCCAAAATGCCGTTTTTCTCAGACTCGTCGAGCGCGTAATAAACCTCTTTCGCCACATCAATCCGGTAAAGCGGTGGCATTGCCACAAAGACGTGGCCCGCGCGTACCAGCGGTCGGAAGTGTCGCAGGAATAGCGCACAAATCAGTGTGGCAATATGAAGTCCGTCAGAGTCGGCGTCCGCCAAGATACAAACCTTTTGATAGCGCAGACCATCGAGATCATCACTCGCGGGATCGATCCCAAGCGCGACCGAGATGTTATGTACTTCTTGCGACGCAAGGATCTCACTCGCATCAACCTCCCAGGTGTTGAGGATCTTTCCGCGTAACGGAAGTATGGCTTGAAACTCGCGATCGCGTGCCTGCTTTGCTGAACCACCCGCAGAATCACCCTCCACGAGGAAAAGCTCGCTTCGGGCCGGATCTTCGAGGGAACAATCAGCGAGCTTTCCAGGCAGCTGTGGTCCTGAAGTAACTCTCTTACGCACCACCTTCTTCGCGGAACGCATGCGTGCCTGTGCTCGGTTGATGCAGAGCTCAGCAAGTAACTCTGCATCCGACGTGTGCTGGTTTAGCCACAGCGCAAAGGCGTCTTTCGCCACACCCGAGACAAAGCCTGCTGCCTCGCGCGACGATAGTCGCTCTTTGGTCTGACCCGAAAACTGAGGATCCCCAAGCTTCGAAGAGAGAACGTAGCAGCAGCGATCCCAAATATCCTCAGCCGTCAGCTTTATACCGCGCGGAAGCAGATTGCGAATCTCGCAAAACTCACGCATCGCCTCCAGCAACCCCGATCGCAAACCATTCACGTGCGTGCCGCCCTGCGCGGTGGGAATTAGATTAACGTAAGACTCGGCGGTAACTTCGCCGCCCTCAGGCAACCACTGTATAGCCCAATCGACCGCTTCAGTCTCGCCAGCAAAACTCGTTGTAAACGGCTCTTCAGGGATAACGGGGTAATCTATAGTCGCATCAGATAGGTAGTCAGAGATACCATCCTCGTAGAACCACTCCTGCTTCTCGCCCTTTTTCTCATCGTTGAGCGTGACGCGTAAGCCTGGACACAAAACAGCCTTTGCACGCAGCGCGTGAATGAGTCGTGACATCGCAAAATTTGGACTGTCGAAAAAGGTTTCATCGGGTAAAAACCGAATGCCTGTCCCGGTATTGCGCTTCCCGCACTGTCCAGTAATGGCAAGGTCTTCCACCTTGTCGCCGTTTTCAAACGCCATGTTGTAAACGTTTCCGTCACGGCGAATCGTAATATCTACTCGCTTAGAGAGGGCGTTCACCACAGATACACCGACACCGTGTAAGCCCCCACTGAACTGATAGTTTTTGTCAGAAAATTTTCCGCCAGCGTGTAGTGTCGACAGGATCACTTCGACACCTGGCTTTTTCTGCTCGGGGTGCATATCGACTGGCATGCCCCGACCATTGTCAGTGACACTGATAGAACCGTCTGCGTGAACAACAACATCGATTTGGTTTGCGTGACCGGCGAGCGCCTCGTCGACTGAGTTATCAATCACCTCCTGAGCAAGGTGGTTGGGGCGAGCGGTGTCGGTGTACATGCCAGGGCGCTTGCGAACAGGCTCTAGGCCTGTCAATACCTCAATGGCATCTGCGTTGTACTGCGTCATTACTTAGAACTACCTTGACGATGGGTGGGGTGTGGCTTTCGCTGCAACGGCTAATGATAACCCGAGGAGCCAATGAGCGGACGGTTATTCTCGTCCGAAACACGCACAACTTCGGTGTGCACCGAGCCGTCAGCAAAAAGCCGTAAGCTCCGATAACCCGGAGGAAGCGTATCCAATGCAAAATCTTCAGACTGAGGTGCAAATTGAACACAGGTCGAGGGTGTCGTCAGCATTCGGATACCTGACACCACGGCGTCGCTCTCCTGATGGACATGGCCACTGATGATCACGCTCCGGTGCGCGTGCGGCGCTAGCACTCTTAGGGCCTCAGCCGCGTTACTTACCGACTGCTCATCGAGCCAGGAAGATGCCATAGATCGCAACGGATGATGTGTTGCGACCAATAAGTGCTTATTTTCAGCCGCAGCATCGTCAACTGCCTGAGCAAGAGCGTCTATCTCAGCCACACTCAGCGCACCACCGACTTGCCCCTGCACCTGGGTCTCCAGCATCAATAAATCCCAGCTGGGTGTTCGAAGCCGTCGCCTCAAGTGCGGCTCATACAAAGCGACCTTGGAGCGAATATCGTCATGGTTACCGGGCAGCCACAAACTGGGGGTATTACCGAGCATCTCCTCTAACTGTTCGTAAGCCGCGGGCTGCTCATCCGCCGCGATATCTCCGGTGATCAGAAAACAATCGATGTCGCCTGAGCGTTTTGCCGCATCTATCACCGCTCGTGCAGAGCGCGCCGTGTTCATTCCCAGAAGTTCACCGGCGGGAGACCCAGTGAGATGCGTATCGGTAATTTGAACCACCCTGAGCTCACCCGAGCTTCTCGGAAGCGTCAAATCGCCTCTCAGTAGCGCTGAACTAGACATCGCCAACCTCGAAAACGGTCTCAGCGACATGCGCATCGGATAAACAAAGACTCAGTAGCTCGGCTACAAACGCGTTCTGCTGGCGCTTCTCGTCCGGTTGGTGCATGTCTGAATTGGGATAGTCGTATCGGGACTCTAAGCGACGTCCCGATCGTAGCTTTACCACTTCAGCCATCGCCACATCGCGGTACATGCGCAAATGCAGGTTGGAGTGCATCAGCTCGGGTAAATCAGCCGCATGATAATTCACGCTCAAGGTCGTGGTGTGACGATCACGCTCGATCACCGTCATCACAATCAAACGCGAGCCCAATCTAAAGCGCCGCTCATTTGCTTGCTCATAATCGGGAAACAGTCTCAGTAGCCGCACGTAGTTCGCCTCACAGAGCGCGTGTAGCTCTGTAAGGTCCATATGGAACCGTTGTCTTTTTCGCCTTTTTTGCACCAAAACGATGTTGCCTTAACCAGTCTCGACTTGTTGTACTAACGCTAACGATATCAATTACGCCACAAAGTGTAGCAATCAACGGCGATAATTGTGCTCATTCGGAAGATGAACGTATTTTCGCCGCCGCGACGTATACGATGTTAAACTCCGCGCCTCTAGAGGTCTAAGACACAGTCAAGGAAATTTGAATGGTTTCTCATCTTGGAAGACGAGCCACCGCAGCCGCGATTGCCGCCACCATTTTACTGATAGCTCCTATCGCATCGAGCGAGAGTCTCCTCGATATTTATGAGATTGCCCTCGATAACGACGCGCAGCTTAGAGCTGAAACAGCACAGTACCGTGCAGACCTTGAATTAAAAACACTGGCACTGGCCCCGCTATTACCGCAGGTCAATACAGGCGTATCCCGCTCGATGCGCGATAGCGAAAGCACCCGACTCAGCATTGTCGATTTCGACAATGGCAACGTAGTGATTGCCGATCAAACAACTGGCTCCCGCACCTACACGACGCGCTACGACATCAGCCTCTCACAAACACTTTTCGACCTGTCAGCATGGTTTGATTGGAAAGCAGGCAGCGAGCGCAGCAAGCAGGCAGAAGCGACGGTTGCAGCAGCTCAACAAAACCTTATCGTACGCGTCTCAGAGGCCTACTTCGGCGTCTTGAGAGCACAAGACAATCTGCGTGCCGCAAAGGCGCAAGAGCGCGCACTTGCCCGACAGCTCGAGCAAACTCGCCAGCGCTTTAATGTGGGCCTGATCGCAATCACTGACGTCTATGAAGCTGAAGCACGCCATGACCTGGCAGGCGT
>CBFHHL010000034.1:0-7133 GCA_965655685.1 Luminiphilus sp.
CCTTCTAAACCGAGCGGTAGATTAGCCACCTGCAAGTTTGCAGGTGTATCCCAGGGCTTCCAGCTCGGCCTTACAGGTTGCTCGCTGGTCGCCCTGTATCTCGATGTTGTCGCCTTTCGTAGCCCCACCGACGCCGCAACGTTGCTTAAGTTTTTTGGCGATCGTTCTCAATTCATCCGGTGAAACCGCAAGGCCTTTTATCACCGTCACGGCTTTACCGCCCCGACCCTTCGTCTCGCGAGAAATGCGAGCAATACCATCTCCAGTCGATGTAGGTCGGTCCTTCCCACACACGCAGCCTGTTACATTGCGCAGGCACTGCGGGCATAACCGGCCTCGATCGGTACTGTACACAGCCCTGGAACTTTTGTTTGTCTTCAAGTGGTTTGCCTTTTACATACCTGGTACCGAAAAGTTTATCAGTTGCCATCCTTCGTCTGTGCTTTTGATAAGAAAAAACACGGGTTAGGATAGGCTGATGGATAATAATGACATCAAGGCCCATCTGGCCGAACTAGAGGCCAAAATCGCGTTTTTGGAAGCGGCGAACGATGATCTCGATCAGGCATTGTTAACTCAGCATCAGCGACTTGAGCGGACAGAGGTTATTGTCAGCGAACTACGCAATAGACTGAGGGAGCAGGCGGCGTTGATTGAGCATCTTGGGGACTCAGAGGATGAGCCGCCACCGCCCCACTACTGAGCCAATAAACAATCACACTATAAGAATTAAACGGGTAGTTACTATGTTTAAACGCGCGCTCATCGCTCTCGTAGCCGTTCTGATCTTTGGCGGTATTTACCTCTCGATGTTGGTTAGCGACCCCGAACCTCCTCGTCACCAGGTATTCCTAAATGGTGAGGTGCTGACTATGGATATGACGAATACGATTGCTGAGGCCGTTAGCGTCCGCGGGGGACGCATTGAATCAGTCGGTACCAACGAAGATGTTCGTGCTCTGGTCGACGAGCAGACACAGGTTACCGATCTCGCAGGCAGAACGTTGATTCCGGGATTTATCGATGCGCATGGACATTTTCCGGGTTCAGGCCAAAAAGCGTTCACCGTTGACCTCAATAGCCCCCCAATAGGTGACACCGAGTCGATCCCGGAGCTACTGGAAAAACTTCGTCAATTTGGAAAAACGAGGACGGACGGTTGGCTCATAGGAAGTAACTACGATGACACGCTGTTAGCGGAAAAGCGGCATCCAACTCGCGACGATTTAGATACGGTTTCCGCGACCCGCCCGATTGCGGTTGTGCATGTTTCAGGTCACTTGATGGTGCTTAACTCGGCAGCGCTCGAAGAAGCGAATATTGATGAGACGACTCCGGATCCAGAAGGTGGTCACATTGTACGAGACCTGAACTCGCCTGATCAGCGAAGACCTAACGGCGTATTGGAGGAGACAGCCACTCACCAGGCTCGAGAGAAAACACTCGATTTGTCTGTAAGTGATGTTTGGCGGATGACGAAACTAGCGTCCGATGAATACTTGGAACACGGTGTTACAACAGCGTCGGCGGGTGGTATGCCAAAAGCGTTGGCCAGCTTGTTAGGTCCCATGTCCGAGTACAACCAAATACCTGTTCGTGTTGCGCTTTTCCCCTGGTTCAACGAGGTGGGAGAGCAGTTAATCAGTGGCGAAGTAACGTTGGATCAATTCGAGGGTGGTCGTGTGGTCGTGCCGCGCGTAAAAATCATCGCTGACGGGAGTATACAAGGCTTTACGGGTTACCTAAGCCAGCCTTATCACCGTCCCTATAAAGGCGATGATGAGTACCGAGGTTACCCAGCAGTGCTGCGCGATGCGCTGTTCGATCAAGTGGAGGGGTTGTACAAGCAACGAGTTCAAGTCGCCATTCATGGCAACGGCGACGCCTCGATTGAGGATATCCTTGACGCTATCGAAGCTGCCAACGAAAAACATCCTTGGCCCGAGGCAAGGCCTCTGCTTATTCATGCTCAAATGACGCGCAAGGATCAAATCCAGCGTATGGCTGAACTAGGCATTACCCCAAGCTTTTTTGCCGCACATACATTTTTCTGGGGTGACCGGCACGCGGGTATATTTATGGGGCCTGAGCGAGCAGCAAACATGAGTCCCGCTAAGTGGGCTCAAGACGCGGGTGTTCGATTCTCATCACACATGGATACGCCCGTAACACCTATGCGACCTTTGCAGGCTGTGTGGAGTCCGGTGGAGCGAAAAACCAAAACCGGTAGGGTGTTGGGGCCTGATCAGCGTATAGATCGCATGTCTGCGCTGCGTGCGGTAACCATCGACGCCGCGTGGCAAGTATTTATGGACGACATTATTGGCTCTATCGAGCCCGGGAAAATTGCGGACTTAGTCGTGCTCTCCGGTAGCCCGCTAACAGCACCTGATATGCGTGAACTCAAGGTGGATATGACTATTATTGATGGCGTAACGCATTTCCAGCGCTAGGGCTTCAGCTAGGTTGTAGACCGCCAGGCACGGAGTTCATCGACTAAGGTGTTGGGTACTTCCAAAGCGGCGAAGTGGCCACCGCGATCGAATTTATTATTGAAATGCGTAAGCTTCTCAAATCGGCCGCGCGCCCATCGCTCGGAAGTGCGCATTATCTCTTTGGGGAATACGCTCAAACCTACGGGTCGTGAGATCGGGTTGAGATTAGTGTTGTTGAAGCTCTCCCAATAAAGACGAGCTGACGACGCGCCAGAGTTCGTCATCCAATACATCATGACGCTATCGAGCAGTAGATCTTTGCTCAGCACGTTTTCTGGATGGCGAATTCCGTTACGCTCGCAATCCATCCAAAATGCAAATTTCTCAACAATCCAGGCCATTTGCCCCGCAGGAGAGTCAGCCAGTCCGTAGCCCACTGTTTGAGGACGCGTGCTCTGCTGTTTTGAGTAACCTGAGTCCCAATCGTTATAGAATTGAAACGACGCAACGGCATCTATTTCGTCCGGTAGAAGGTTTACCATAGTAGACATGTCCGGTGCTACCAGCGGCAATGTGCAGTGACCAGCGGCACAGCGGGTTTCGGACTGCATCAAGATGGCTTGCGTAACGATCGAGCCCCAGTCGCCCCCGTGTGCGTAATAGGTCTCATAACCCAAGCGTGCCATCAATTCTTCCCACATCTCTGCGATCTTAGGGACTCCCGTGCCAGGACATCGAGGTTTGTCCGAGAATCCGAACCCTGGGAGGGCGGGCAATATCACATGAAAAGCATCCTCGACTGAGCCACCATGTTTCGTCGGTTCAGTAAGCGGCTCAATGAGATCGAGATACTCAAGCACTGAACCAGGCCAACCGTGTGTGATCAATAGCGGTTTGGCAGAAGTGTGCGGACTGCGATGGTGAATAAAGTGGATATTGAGATTATCGATCTCTGTTTTGAAATTCTCGAATTTATTCAGACGGTTGGGTACCCGTGACGGATCGTAATTATTCACCCAATAGTCGACGAGCTCTTGCTGGTAGGAAAGCGGAACTCCCTGAGACCAATCCTTTACGGTTTCTGGGTTGGGGTAGCGAGTTAGCCCCAGCCTGTCCCTTAGCTCCTCGATAGCGCGACCATCAAAATCTGGAAAAAACGGCTGAATTGCCTGTAGGTGCATATACTCGCGCTCCGGCCTAAATTGTCTAAGGTAAGCAACGAGCAGGACGGGCTCAAGCTTCTTTTTCTATTCTTGTTGCTGCTTCTAAAATGAAAAATCGGGGTTAGATCTCAGTAAGCACTCAGGAAATAAAGCCATCTGAAAGCGAAGCGCATTGGTAATTACGCACTAGAAGTAACTCTGTCTGTGGGCCTGATATAGGTCAGGTTGCCTATCGATACCGAGGACTTTGAAACATCATCTCTGGTTCGTTATTAAGGCTTTCCGTAGACACCTTGATCCCCACGGTCCTCCGGCCGTGGCGCTCACAAGTAAATTTAATTCTCTCTTGGCGCGCCTGCCGGGCTCACAATAGCGGGGTTTTTTCCTGCCCGTTCCGTTGAGTACCTTCCTCTGAGCAAGTTAGGCAGAGTAGCGCTTGCTTCCTGAGTTACGCCAACAAGGCTAATCGAAGTAGTGTGCTAGTCCTTCAACGCAGACGCGTAGTCGCTCGCTATCTTCCCTTCTAAACCCTGGCGGGCCTCGATTGTCTCTACGTTGTTACCCAGCAGGTAGGTTGAACGCGGTTCTCGGTCAAGAAACAGTTTTCCAGAGGATAGCGCCGCCTGTCTGGACTGCGCCATCCAGACAATGGTGTCTGCTCCCTCTGCGTGTGACCTCAGGACTAGCCTTGTGACTTTGCGAAACAGAGGCAGGGATTTTTGCACTCCAGGAGTGTCAGACCAACCGGGATGCATGGCATTCACAACAATATTGTCGTTCTCCCAACGTTGGGCCCATATTTCTGTCATCACACTGAGTGCGCGTTTGCATTGCGCATAAGCTCGTGCTCCGCGATACCCATCAGACGACACATTCAACCGTTTGAGATTGAGACGCTCCGCATACATACCTCCGGACACCACGTTGATTACACGAGCCTTAGTCTGTGTTGTCTCCCCTGCAGTGCCTAGAGTGATGGTTTGTGAATCATTGTGCGAATGACCCTTTGATGCAGCCAACAGCGGGTGTAACGCTTCCGTAAGGCGCCATGGCGACAGTAACAGCAGCGCGTAGCTCTGCTCCAGACCTTCACTTGTATACTTATGTTCGTTGAAGAGTGCTCCCGCGTTGTTTATCAAAACATCTATTTTGCGATTTGCGCCAATCAGGCGACTAACGAGGGCGTCGGTATCGGAGATCAAGCTGAGATCGGCCAGTTCAAAGCTGACATCCGATCTTCCTGTCTCCGCCAGTATGGTGGCAGCGGTTTCATCGGCTTTCTCTTGGCTGCGTACGACGAGTGTCAACGTCGCGCCTGCGTTCGCAAGCGCTACAGCTGCTGCGAGTCCTATACCCGAGTTAGCGCCCGTCAGAAGCACATGCCGGCCTTCCAATCGTTCTGACATTGGAAACCAGTCCCGTTTACCCGAAACATAGCCAAAGCGCGTAAAACATTGTAGAGCGCGCCAGGTAACTTTATCTGCCTTTGCATTACATGCGCTCAGTGCAGCCTCGGGCGCTTCGGCTTGTAATGCATTCGATAAACACGCCATAAGATTATCGGAGTGACGATTAAAACGGTCCTCAAAGCGATTCATCAGCCCACCGAATCCCAATTTCGGATAAACGGCCATTCGATAAAGGATATTGGTGCCGCTACCGGATTCGGTAAGCTGGATCGTGTCTTTGACGTTGAAGAATGCACTCCTTCCCTCGAGTACGATATGTTGCGAAGGCACATAATGAGTGATGACGTAGATCATCGGGTATGAAAACCATCCCGCACTTACCTTCACTTTAAATGTGCTTCCTCGGCCGATGGGGCCGCCGCCCATCTTTACACTGGATTTAACCTGTCTGTCCCACTCCCCCAGTTTTCTCATGTCGCTAAGGTAGTTGAAGCAGTCATGAGAGGAACGGCTAACGTCGATAGATCTTGAGATATTAATCATAGTCTGCAGCTTCACTGTTGGGTGGGTTGACTGATGTATGAGGTGCTTAAGTCCAGGGGGCTGGAGCTGGTAAGCGCGGAGGAGTGACTCTTCTGACAGTAAATAGCCCGTAGGCAGAGCAATAATTTACAGTCACTAACTGGACATGCAGGCATATGTGATTTGATCTCAAATTGGACAGTGTGCAAGCAGCCCCTCATCTCGAGCAGCTAACAGGGATAGTGCAATTGCTTACGACGCGGCGAGGACGGTAGTTCACCCTCGATCACTCGTCGTGGTAGATCACTCGCAGAGGCTCGCCAAAGTCGTCGTAAACGACTTGTTTTCGCCTCGTCTGCTTTCGTCTTGTGGTGGGCGTGGATTTTTTGCGCAGCTTGGCCTCCCGGC
This sequence comes from Luminiphilus sp., assembly GCA_965655685.1. Lineage (GTDB taxonomy): Bacteria > Pseudomonadota > Gammaproteobacteria > Pseudomonadales > Halieaceae > Luminiphilus. The sequence goes on from CBFHHL010000034.1 coordinate 5,938, forward strand.
GGCGTCGCAGTGTCTCTATGACATCAGTGACCGGTGTGCGAGCTTGAGGCTTACCTGTGAATACAGGCGTCTTAATTGGAGAGATTGCTTCATCGACAGCACTGACTCCGAGGGGGACCGACTCGATTTCGCCTCCATCGCTTAAAAACGACCGAGTTTGACGCTCCAGTTGTCGCCGAATCTCTTGTTTAGATGGTGGCTTTTTCAAAGTCAAATCCTCGTTGCCAAGTATAGACCCAGATGACCTTGTTAAAAACCAAGTTATCTTGGCTTGCGGCCACCACGATAATTGTTAGTATCGATCGCCGCACTAGGTAGTTAGCGAATTTGGGGGAATCATGCGAGCAATTAGGTCGGTCTTGGTTTTTTTGATCATGGCAATAACCGTAATTCCCCTCGCGTCAGTTCTGGTTATTTCGTCTTTTTTGATGCCTTATCGCGTTACCTATTTTTGGGTTGGTAGGCCCTGGCTACAGCTCGCAATTGCAACCGTAAGATGGATTGGCGGCGTTAGCACAAAGGTCAGCGGATATGAGAATCTGTTGCGTGCCTCTGAGGCTGGGCATCGAGTAATAATCTGTAGTAAGCATCAGTCGACTATGGAGACGTTTTTCTTCCCCAGCGTCATGGATAATCCAGTGGCCTACGTGTACAAGAAAGAACTAAATCTCGTTCCCTTTTTTGGCTGGGCTATCGGTCGGCTTCATATGGTTCCAATTGATCGCAGTGCTAAGGGTGAAGCGTGGCAGCGGGTCGCAACCATTGGTGCTCGTCTAATGGACGAAGGTAAGTGGATAATAATGTTTCCTGAGGCAACCCGATCACAACGTGGTGAGCAGAAGCTCTACAAGTCAGGTGCCGCCCGGTTAGCGCTCGAGACCGGTGCGGTCATTGTACCGATTGCTGCGGCGACGGGGCGCTGTTGGCCTGCTAAATCATGGACCTTCATCCCCGGTCGAGCAGATTTCTCTATCGGTCCTGCCATTGTGCCCGAGGAGGGTGATGACGCGATCGCTTTGATGGAGCGCGTTGAGCGATGGATAGAAGCTGAGATGCGCATTATCGATGCTGATGCGTATGATGAGGTGATTTCTGAAGCCGCATAGCCAGAGTCTTATCTCTAAGTACCGGCATCCATTTAAACAACGATAAAAAAACAAGAAGAGGGTATTAAGATGGGACTATATAACGATCAT
>CBFHHL010000035.1:0-8117 GCA_965655685.1 Luminiphilus sp.
GGGGTATATGACATCGAGGGTGCAGGTAAGGGTGCTTTTTGGGACGGCGGCATCATCGACTATCACTTTGATTTACAGCGTCTACCGGGAGATGAAGTGTGGCTGTACCCCCACTTCAGTAGCCGAACAACAGTTGGCTGGTTTGATAAGTTTTTGCCCTGGCGCGCCGATCAGCAGGTGTCTGCCGATCAGTTAATTATGATTTGTCCGACCGATGAGTTTTTAGCCTCGCTTCCCTTTGGCAAGATTCCGGACCGCCGTGACTTTGGGAAGATCCCCGAGTCAGTTCGAGAGCCCTATTGGCAAACCTGTGTTGATGAGTCTCAGCGTCTTGCAGATGAGTTCTCAGAACTTATCCACGGCTCCAACCCGCTTGCTGGTGCAATCAGACTTTAGTCGTTGAAATTGCCGTGTCGTCCCGCGCCACCGCTGAACCGCGTGGCGCCCGTAATCGCTTCAGTCGTTGCGACCCCATAGCCGCCAGAACCCTCTAGGATTAACGCTTCGTCAAGATCGAGACTCCACTGTGCGATGGCTGAGCGACGGTCCGCGCGCATGCACATCTCTGGAAATTTAGCGATGTCTTCTGCGAGCGCAATTGCTGCAGTGAGTGCATCAGTCTCCCTAACCAATCGATTGGCCAGCCCAATGTTGAAAGCCTCCTGAGCCCCGACCGCGCGCCCCGTCAAAATCATATCCATAGCGCGACTGTGACCGATTAAGCGCGGTAAACGGACCGTTCCGCCATCGACCAACGGAACACCCCAGCGGCGGCAGAAGACCCCAAATACGGCTGTGCTGTCTGCAACGCGCATGTCGCACCAACACGCTAACTCAAGGCCGCCCGCGACAGCGTGACCCGAAATCGCAGCTATGACGGGTTTATCGATGTGCATGCGTGAAGGGCCCATGGGGCCATCGGCCCGTCCGGTATGTTCAATATGATTAGCGTCAGGGGTGCCAATGGCTTTCAAGTCAGCGCCGGCGCAAAACGTTCCTGCGGCGCCAGTCAAAATGGCGATCTTTAGAGCGTCGTCGGCGTCAAAGGCCCGAAATGCTGATAAGAGCTCGGCCGCAGTGGCTCCGTCTACCGCGTTTCGCGCCTCGACTCGATTGATGGTGACGATAAAAATGGGCCCGCGGGTTTCGGTGATTACGCATGCTTCATCGTTCATAGCGGGCCCTTTATAGTTTTTTGCGTTGGCTAGTACTGAGGTGTTTCTTCTTTTGAATGAACGATGCGACCATTTGAGATAGTGAGGTCAATTCCAATCGCATGAATGCGGTAAGGATCGGCAGTGTAAGGGTCTGTATCGAGCACAACGAGGTCGGCTTTCTTGCCTGCTTCAAGACTGCCAATTTCGTCTTCGAGCCGGATCTGCCAAGCTGCATCAATCGTGTGGGCGCGAATGGCTTGGTCAACGCTCAGTCGCTCGTTTGCGCGCGCTTGCACGGGGTAGTCGGGCGTCCCAGCGCGTTGTCGTGTAACGGCCATTTCGATATTAAACATGGGGTTGAGCGCGTCCTTGCCAATCCACGAGACAGGGTAGTCGCTGCCCAAGGTGACCCTACCGCCATTGCGATGAATGGACGCTAATGGATAGAGCTGTTCGAATCTTTCAGGACCCAAAAATTCCATCGCAATTTCGTCGTACTCGAACCATGTTGGCGTTGTTTGTGCAACGACGCCAAGCTTACCAAAGCGTGCAATATCGTGTTGGTCAACTACCTCAATGTGGCAAATGGTGGCGCGGATGTCGGTATCTGGATGAGCATTTTGACCCGCTTCAATTGCATCGAGCGCCGTTCTGACCGCACCGTCCCCAATAGCGTGAAGGTGTAAGTCAAACCCAAGGCTATAGGCTTCATAAACGGCATCGAATACTTCGTCACTTGGCAGAAGGGGATTGGCCTCGTGACCTTCGGGGGCGATATAAGGCTCCAGTGTTACAGCAGTTTTCGCCTCAACCGTACCGTCTAGCGATAGCTTCAGTGTTGTTACAGAGAAAAGCTCGTGATTAAACGTGTTGCGAAGCGCTGTGAGTCTCTCGTGCGCTGTTTGAAGGTCCTTGGGATTGTTTATGTAAAGCGAGCCAACGAGTCGTAGCGGGAGTTTATTTGACTGAGCCAGGTCATTGACCACTTCCATACCCAAAGCCATCGTATCGATCATACCGGCATCGAAGGCAGCAGTGACGCCGACAGCGGACATATCTCGAAAAAACCCCGGGGCTTTTTCACGCAGAGCTATCTCACTCACCAAGCCCAGCGCATCGCTAACTGGCCCTATCGCCGCGCCCTCTACTAACCAACCGGTCGGGTTTCCCAATATGTCACGCTGGAAAAAATGGGCGCCGGGCACGGGGTCGGGTGTACTTGCGGTTATTTCTGCTGCTGCGAGTGCCCGTGAATTTGCCCAGGCCGTGTGACCGCCCTCGTCGATAATCAAGGCCGGGCGGTCCGGCACGACAGCGTCTAGCTGTGCGGCGGTGGGGCCGTTGATACCAAACGCGCGCGCAAGAAATCCAGAACCCAAGACCGGGTCCTGCTCCGGGTAGGTCTGCGCATGCTGGGCTATTGCAGCGAGTACCTCTTTGTCGCTCTGCCCGGGAGAGAGCATGACGCCGTTAAGGAGTGGCAGGGTATCCATTGTGTGGATGTGCGTGTCTATGAAGCCGGGGAAAACAGTCCGTCCATCGAGGTCAATAACTTTGGTCGCATTGTTGATAAAGAGTGCAATATCAGAATCAGTACCCACGGCGAGGATAGTGTCTCCCGCTAACGCGATAGCGGAATGTCGGTTCCCTCGCGCATCCATTGAGTAAACTGTTCCACCACGAAGTACCAGGTCGGCTTTTGTAGTGGATGCGTTTCCAAACTGGCTTAGAAGGAGAAGAAGGCAGAGCGACAAGCGGATCATTGGCGAATCTCAATTGGGATCATTTTCTGTATGTCTCGCGTCTCACGTTAAAGATAGGAACCAGTTTGCGGGGACTTATCCGCTAACGCTTCCGTTGTGCTTGGCGTTAGCACTTAATGGGAAAATTGCTTGAGCACGGATCCGATCGTGAGTGTTTTGAGTGTATTACCTGCCTCATCTAACATTTGGGTTAGTCGCCCGTCCGGTGCGTACAGATTGAATAAGACGACCGCACCCTCAGTCCCCCCGCGTTCCATATGCACGTCGCCTTCCGGCATGTGGGAGTAACTTCCCACTTCTCGAACAATTGAGGAGACCTCTTTTCCATCCTCGTAGGTTACGACTTCGAGTGAGCCTTTCAGCACAGTAGATCGGACCTCGCAGAGGTGACGATGGAAGTGGCAGTATTTCCCCGGCTCCCAGCGATACAAGAGGTCGATATGCCCCTTACCGTCATAGGCGAGAAGTGCGCCTGAGTAGCCAATAGGATAAGTAAAGCGCGAGTCGGGTCCGTAGTCTTGCCACTTAATCTTGGGATCATCTAAGAGATTGAGTTTCATAAACTGGTTGCACTCACTGAAAACAAGGGCGACCTGGGTCGCCCTTGGATCGCGTCTTAATATTCAACCCTGTTTAGGATGACGTAATCAACAATTTCTCGATAATCCTCGTAGCCTTGAGAAATTTCCTGCTGCTCGTCTTGATCGGCGTTGAACCGCTCAGTCATGGCTTTCATCATTGATTCATAGCGCGCCTTACTACCTTGCATGGCGCCCATATCTTTGTAAGTTACGGTCAAGAAGACGTTTGGTTGTGCCGCAACATTGGCTGCCCAGACGTTGTAGTCCATGACAACACCCATGTCTTTTTGGATCTCCATGGAACTTACCCATGTTTTTTTCAGTCGTGTTAAGTAGGCATCGACGTAGTTTGGCTGAACTTTTACCACAGTCAGTTCGGTTACCTCTTCACTGAAACCGTAGTCTTTCCAGACCTCTGCCATGGCTGTTGGAGCAATTAGCAGTACTGTCATCAATGTTGATATCGAAACTAGTTTTTTCATGCTTTGATCCTTCTTGTTTGTTTGTGAATGAGAGCTCGGCCCTCATCAATCAGATTAGATTATGCAGAGCCGTGTACAAGGGGAATAACCGATTTATCGACAATAGTGACAGAGGGGTTCTGTCTTTGTACGGTAAGGTGCGGTTCTCGCCTGTGAGCATGATTGAGCTCGACTTAAGTGAGATTTCTTTTGTCTGTCAGTCTCACAGAATTGTGGTTTATGACTTTTTTGCGAGGCTAATGGAATGGGATTGACGGGCTCTCAACACTGATTGAGGTTTGTCGTAAATGTCCGAAGAAGGGCCCATACTGGGCTTCTTTGCAGAGATCCAATGGGGCGCTCGTTGCGCAGTAATCTGCTCTTTGCTTGATGATGGTTTGTACAGGTCTCTCTGAGGAGAATGGTTGCACCGTCTCGTAGCGGCGAGCGTATCCCTTAGTTCACTCCCTCTACAGTCGTAAATTTATTGCATGATTGAACGCGCGCTCGTTAGAAATACAGATACAAACAATTGGTCGCTTCTGACCGACTGCATTGATGTGTTTGTTGCAAACGACCATGGCCATGTGTTGAGTGTTATTGAAACTGCAGAACGTTGAGCGCAAACAGAGCAACTGCATGCAGTTGGCTACGTGGCCTACGAGGCGAGTCATGCCTTCGACGCAAAATTTCCCAAGCGCGACATAGAAATCCCGCTCGTTTGCTTTGCCTTGTTCGCCAGCGAGAAGAAACTGGACTCACTGGTCGACCTGTACTCACCCGTGTCTGCCTCTCAGGATAATTGGCAGCTTTTGGAAAGCCAGCACTCGTTTGAGTCAAAGGTCGATCATATTCGAGACATGATCGGGGCCGGTGAGGTTTATCAAATCAATCTAACGTCACGTATGCGTCAGTCTGAGTTTGTCACTCTGGCTGACTTTATGCGCTGGTCGCAGGATATGCCCTACGCGGTTTACCTCGAGGGGCCTGAAATGACGCTATGCTCCGCATCACCAGAGCTCTTTTTTCACCGCGAGGATGGGGTGGTCTGGAGTAAGCCGATGAAGGGCACTGTCGGTCGCCGAGGCGACGCGACAGCCGATGAGTCGAGCGCGCTATGGCTACAGCAATCGCGCAAAAATCGTGCGGAGAACGTGATGATTACCGATATGGTCCGCAACGATTTGGCGCGGATTTCCTCGACAGGCAAGGTGTCGGTGGATGAGCTGTTTGGTGTTGAGCGGTACCCCAGTGTTTGGTAAATGACCTCAACGGTAAAAAGCGAGGTGGACGCTAGCATTGCAGATATTTTCCGGGCACTTTTCTCTGCTGCGTCAATAACGGGGGTACCGAAGTGCGCTGCGCTTGAGGTTATCCACGATTTAGAGGAAGAGCCTCGCGAGATCTCCACCGGAGCAGTTGGGCGCATAAAGCCCTCAGGTGCGGCGTGCTTTAACGTTGCGATTCGAACGGCGTGGAGCTCAACCGCTACTAGGGATAGTCGTTTCGGCTCGGGTTGCGGCATTGTTTGGGATTCTGATCCTACCGAAGAGTTTGAAGAACTAAAAACGAAAGCGCGCATATTGCGCCAGCCGGACCCTCAGTTTCACTTATTTGAAACGATGGGCATTGTTGATGGAGCGATACCTAGGCTCGCCCGACACCTATTTCGATTGGCAACCTCCGCCCAGTATTGGTCTTTTGATTTCGATGCTGATGCTACCAAGCGTTATCTAGATGACGTGTTAAGTGACGTTGCTGGTACAGGAGAAGCAAGTGATCTACCAGCCCAGACTTACCGATTACGTCTCCAGCTCGACCGTCGTGGAGCACTGAGCCATCGTGTTGAGGCTGTTGAACTTTCGCTGATACAACCGCCGCAGCAACCACAGGTGGAGCAAGCCAGCGAATTTCCTACAGTTCGGTTAGCGCTGGCCCAAACTGCTGTTGACGCGGATGACAGCTACCTCGCCCATAAGACGAGTCGGCGCGAGGCGTATGATCTCGCACTGGCGGAGGTTCCCGATGGATGTGAGCCGATTATGTTCAACACAATGGGTAATGTTACTGAGAGCGCGATCGCTAATATTGTTTATCAACTAGATGGCGAATTATTTACTCCCCCATTGGTTGACGGATTGCTGCCCGGTGTTCTGCGCGATGAGCTGCTCGATAGTGCTGTGGTTACCGAGCGGACCTTGCCAGTCGACGAGCTGAAAGTGGTCCAAGCGTTTTGGTTGATCAATTCACTTCGGGGATGGCGCAAAGCTGTTCTTAGCGCGAACATTGCCTGACTAACGCTTAAGTTTGCGGATTATTGCGTGCCTGTTGCCCGCGCTTAAACCTTCCTTTGCTCCCTTGCGAGTTTTCTATTTCCGCCATGACATTCCGGGCTCAACGCCCTTGCGCATTAATCTTTTTCTACGCGCAATCCAACGTAAACAAACCGAACAAAGCTGCAACGGCAGCGCTGTGTGCGCTCGCAGATTGCTACCCTGCACGCATGAAAAATCTTACGAAAGAGCTCTCCGAATCCGAGGTATCTCGCGTCGTCGAAATGGCGTGGGAAGATCGGACGCCGTTTGAGGTTATCGAGGCGACGTTTGGGCTCAGTGAGCCTGAGACTATTAAGCTTATGCGCCGCACGATAAAACCAAGTTCCTTCCGTCTATGGCGAAAGCGAGTAACGGGCCGAGTCACGAAACATCGCAAGCTTCGCGGCTTTGACGTGGGCCGTGGCTATTGCCCAACCCAATACAAACGATAATTTATAGTCTGAGGAAGAGAGATGGTTGAGCTGGCAAACGCAATGGTCTTGTTACTTCTCGGTGGTATGCTGTTTTTCCCAACGGTAGTCGCGCCCATTGTCTTTACGTCATTGCCGGAAGTTGAGGCGGGACAATTCTTGCGGTCCATGTTTCCTCGCTACTACCTCTTCATGATTGTCTTCAGCGCTCTCGCTTTTAGTTTCTATCAAAGCGCTGCTGGCTCTGCCATAAACTTTGCTGCAACCGTTTGCCTTGTTGTGTCACTTAGCACGCTCTGGGTTAGGCAGTCCTTAGTACCTCGTATTAACGATGCACGCGATGCGCAGTTATCTGGGGATTCAGAAGCCGCAGCTCGATTTGATCGCGGACACAGGCTGTCTGTCACTATCAACATGCTTCAGCTGATAGGGCTAGTCGCAATTTTGTTTGTTTGACTCAATCTATTTCAGACTCTAATTTCTGCTGATTACGGTGACGATTCCAGTAACGTTTCTAATGGACAAGCTTTGAGTTTATTGGCCTACTGATACCCTCATTAACTACGATTATTAGGGGGGGCTCATGAGCAAGACCATTGAGTTTATTTTTGATTTTGGAAGTCCAAACGCTTACCTGTCCTACAACACCGTGACTCAGGTAGCCGAACGAACTGGCGCAACGCTAAAGATTACTCCGTGTTTATTGGGTGGGATTTTCAAGTCCACCAATAACCAGCCGCCCATGATGAGTTTCGCCGGTGTATCTGGGAAAAATGCTATGTTCATGCGTGAAATCGAGCGCTATTGCGATCGCCATGACCTCACAAGGTTTGCGATGAACCCGAACTTCCCCGTCAACACCTTACTGCTTATGCGTGCCTGTGTGGCTTATGGCCGCGACAATGATGTCGCGCCCTACATAGAAGCAGGCATCAAAATGATGTGGGAAGACGGTCTCAAGATGGACGATCCCGAGGTGTTTGTTAAAGCGTTTGATGACGCGGGTTTTGACGGAAAATCGCTACTGGAATCTACCCAAGATCCTGACGTTAAGGCTGAGCTAATGGCAAATACGCAAGGTGCTGTAGATCGTGGCGTGTTTGGTATTCCCGCTTTCTTTGTAGGTGATGAGCAGTTCTTCGGTAAAGACCATATCGAAGAGATGGAGTGGTGGCTCGAGAACCGAGCCTGAGTTCGCTACTAAGGGATGACTGTCAAAAAGAAGGCACGCGCGTAACGCGTGCCATGCATCGGTGTGGTGCCTACATCGCTGAGTTTGTGTTCATACAGCGAACAATTTGATCCATCACCAGCTTGCGATCGAGCTTTGCCACCGTGTCATAGAAATCTGATCCCATGTCGGTGGAACTCATCAGATCAAAAAACTTACCTAATTCACCCGAGGTCGG
>CBFHHL010000036.1:0-7628 GCA_965655685.1 Luminiphilus sp.
TGTTGGACAATTTCTTCAAAAAGGCACTCACGTCGCCACCGTCTATGCGACAGATCGCTTGGAAGTCAGACTGCCACTCGCTGACTCTCAATTAGCTTATTTACACCCCAGTTATGCGAATACTGGAGTCGCTGGCGAAAACCCAGCATCGGTTCGACTCAGCGCTAATTACGCAGGTGGTCGACAATCCTGGGATGCCCTATTGACGCGTACAGAGGGTGATATTTCCACAAAGAGTCGTTTCTTACATGTTATTGCTGAAGTCACTGAGACGGTCAATGACAATGGCGTGAGATTGCCCGTGGGGTTATTTGTCGAAGCAAACATAGAAGGCCGTAGCGTCAATGATCTTGTTAGCATCCCTCGCACTGCACTGCGCGCCGATAACACGGTTATGGTTATCGACGACAACAACGAACTTCACTTTCGTGACGTTGAGGTCTTCAAACTATCGGCGGAGGACGTGTTGGTGTCGGGGGGGCTTTCCGCAGGCGAACGCATAAACACCTCACCACTGCAGTTTGTCGTCGAGGGCATGCCCGTTCGGGTCGTAGACTGAGTTTTCCCTATGCCTAAACTTATCGCGTGGTTCGTCGACAATCCGGTTGCAGCTAATCTGCTGATGTTCATTTTGATTACGTCGGGACTGCTCGCATTACAGGATGTTCGCAAGGAGGAATTCCCCAACATCGAAGCACCCGTTGTAACCGTTATGGTCCCTTATTTGGGTGCGGCGCCTGCGGAGGTAGAAACCGGTGTTTGCACGCGAATTGAAGAGTCGATCGACGGTATTGAAAATATTGTCAAAGTGAAAACAACGGCCGCTGAAGGCGCTTGCAATGTCATGGTGGAATTAGAGATCAATGCGGATCGCGCAAAGGCTCTCGATGACATAAAGGCGCAAGTGAACGCCATCACCACCTTCCCGGCGAATACAGAGCGCCCCATTGTTTCGCAAGTCACTATGCGCAGCCTGGTAACACAGGTTGCTGTTCACGGTGATACTGATGAGCGCTCACTAAAGAATATTACAGAATCCATCAGGGCCGACTTACTCGAACTCCCCGAGGTAAGCCTAGTCGAGACCTTGTATCTGCGTCCCGACGAAATCTCTGTTGAAGTATCTGAGGCCACGCTTCGTCGGCACCAACTGACGTTAGCTCAAGTGGCCCAGGCTATTCGCTCGGCTAGTGTTGATATACCAGGCGGGTCGGTAAAAGCAGACGCCGGAGAAATTCGATTGCGCAGTACAGGTCAGCGTTACTCTGGCCGAGCTCTGGAAAATATCGTCGTCGCGAGTGAGTCGGGGGGAACACGGCTTCTCCTCAAAGACATAGCAACCATTGTCGACGGCTTCGAGGAGTTGGATCAGTACGGTGAGTTTAATGGCGAACAAGCCATGATGATTCAAATATTCCGGATTGGCAGTGACGACGCCATTGAAATTTCTGATGCCGTACTCGCCTATGTTGCCGCTAAAGAAAGGGCACTGCCCGAGGGAATTCACTTTACCGTCTGGAATAATGAAGCCGATGAATTAGTGGGTCGTTTGAGCACGATGATCAATAACGCCTTGGGCGGTTTGCTGTTGGTTATTATCAGCCTGAGCTTATTTCTTCGCGTTCGCCTCGCTCTGTGGGTCAGCGCAGGGATCCCCGTTGCGATTTTTGGTGCCTTAGCCCTATTTCCGTCGACTGATTTAAGTATCAGTACCCTATCACTGATGGGGTTACTCTTGTCGCTAGGCGTAGTGGTTGATGATGCTATCGTTGTTGGGGAGCGTATTTACACCAAAGAGCAAGAAGGCCTTGACGCCCGAACCGCCGCGATCGAAGGGACAAGCGAAGTCGCAGTGCCGGTATTCTTTGGTGTCCTAACGACGATTGCGGCATTCATGCCACTGCTTAATGTAGAGAGCAACCTCGGTCAATTCTTCATATCGATTGGTGGCACCGTCGTGCTTTGCCTGATCTTTAGTATTGTAGAGTCGCAATTGATTCTCCCCTCGCATTTGGCACACCGAAGCAATTCGAAACGCAAGTCCGGGTTTGGCAAGCGCTGGGAAGCCTTTCAGGATCGCATCGCGGGTTCTCTGGAATATTTCTCGCAGACTCATTACCGACGTTGGATCGAATGGGGTATTGATAATCGCTACACCACGCTTGCCATCGCATTTGCAATGATGATCGTAATGGCCGGCATGATGGCCAGTGGTCGTGTGGTCTTCCAGTTTTTCCCGTCGGTATCCGGCAACAATGTGGTTGCACGCATCGTTATGCCTGAGGGATACCCATTGGCAGGAACCCAGGCGGTCGTTGCCCAAGTCCAAGCCTCAGCGAAAGAAACGCGCCGCATTGTCGATGCTGAGCGCACGGATGGTCTATCAGCATTCAAAAATGAGTTGTCTTCGGTCGGTGTGACCATTACGCAGGGCGCCATTGTAATGAGTGGTGCAACTGGCTCGCACATGGCAGAAGTTTCACTTAATTTGGTCCCCTACCGCGAGCGGGGCGGTATGACACCTCAGCAAGTCGTTAACCTGTGGCGCGATCTAACGCCCCCGATACCCGATGTGGTGGAGTTGAGCTTCTCGGCGGATGCGGTATCGCTCGGCGCCGATATTGACCTGGAGTTGCGCGGTCGCGATATCGAGCAGCTTGGGCGGGCTGCAGCAGAACTCACCAAGACTCTCGAAAACTATCAAGGCCTATACGACATCAGTAATAGCTACCGTTCAGGCAAGCGCGAACTCACACTGCGGGTGCGTCCCGAAGCAGAAGCGCTGGGTCTGACGCAAACGGACCTAGGCAACCAAGTCCGCGACGCATTCTATGGTCGAGAAGCACAACGGGTACAACGTGGGCGAGACGATGTGCGCATTATGGTGCGGTTTCCGAGAGAAAATCGAGAGTCACTCTCTGCGCTCGAGAACATGAGCATCAGACTACCCGATGGTACTGAAGTACCCGCTTTATCCGTTGCCGAGTTGACGCCAACAATCGGTAATTCGACGATAAATAGAACCGATGGGCAGCGGACGGTCAACGTCATTGCCTCAGCCGATAGAGACAACGTCGCACCCGAGACCATCATGCTCGAGCTCTTCAGAAAGCATATTCCTCGAATAATAGAAAAGTACCCGGGGGTGTCTGTCGCGCAGGCAGGTGAAGCAGAGGAGCGTACACGTGCGCTTAGCGGACTCGTGGGTTCCAGCTTAGTGGCGCTGATGGTGATTTATACCCTGCTCGCCGTGCCTTTGAAGTCTTACCTACAGCCTGTAGTGGTCATGGCCAGCATACCCTTCGGCTTCATTGGCGCCATTCTGGGCCACCAGATAATGAACTACGACCTCGTTTTCTTTTCCTTACTGGGGATGATTGCCCTTGCCGGCGTGGTAATTAATTCAAGCCTAGTCTTGGTGGACTTCATTAACCGAAATCGCCGGATTCACGGTATGGGTCTGAGAGAAGCGGTGATTGATTCAGGTATGTCACGGTTCAGGCCGATCTTTCTCACCTCGATCACAACGTTTATGGGGCTGATGCCACTTATGGTTACCCGAGACTTCGATACCGCACCCTTTGTGCCGCTGGCTGTCTCTTTGGGTTTTGGTGTTATCTTCGCGACGGGAATCACGTTGATTCTGATACCGGCACTCTACGTTATTCTTGACGATTTCTTATCACTCTTTCACGAGGATAATGAGTCCAATCCAAGCGAAGAAGACGTAACCCTCGCCTCCTAGCCTGTGTACCTACCCCACCAAAGACGCCAATGGTAGATAATCGATATCAATGCCAAAACAGCGGGGTTGCGTGGCGGCGAGTGCGTCGGGCGTCTGATAAAAGTTGGGGGCGCCAATGGCAAGCACTGCGACGCGCTGTCCATAGTGGAGGCGTTCTGCATTAATTGGCGTCGAGGTCTCAGCATCTACAATCACGATGAGATCGGGAACCATGGCCAATGGCCTACCTTCCGCTGTCGCCACCAAATACTCGTTCTTGATCGTTATGTTGCAGATGTACGTAGGATCGTCAAAATTCTCGATCGAGAGTTCGCCCACGTCATAACCACCGACCGTTCGGGTGCTCTTTTTAGAGACCTTCCCTGCAAAGATCTGATGCACCGAGCCATAAACCGAGTCTGCAAATAGCTCACGCAACAAGGGTAAGAGGTCTGCAATTGGGCCTCTTTGCTCTCGCAATAATCGGCCCAAGGCCAGTGAGAAACTCACTGTCTTTGGAATGACAGAACGCTTAATTTCTTTACCCGTCATGGGATGCTCAGCAACCGTAATCATACCGCCTGCCGCTGCCGCAAAGGCGCGAATATGGTGCTCGTAGGTAGTCGTATCAGACGTCTCAAAAAGTGCCGTATTACCCGCGTAGTCCATAGCAAGCGCGGGTGTCGGTTTAACACCGGCAATGGCATAGCTCATCATCTGCGCCTCGGGAAACGCACGTCCCATCCCATCACCATCAATCACCGGCAGCCCACTCACAGCGGCTGCCATAAGTGGCATCAAAGAATTGCCACCCCCTATCTCAAAAGAGGCAACAGCGTTTATCTCTTTTTTGATGAGCGTCGCGTAGGCATCTAGTACCCGAGACGCCTCGTCTGTGGAGGGCAGGAGTTCAAGAGACACAGTTGGCGCACCAACGCCACCAATAGGAACAACGAAGGCGTCGTCAGCCAAGGTGCTAGCATCGATCAACGTAACAGGACCGGTCTGCTCAAGTGTTTGTTTAGTAATAAGTGTCGGCAGGTAAGGGTCCCCACCGCCACCGGTGGCGAGGAAGACAGCACCCAAGGCCAGATCATCAAGGTCAGCGGCATAAATTTTCATAGGCTACCGTGCTCCCAATGTCAGATCGCCAACCACACGAACACGGATCCGGGTGGTTTCACTGGCCATGTAAGGAATCTCTATCTCCTCAACATCGACGACGCTTAAGGTGGCTTCATCTGCACTTGCCGCTATCGCATTCTCTTTCGCCATACGCGTAAGCTCGTCGATGACATCACTACGCGCTTTGCTTCCAATCACGTGGAAGCCTTCAGCCTCACCGCTAACTTGCGCAATAGAAGCCCCAATGGCATTTGCAACGCCCGCATATTGGGGACGAATGACCGGGCAATCCGCGAGCGTATCACCGGGTATTAATGACGCCCCTCCACCCACAAGTACTACGGGCAATACGGCACCACCCGGCTTCATCAAGTCAACGGCAGCGTTTAACTTTTCAAGTACAAGTCGATCAACCGCAGCGCAGATGTCAGCGCGGGCTGGGCGGGGGTTTGTGGCTTCAGCAATGATCATACGCCCTTGGGAAACGGCTACATCTGTCAGGGTCATTACCTCGCCCCCAAAACACAGAGCCTTTTCGCTAAGCTCTCGCGCAACAGACTGAGGACCGCATGAAGAACCTCCCTCTCCTATCTCGCTACCACCACCCAAACCAATAGCCAGCACATCTGGCATCCTGAAGTTGGTGCGTGCACCACCGACATCAATGACGAGATTTGACTGCCTTGGAAATCCGTTTTTTAGCACTCCAATATCTGACGTGGTGCCACCCACGTCGATCACCAAAGCATCGGACAAGCCAGTGAGTGCCCAAGCACCGCGGATGGAGTTAGTAGGCCCAGAGGCAAACGTTAGTGCGGGGAATTCACGCACTCGCTCAAGCCCAATTAACGTACCGTCGTTTTGGCTGACATAGACCGGACAGCTCAAGCCGAGCCGTGCGCTTGATCTGAGTAGCGCGGAAGCGACGTGATCCGCGAATTCAAGAAGCGAGGCATTGAGGATTGCAGCATTTTCGCGTTCGATAAGGCCCAGTCCTCCCATGCTGTGGGAAGCGACAATTCGACTATTCGGTAGCGCTCTCGCGAAGGTCTCCGCGAGAGTCAGTTCAAGCTCAGGTTGTGAGGGTGAGAACGCACAGGACACAACAACCGCGGTGGGCCTTGTTTCCTTTAGTGTCTGCAATAGCGCATCCAATTCATTTTCATCAACCGGCGCAAGCTCTCGACCGTCGTATAAGTGGCCACCCTGTAGAAGATAGTTTCCACCGTCGGTTGCCCTCACCAAGTCTTCTGGCCAATCAGCGCGCGGTAACAGGCCTCGTCCAGCAGGAAGGCAAACGCGAACAGCTGCGACGGTGGATAAGTGCTTTCGCTCAACAACCGCATTCGTAAACTGCGTGGTGCCTATCGTGAGAAGTTCGACATTATCTGGGTTAATCCCGTCAAGAATCGTTGCTAGGGCGGCTTCTATGCCCGACCCCACATCAGCCGTAGTCGTGGCTTTGGTGTGGGCCACGACCTGCTGCCCATCCATCAAGACCGCATCGGTATGAGTACCACCCACGTCGAGACCAATTCGCATGCTACTGACCAGCTCTAATGCGCGATGAAAGACCCGCACCAAAGGCTTTTGTAAGGAATAAATAGAGCGATGCGGAAATCACCATCGCATCGATCGCAGCGACCGTAGTGAAACTCACAATTACCCCTTCGGAGCCCGCCAGCGCAACTGCGGCCCCAGCAAACCATGCTAATAACCCTGGCAGATTGAGCGGCTGATCATCCGTGACAACGTCGACCGCATAGTGAGTCTGGCGCACCAAAAAGTGGTCAACGATCACCACGCCTGCGACGGGAATGAATACGATCGACAGATAGAAGAGAAACTCGATAAACGAATCGAGAATATTCATTAAGCCAGCGGTAACGCCCAAGGCACCTAACAAAATAGTTGTATTTCTTGCATTAACCCGCGGGAACGAGGCGGTAACCCCGAGTACTGCGCTGTAAAGGTTCAGTGCGTTGAGCACCCAAGAACCCGCAATGATGATAGCAAAAGCACCAAGTCCCAAACCCAGCGTCAACATTATGGTCGTGATGTCATCAGTCGCCAAGGCCAGAGCAGCGCTTGCACCCACCCACATAACAAACGGCTGAAACACCATATAACTTGCTCCACTGGTAGCGAGTGCGCCAGTCGACGACGTCAGAAACCGGGTAATGTCGGGCATTATGATACAGCCAATAACGATGGAGCCGACGATGGACGAGATACCGTCCCCAAGACTCATTTCAGGTTCTAAAATCACCAACTCCGCCTCCTGCCCTATTACCGCCGCCAAGAAGACGAGCGCCACCAGCATAAGCACAGGGATCATCAGTGTTGACACCAAATTAATGGCTCGAAATCCGATAATGGTCGTTACGGTGATCAAGACACTGGCGATGATCGTGACTGCAAGTTCAGGTGGAACAACACGGAGAACATCATTACTCAGTCCGGCGATGGCGCGGCCGAATAGATTTAGGTTGATTCCAAACCAACCGAGTAAAGATATGGAGAAAGCTAAATTAACGAGTCGTGCGCCAGTGTCGCCAAAAGCAAGACGAACAAGCAGATAAGAGTTAAAGCCTGTTCGCGCGCCAATCGAACCCATAAGCCAACCAACGATGAAAATGATAAATGAGCCGCCCAAAATGGCCGATAGGGCCATGTCTTCCCCTAAGCCGTAGGCGACCTCTATGCCCGCGATGAACGTTGGCAGAGAAACCGACACCATTGACGACACCGCTGCCACTTTAAAGGTTGCGACGCGGGC
>CBFHHL010000037.1:0-5053 GCA_965655685.1 Luminiphilus sp.
TGTGACTTCTAGGATGTGCCAGCCAAACTCGCTGCGCACAGGTTCCGTAAGGGTACCCACTTCAGCTCCCGCCATGGCAGTTTCGAACTCTGGTACCATCTGGCCAGGATTCGTCCAGCCCAACTCTCCACCTTCTTGCGCCGAGCCAATGTCATCAGAGTGTTCTTTGGCGAGTTCAGCGAAGTCCTCACCAGACTCGATTCGCTGTTTCAGCGACGCGATAAATTCTCGCGCCGCCTCATCATCAAGTACCTCATTTGGCTTAACCAAAATGTGACGGACGTTGGTCTGTTCTACGAGTCGCTCAATACCGCGAGCCTCTGCTAGGTGCACCAGGTGCAGGCCGGAGCTTGACTCGACCTTGCCTGTTTGTCCTGGCTTTAGGTTAGGAACGATCTGGGAAAACATGCTAGGAATATCGCGCAGCTTCCGCCAGCCGAGATCTCCGCCTCTAAACTCATAAGGCTCAATGACGCTTACAGCTTCAGAGAAATCCGCACCTGCGAGGATGTTTGCTAATACACCGTCGACAAAATTTTCCTTTGCGGCGCGCTCATCTTGGCTGTCGGAGCGTGATACCGAAACAAGCGCTTGAACCACTCGATACTCGGGTTCGATCATCGCCTCGCCTTCCTCTGTCGCCATAAAGTTGTCTATCTCGCGCTCAGTGATATTAATGTCGCGCATTACGCTACCTTGCTGGACGCGCTGGATCGCAAGTTCGTCTCTTAATGCCTCACGCATTTGAAGATAGCTCTGACCGCTTTGCGTCAGCGCGTCCCTAAACTGTTCCAGCGTCAGTCGGTTTTGCGCTGCAACGCGCGTCATGGCTTGATCTAGCTGCGCATCGGGAATTCGGATCCCGAAGCGGTCTGCCAGTTGTAATTGGATACTTTCTAAAATCAGTCGATCCAAGGTTTCTTGGATGAGTGTCTCGTCGTCGGGTAATTCCATACCTCGTTGTGTAGCGGAGGCTTTAATTTGCTGAACCCGATCGCGGACTTCGCTCGAGAGAATGATATCTTCATCAACAATTGCCACAACGCTGTCAAGTGGAACCACCTGCGCGTTAGCCGAGAGAGCAATTGTAAAAGCCATCGCGCCAATGACGTGTTGAATGAACTTACCGTGTAGCATTGAAACCTCTAATCATGTCTTGCATGAGATTATCGACTCTTCGCCCGAAGGAGCCTAACCCCTTTAGGACGAACTGAAATTGGAACGCGCGATCGCGTCTTAGTTCAGGGTCTGGAACAAAAACATTGGTATCCCGCAACGCGTCGAGATAACTCACGTAAAGGAATCGCGCACGCCAGCAGCACCCATCGTACTCGACACCAATCATATCTTCTACGCTGCCATCAATTTCGATTGAGTATCTGACAGCACCAAACAGTCGCCAGTTATCATCGAGAGGAATATAAGCCGACGTATTAACCTGCTCTGTAACGGGACGGGTGGCAAGGGACTCGGGAGGCTCGCGAAGTGTGTAGCCGATGTTGAAGATAGCATCGTCGCTGGGGCGATAGCTGACACGTATATTCGCCGCATCCAACTCTTTGTCGTATGCGTCGAGCAGAAGATTACTGTGGATCGACCAACGTTTGCTAGCGGTCATGTCCAGCGCAAACGCCAGCGCTGAGCCATCTTCGGTCAGTGCTGAGTCACCTTCTTTGAGGCGAATCCGTTGGTCTGTGAAATTGAAGATCTGGCCCACACTGACGCTGACACGCTCCACGCCACTTTTTGGATCGATTAACCGTGAGGTGAGTCCAAGCGCGAGCTGGTTTGCGTCGGTCAGCCGGTCATGGCCCGAAAAACGGGTGTTTCGGAAGAGTTGCCGGTAGCTAAAAGTGAGCTCGGCACTGTCGAAGTCGGGGATCCCGCTGTGGTCATCATGGCTTGCATACAAGTAATGTGCGCGGGGCTCTAGGGTCTGCGTAAACGGGAGTCCAAACAACGCTGAAGAACGCTCAAATGTGAGTCCGCCGTCGACGCTTGCGACCCACGATTCAACGTGCTCGTCTCTCGTGTCTGCGATGCCGGGGTCTTTGAGTCGGTATTGGATGCCGCGATGAGTGATTTGCGTGTTTAAAAATCCATAGCTTCGGGAGACGGGCAGCGATATGCCAACCTCATGGAAGAGGCGTTGACCGCGCACTTTTTCAAAATCAGTGTCGAAGTTGGCAGCCTGAATATTGACGACCGGTACCAACGGCCCCAATGTCCGGTCACCGCGCCATATGGCGCTTACTTGAGGAAGTCGTTGATAGTTATCGGTGAGATCTTCGGCAATTCCCTGAAATTGCTGGGCCTCAACGCCGAGCAGCCAGTTATCTGCAAGCCAGTCCACTCGTGCTTGCTGCAGCAGGGCGGTCTGTCGCTGTGCGCTAAGCGTATTGTTTTCAAGGTCTTTCAAATAGTCGTTGTCGCTGATCTTGGAGAAGTCGATCGATGTCCGCAGGCGAGAAAAAGTAGTGCTGCTCTGCTGGATGTTAAGAAGCCAACGCGAGTCTTTACCCGGCTCTGAAATGAGCTTGTCATCGTCGAGATAGGCGCCGGTTATATCCCAATAGCCTGCTCTCTCACCTAGGTAACGGGCGTTAAGTTGGTGGACGAATCCGCGGTCAGCAATATGGCGGGGAGAGTACGTCGCGTCGTAATTAGCTGCTAGATTAAAGTAAATCGGCGCTGTCACATCGAGGCCACCGCGCGTATCGCTACTCATATCCGGAAAGAGCAGTCCAGTTTTGCGCTGGTCGCTAAGAGGGAACTGGATCCAAGGTAAGTACACGATTGGCACGCCCTTGATATCAATTCGAGCACCCCATGCCTCACCTGTATTATTAATAGCATCTATTTCCAGACTTTCGGCAGAGACCAGCCAACTTGGATCCGTGGGGGAGCAAAAGGTGAGCTCGCCGTCTTCTATCGTTAACGTACCATTAACATCACGAGTCACTTGTTGCGCAATGCCGTATAGCTGTTGCTCGTATAAAACAAATTCTGCGTCGGTAAGTTGCGCTTGCTCGTCCACGCTGTTGTAGCTGATGGTATTGCCATACATGATGACGCCGGGTTCCCTGACTTCGATTGGACCCGTGGCCGTTACCGTTTGCTCGATGCGGTCAATAGTCACCGCTTCTGCTTTCAGCGTTCGATAGCCTTGTTTAACTGTCACAGCACCAGAGAAAAAGAGCGTATCGTCAGTGATATCACTATCGCCTGCGTTTACCTCGAGATCTGACTCGTTGGGTGAAATCGATCGATCGACATTGGCGAGCGGATCCGTGTATTTGCCCTTACATTTCAAACAGCGGGCGTCCCGGTCGCTTTTGGCAGCCTGCTCGAGGGGCGTCCAATTCAATCGTGTTTGAACGCGCTCTTCTTCTAAAGAGCTTGCTGTGGCATGCGAACCAGAAAACAGGAGTAGGAGCATACCTACCCCAGCACCAAGGTAAGCGGAAAATGCGTTAATTCGGTTTAAGGTTTTGTGCACCGGCGTGTAGGCTTGCGCTTCAGTTTATTATGCAGCGCACAGTGTAACGCGGACCTCGAGAGTATCAGCCGCTTTTTTTGGCAATGCTGCGGGTTTGGTCGAGTAGAGGGAGTTAGCAGATCGTCACCTAAAACTGGCGGCGAAGCGAATGCTCGGTCTACGTCTGCGCGCAGGTGATCACCCGATTCACGTCGCGCTCAAGGCATTTTAGTTTAGCCAATTTAAGTAAAGTGCCAAGTAGGGTCTTGAATAAACGGCTCTACGACCGCAAGGTTTGCGTAGATAGGGCGTCGAGCTGGACTTGCGGGTAACGAGATCGAAAGGGTCGCGGTAAAGGAGCTATTCATTGTCATCAGGGAACTTTTTCGCTGAGAGGGCCTGGCTCGCTCAACCACTTGGCTGTGATGCGGCGGATATTCGTTTTCAGCTGATTGCAGGTGATGCTAGCCCACGAAAATTCTATCGCGTGTCCCTATCTTCTGACGAGAATTTAGAGACGCAGGTCTTAATGGTGTCGCCGCCAACCGAAAACAACGAGAGCTTTTTGTTGGTTCATGGCCTGCTGGATGCTGCTAATCAGCGTGTGCCAAAACTTCGGCGCGCAGACATGAGTCTAGGGTTCTTCTTACTTGAAGACCTTGGAGACATTACCTTTTTGTCTGCCTTACAGAATGCTGATATCGATGCTTTTTATGGCAGCGCGCTCAGCGCTCTCGGTAATATGCAAGCGCTTGATCTGCCGCCTGATGTGTTGCCGATCTATGATGATGCCGAGCTTCAGCGAGAATTAGATGTTTGCCCTGATTGGTTTTTTACACGCGTCCTTTCTATACCCCTAAAAGATAGTGATCAGAGAATCTTTGAGCGATTCAGTGCGTGTCTGCGCTATGTCGCCGCAGAGCAACCCTTTGGCTTTGTGCACCGCGATTATCACAGCCGAAATCTCATGGTTTTGAAAGATCGTGAAATTGCGATTATTGATTTTCAGGATGCCATTTTCGGTCCGATTACCTACGATGCAGTTTCGCTTTTGAAGGACGTTTACATCGTCTGGCCCAGGGCCCGGCAACTAGTTTGGCTAAAGCAGTATTGGGAGTTGTTGGTTGAAACCGGTCGCCTGGCTAGTGATTCTTGGGGGGATTTTTTGCGGTGGTTCGATCTGATCGGCTTGCAGCGTCACATAAAAATATTGGGCGTATTTTCCCGGTTATGGCTTAGGGATCATAAGCCAGATTATATGCGAGACGTCCCCGTTGTTATTGATTACATCAGAGAAGCCTGTGCGCTGTATCGCGAGCAATACTCGGCGATTGCAGATTTCTGGCAGTGGTTCGAGGTGGCGATTCTTCCAACCGCTACCCAAGCAGAGTGGTATGAAGAGGCATGAGACGTGCGATGATCTTGGCGGCAGGCGAGGGCAGAAGGATGCGGCCCCTCACAGATGACACGCCCAAGCCTTTGCTCGAGGTCGGTGGCAAGCCTTTACTCGCCCATCATTTAGAGCGATTAGTCGCAGCAGGATTCGCCGAAATCGTAATCAATGCGTCTTATCGT
>CBFHHL010000038.1:0-21439 GCA_965655685.1 Luminiphilus sp.
GAAAATTCTTAATGATGCGATTCTTTACTCGGGGAATGGTTTCAGTGTCGAGTGGTTCAAAATCACGAAGTACAAAGGCAACGCCATCATGGGCCAGTCCGGCAATAACTTCTCGATTCGAAACAATTGGGTCATCGATACGGGCTTATATGGCATTTTCCCCGAGTTCGGTCACAACGGCCTTATCGAGAACAATATCCTCAGTGAAATTGAAGACGCCGCCATCTACGTGGGCATGTCTGACTACGTTGACGTCCGCAATAATCAGGTCTTCGACAACGTGGCGGGTATTGAGGTTGAAAACAGCCGCCATGTCCTGGTTGAGGGCAATGTCGCGAGAAATAATACAGGTGGCATTCTGGTTTTCATTACGCCTGGCCTCCCGATTAAGTCGTCTTACGACGCCGTCATTCGTCGAAATTTTGTGACGAATAACAATACACCTAACTTCGCCATCCCAGGTTCACTGGTTGCAGGAATTCCTTCGGGTACAGGGATACTTGTAATGTCAGGTGACCAAGTGGTAATCGAAGACAACATTATTACGGGCAATAATACGGGCGGCATCATCGTCACAAGTGGTGATTTCGTGACCGAAGTGGCGAGCGACAAAGACTCTGACCCCCACTCTGACAATGTCGAAATTCGCAACAATGTCATGTTTGATAATGGCAACGACCCCGACGGAGAGATGAAGCTTTTGATGCTGAGCAAGTTCAGCACCAAGGGCCCAGATATATTGGCTTATCAATCTGCCGCCGACAAAGAGCGCGGTAGTTGTATATCTCGCCGTGGCGCCTATCGCTCCTATGGTCTAGAGGAGTGGGCAGACTGTGACGCACCCACCGTGCGCGCGGCTGACGCCGTTGCTACCGCGGCCGACATCGGCACCTCTCGCCAGCTCGCCACTAAAATGTTGGAAGCGCCCGCTGACCCTCGTGTCATCACCGCAGATGCCGATGGCGCCGAGGTGGTTTACAACGGTATCTGTGCCGGCTGTCACGCTTACAATGTGCGCCTAATTGGCCCACCAGCCTTGGTCATCCAAGCGCAATATGGCGATGATGTTCAGGCGCTCGCCGATTACGTTGCCAACCCAGTAAAACGCAGGCCCGACTTCCCTGCGATGCCACCCCAAGGGCATGTGGCGGAAGATATGCGGTTGCTCGTTGCCGAATACATGCTGGGCCTAGACGGATGAATCTTATAGCGGTGCAGGATCAAGATTCAGCACCGCATCGAAAGCTTTGCACAGACTGCGGTGTCAGCCGCACCAGTGAACCCAGTCGCTGTGGTTATGCCTGCCAATTTATCAACCCAGATTATGCACAGCTTGAGTACCAGACGCATGGGCGTGTGCGCCAAATAGACGGTGATATTGAACCGTTTTTCGGTGTAGTAAAGGAGATGCACCAAGCAGCCCTCGCCCCGAAGCGCGACGGCGCGCAATGGACAGGAATAACCACGCGACTGGGAGAAGCATTATTAGCATCGGGCGAAGTATCTGCGGTTCTGTGTATTGGTCCTGATGACAATGATCCATGGAAACCGGTACCAAGACTGATCACCGATGCACGCGATATGGCCGGCTGCCGAGGTATGCGAATGGGGTACGCACCGCTCCTCGAACTGCTAGAGCCTGCTATCGCCGATGGTCACAAGCGACTCGCCGTGATCGGCATACCCTGCCAAATCTATGCACTTCGTGCACTTGAGAAAGAACTCGATCTAGAGCACCTAACCGTCATTGGCACGCCTTGCTCCGACAACACCACCACCGAAAACTTCCACGAATTTTTGTCGCTTCTCGACAGCAACCCCGAGCGAATTAAGTACTTAGAATTCATGCCTGACTTCCATGTCGAACTGCGATTTGATTCGGGGAAAAAGCGTCGGATCCCCTTTCTTCAGCTACCGATTGCTGATCTACCCGACGATTTTTTCCCTCTGACCTGTCGAACCTGCGTTGACTACGTGAATACCCTCTCTGACATCACTGTAGGATACATGGGTGGTCGCGGGGATCAGTGGTTACTCGTTCGTAACCAAAAGGGACAAAAAGTTCTCGATTCAATTCGCTCCGAGCTGACGCTTAAAGCCCCCTCCACCTCGGGTAAGCGGCAGACAGCCGTAAAGGGTTTTATCGAAAATACGCGCCGAGCAACGGGGGGTCTGCCACTACGGCGTATGCCGCAGTGGCTACGTCCCATAGTGGGTAAAATCATGCCGCTAACGGGGCCTAAGGGGCTAGAGTTTGCGCGCACACGTCTAGAGATGAAGGCGGCCGAATCGATACTTCACTTACGGCGCGCAGCGCCAAAACGACTCCGAACTATGATCCCCCCTCACGTGTGGAAGCTGGCCGAACCCTATGGCCTAAAACCCAGCGAGGACGAGCGCTGATCCAGAGCTCAGCTAGGCCGGTAAAAACAGCTCAGCCCTCGCAAGGACTCCATCGTGGAAGGACATACAGTCGCTTACTCGCAAAGCACCATTATCGAACTGATGGTACCCAGCTATGCCAACTTTGGCGGAAAAGTTCACGGAGGGACGCTCATGTCGCTGATGGACAAAGTAGCGTACGTTTGCGCCAGTAAACACGCTGGGAACTACTGCGTTACGGTGTCGGTCGATAATGTGGAGTTCTTACAGCCAGTCGAAGTGGGCGAAGTCATCAAGCTCATGGGGTCGGTCAACTATGTGGGCAGAAAGTCGCTCGTTGTAGGTATCAAGGTCGTTGCGGAGAACCTACAAGCGGGTATTAGCAAACACACCAATACCTGCTACTTCACCATGGTGGCTAAAACGCCCGACGGCAACACCGCCGAGGTGCCGCCACTCATATTAAAATCTCAAGATGATGTACGCCGATATCTAAGCGCCCTCCAACGTAAGCGCCTTAGAACTCAAGATAATGAGTTCATGGATAAATACCGACAGAATTTCGTTTATGATTTAGCGTCGGCTGAGTTACTGCAGGATCAACGCTGCCACGTGACACTCGAACCTGAGGAGTAAAGTCCGAAAAGTGGGGGCCGTAAAATAATGACCCGCTACAAACAGGTCTTAAAAACAATGCCCATAAAACACCGGCCCTAATAACAGCCCTATTAACAGCCCTAATAAGAAGCAACCGGAGATCCCAATGCTAGAGCAACCTTTAACACTACCCTGTGGTGCGGTGGTGCCTAACCGTATGTGCAAAGCCGCTATGACCGAAGGTCTCGCGCATCCCGACGGAACTGCTTCAGAAGAGCTCGAGCGGCTCTACGGCATCTGGAGCGACGGTGGCTCCGGCATCCTGCTCTCAGGGAATATTCAAGTCGATGGCGACCACCTTGAGCGCCCTGGCAACGTCATCGTCGACGGCAAGCTCTCTGACGATGCGTTCGCGGCGCTCGCAAGGATGGCTGCGGCGGGCACTCGTAACGGCAATCACCTGTGGGCACAGATTAGCCATGCAGGACGGCAAACACAAAAAATCGTCAACCCAGCGCCAAAGGCACCCTCCGCCGTTCGCCTGCGTTTACCCCAAAGCCAGTTCGGTGAACCTGTTGCCTTAACCGCAGAAGAGATTGAGTCGGTTATAGAGCGTTTTGTGGCTTGTGCAGTCACCTGCAAAGAGGCGGGCTTCACGGGCGTGCAATTTCACGCTGCGCACGGCTACTTGCTCTCTCAATTCTTGAGCCCGCTAACGAACCACCGCGATGATGAGTGGGGTGGCTCACTGGAAAATCGTGCGCGGGCACTCATTTCCA
Source organism: Luminiphilus sp. (assembly GCA_965655685.1). GTDB lineage: Bacteria > Pseudomonadota > Gammaproteobacteria > Pseudomonadales > Halieaceae > Luminiphilus. The sequence continues at coordinate 3,759 of CBFHHL010000038.1, forward strand.
TCGTCACCAAAGCACGTGAAGCCCTCGGCGCTGACTTCCCCATTTCAGTAAAACTGAACAGTGCAGATTTTCAAAAAGGCGGTTTTGATTTTGATGACTCGTTAACGGTAGCCAAGTGGCTAGCAGAGGCTGGAGTCGATCTTCTCGAAATTTCTGGTGGCACTTACGAACAGCCAAGACTATTAAACCTCGACGGTGTCGAGCCTATCGAGGAGCAATCGCTAGCCCGTAGCACGCTTGCACGTGAGGCCTACTTTGTCGATTTCGCTAAAGCTATGCGTGATCAGCTCTCTATACCCATCATGGTGACCGGTGGCCTTCGTCGCAAAGAGGTCATGAATCATGTGCTGGAAACGGGGGGCGCCGATATGATTGGCTTAGGGCGCCCTTTATGTGTCGACGCAGACGGCCCAAATCAATTACTGAACGGGGAAGAGGAGCTTGCTCGCTACGAGGACAACCTGTCGCTTCTTCCCAGTTGGCTTATGTGGCTGACTCGATTCAACGCCGTGCGGACCATCAACTCTTTCGCGACCCAGTTTTGGTTTTATGAGCAGATAGCGAATATCGGCAGAACGGGGACCACAGATCCTAAGCTCACTGTTTTTGCGGCAACGATGGCTCAACAAAGAGCCGCATCAGCGTGGATGGCGGCGCGAAAGGGATAAGACTGACTTCGGTAGGAGCTGCCGCTGAGACCAACCGTTTTAACGAGCAGCTCGAATCTCTGCGTCAGTCGGCCATGCGTCAACCTCGCCTGTTTTTACAAGGCGATCGTTCAAGAAGAAAAACCAGGTAACGACCCGCTCGGTGCCAGTAAACGTATTGCGCCGCTCTACACCGGTGGCTGCGAATGAGTAATATGCGTACGCCACCTCATAAACCGCCAAAGTTCCAAAGTCACCCTTGTTTGCACCGCGGGAAATACGTTGTGGAAAAAGGTTTTGGAACTCGTCAAATGACATACCCAAGCGCACTTGCTTAATCTGTCGCTCGTAAACCTCGCGCTCGAGATCGAACTCGCTGACCGCACATGACGAAACGAATCCAAGACTCAGAATAATTAAGACCGAAAAACCTTTCCCTAAACGTTTCATTATTACCTGTGTTATCAGCTTCGAGAGAATGGTGCGGAAAATACCATTGTAGAGCGCGACAGTGTAAGAGAGATATAAAACAAAAAATGCTGTTTAAGAAAGGCTTGTTGCGCCAACTTTTTCAGTTTTCACCGTGATACACTCGGCGCCCTTGGGGCCCATAGCTCAGTTGGTTAGAGCAGTCGACTCATAATCGATTGGTCGTAGGTTCAAGTCCTACTGGGCCCACCACTTCACGTCGTTCGTGTTGATCCTCACCGGACTATTCCAGCCCTCGCGAGACACTCGGGCGTTCAGCCGGCGAGGAGCTGCACTCGCCGAAACCCCGGCCTCACCCTACTGGGCCCACCACTTCTCTTCGTTTGTGATGGACCTCATCGGACTACCCCAGCCCTCGCGAGACACTCGGGCGTTCAGCCGGCGACGAGCTGCGCCTTCCATGCAATCAGAACACCATTATCGAGGCACCGAACCCAAGATCCATCCATAATGCGAGAATATTTTAACGCCCACTTGAGGGATAACGTCTTGTCCAGACGTCGGATTTTATTTCGACTTTAGCTAGGGCATAGTGGATATACAAATCTGGCGTTAGGGTTCTTAGAAACATTTTCTAATGACATATCTAGGTTAAAGACGACATCAGCAATCCAAAATTAGGAGACCACACAGATGAGTCCGGAGTTCAGCAAAGCATGCGAAAAGAAGCGGCCGCCCCGTGTAGCACTGGCAACGCTACTAACATCGATCGTAGCCATTTCTGGCGCCACTGTGACACTTTATGTGTCGGCTACGGAGGGCTCGGATTATATTGAACATCAAATGAGCGCAGAGGAGTTATCACGATCAGGTGTAAGCAAACTAAGCGACGATGAACGTCAATTCCTGAATTATTGGCTGAGTGCGAGGTATACTCAAAAGCATGATGAATCTGGACAAAGCAGCCGAAATAATTCGCACATGCCAGCTCCTGAAAACCACACCATTGAAAATGAGATAGCGCTGCGAGTTGCTGAAAGACTTGCTACCAACAGAATAGCAGAAGAACAGAGAGCAAGAGATAAAAGGTTTGAGGCCACAATAATCAGTGATTTCTCGGGCTGGACAGGAAAAACTATTTTCAGATTAGACAATGGCGAGATTTGGCGTCAAAGAGCGTCAGCCAAATACAGGCACCGTGGAACCGACAGCCGAGTAAGTTTAAGTCAGAATTGGTCTGGTGGCTGGGAAATGACCGTTCTTTCGACAGGGAAAAAAGTCCTAGTTAAGAAGCTGCGATAAACTCCTGAGCTTAACGAATGTCGTGTAATTGAGTCTGGCCGTCTACACGGACCTATTTTTACACAAGAACTTTTATAGCTTGGCTTAAGTAAAAAAAAAGCGGGCTTTCGCCCGCCTTTATCAAATCCAGCACTTCCGTTAAAACGTTGCCCTAATCGAAAGATTGAATCTTCGACCAATGCTATCGTAAGTCGAGGGGTACGTGTTGCCACTATTGGGCCCTGTTTGACCAATAAACGCACCTGTCAGTGGAGGGTCTCTGTCAGTAAGATTGGAAATCACCGCCATAATCCTTACATTTTCATTGAGCTGATAACGAGCCGACAAGTCGAATAAGCTGTAATCCGGCGTGTTGTTGAAGTTTTGCTGCCCGAGGTCAGCAGCGTCCCTTGCGTCTGGCAACACTCCCGAGAAGGCAACGTCATCACCGAGTACAAAGCCCTCGTAGTCGGCTCCACTTATGAAGCGCCAGTTTAGAGAAACATCAAAATCATCCCAAGAGACAGTGTTCCTCCAGTTGAAAGCCATCTCCGGCTGGATTTGAGTACAGTTTGTACTGTAGTACCCAACACACTCTCGATTTAAAGAAACGCCCTTCACAGCCTGGTAGGTTTTGGAATCAGTGATGTTCCCGTTGAGAGAGGTGTTCCACATGAATCCAGCAATGTCCTGGCTATAAACTACACCAAAGTCTACGCCATTAGTCGCCCCCAACGCCGTGTTAGCTAAAGCAAGCGGCAACCCGGTTACAACGGCGTTATCGCCCGACAGGCCACCGTCGATCGGCGACCGACCAATGCCCTGACAAGCGGCATTTGATACGCTGGGGTTGTCGAAGCATAGCGCAATAACATCGCTCTCCGTTGGAGTACCGATGGCGCCGTCAATCTCGATGTCATAATAATCAACACTAATGGTTAAACCTGGAATAGCTGACGGCTGAGCAACAAAACCAATGGTGTAACTGTCTGATTCCTCTGGCTGCACATTCGGGTTGCCGCCCTCGGTGACGTTGACTTGCCCAGCAGCAGGCTGCGGGATAAATCCAAGTGTCGCACGTGGCGCCCCCTGGGCTACACAGACATCGGCGAGCGCACCGGTTGGAACGAAGCCACTATTAGTACCGTCATCCCCTACAGATGCACACGGATCCACGGACAAATTACCTAACCCCGTGATTACGGGAGAGAACAACTCCGATACGTTGGGCGCACGTACAGCTCGAGCATAAGTGGCTCTGAATCGAATGTCCTCGATAGGTGTCCAGCTCATACCCAGCTTGTAGGTATCTGTAGAAAAGGACGGATCACCGTCTGTATCGATATTGTAGTCAGAGTAACGGTAGCCGACCTCGGCAATGACTTCCTCGGCCATCGGAGCACCCTGAATAACCGGCACTGCCAGCTCTACAACAAGTTCAGTGACGTTGTAACCGCCGGAGATATTGGGATCAGCAGCTCCGGCACCACCTAAATCACCGGTTCGCGAGAGTAAATCAGAATTTTGTGCGCCCGCATAATCCCGGTACTCAGCACCAACAGCGTAGTTGACCATGTCGTCTGCCATTGGAAGCTTGAACGGAGTCTCGCCTGAGACACTTCCTTTAATCTGTGACATATCAAAAATAGTGCTGATATTACTTTCGCCACCCGCCAAGTAAGCGTTCATTTCTGGAGTAATCGAACCAGTCGGCCCAAAGAAGTCAACAGGCACACATCCGCCGGAAGGGTCGTTACAGCCATCAGGTCCTGACAACAAACTCTGGCGGAAGCGCGATTTCATCCAATAACCCTGCTGTGTCTGAGTTTGATCGCTCTTACCGTACGAACCCATAACATCAAACGACGTTGTATCGTTGATGTCGCCACGCAATCCAAAAGAGTAGTTAAAGTAGCGCGCAACAAAATCGCTAACCCTAGGTCCGCCCTCCACATTGCGCCGGCGCAATTGGCTATCAAACGTTTGGTAGCCTGGATCAGTTGGGCCCGTCGCACTCCCTGCTGCCGCACACTGGTCCGCCGTAAAACGGGGCGTGTAAACACCCTCGGTAGGATCAGTATCAAAGGCGCAGATAGCATTTCTTTGTGCGTCCGACAAGAACGGGTGGTTCAGTGCGATGGTCACAGAATCGCCGAAAGCCCCAGATGGTGCAATCAGAGTCGTAACTGTATTCTCGTTATATAATGCCGTGGCGTAGGCCTCGACGTTTTCGTTTATCTCAAAGTTAAACGTTGAGTACATATTATATGTCTTCAACGGCACCTGATAAACGTTATCAGGTCCATAGTTAAACGGCGTATAGGCGGCGCCAAATGTTCCATCCGGCTGAACACCTCCGAGCGATAAGTTAGTGTTATCGCCACCGGCTGGATTAACATTACCTATTCGCGTATTGAACGGGCCAAGACCGGAACCACCGCGCACGCCATTAAAATAAAAAATCACATCCTCAGCAAAACGGCGGTTGCCTTGATACACGGGTTCAACGTCACGATAGCCCAGGCTTAATGTCGCATTACCGCGGCCGTCAGCCAAATCAGAGCCTAATGTTACGGCGAACGACTTTTCATCACCATCTGACTCGGCAGTTTGGCCCCAGTCAGCGGAAATCTCCATTCCAGTGAAGTCTTTCTTCGTAATGACGTTAACGACACCAGCCAACGCGTCAGCACCGTAAGTCGTACTCGCACCACCCGTCAAAACATCTATTCTATCGACCATAGCAATGGGGATGTTGTTGAGGTCGAAGCGGCCTGCTAGCTCAGAAGGAGCGTAGCGCTGTCCATCGATCAACACGATATTTCGGTTTGACCCAGCACCCCTCAAGTTGACGTAAGAAAAACCGCCATTACCGTTGTTAAGATTGGCTCCAATGTCTGGAACCGCGCCCGGCACTTCTCGGAGAATCTCTTCGACACTCATTATGGCTTGCTGATCCATCTCCTCATTACTGACCACAAAAACGGGCGCTGACCGCGTCAGGTTAGGATTTTGAATCAAGCTTCCCGTAATAACGACCTCTTCGATCGCATCAGTACTTGTGTCGCTTTGACCCATAGCTGGTGTGCTCGCAAGCGCAAGAACGACAGCCGGGTATAACAAATTCTGTTTCATGTAGTGCTCCTGTTTTTGGTGAGAGAGGGCCGATCTCTATAATTCCTATAATTGCTTCTATGCAATCGCTCTGCCGGGTCCCCGATGCAATGGTAAAGCTGATGCGCTGCCAGAAACAGCAGAGACTGAGGGAATCTTTGTTACTATTTCTCAAATTTCGCCGAACCGTGTGAGCCGGCAAATAACCGACATCAAACTGCGCCGGGAAGACCCTTACCTGAATTTGTTAACGCCAATCTATGCCGCACCCAAAAGCGCTAACCCAAGACCTTCGTGAACCCAGTCAGGCATCGATTGATGTTCACTGCGCTGCTACTTGTTCCCATTAAACCAATGCGCCACTGCTTCCCAGCGAGTTCTCCGAGTCCAGCGCCCACTTCGAGATCAAATTCGTTCAGAAGGCGACTACGCACCTCGGCATCATCGACACCCTCTGGTATCAAGACAGAATTCAGCTGGGGTAAACGCCATGCCTCCGCCACCGCAAGCTCCAGCCCCAGCTGTGACAACCCGTTAGCCAAAGAGAGGTGATTTGCTTTGTGACGCGCAAAGCTCAATTCCAAGCCCTCTTCCTCGAGCATGAGCAGTGCCTCATGAAGCGCATAAACCGCATTAACAGGGGCGGTGTGATGATAGGAACGCTTGGTGCCCTCCCCCCAGTAACCCGTGATTAGATTCATATCCAGAAACCAGCTCTGAACTTTGTGTTTACGCGCTTTTATTGCCGCTACGGCACCATTGCTAAAGGTGATCGGCGAGATGCCTGTGAGGCCCGACAGACACTTTTGCGTTCCGGAATACACCACGTCTGCACCCCAGTCATCTGCCTTTAACTCGATGCCTGCTAACGAGGTCACCGCATCCATAATCACTAACATTCCCACAGACTTGGCAAGATGACACGGGGTCTGCGCATCGTTTCTCACCCCTGTCGACGTCTCGGCATGTACAAAAGCCACCACTTTGGCGTCTGGATGTGCCTTGATAGCCGCCTCTAACTTCTCCGGATCAACGGGATCACCCCAACGATCCATCACCATGATGGGAGTTGCACCACAGCGTTCAACGTTCTCTTTCATCCGACCACCAAACACGCCGCTCTGGCAGACAATCACTTTATCGCCACACTCCACCAGATTGATGAAGGCGGCTTCCATACCGGCAGAGCCGGGTGCCGACAGCGGTATCGTCAGTTCATTATCAGTTTGAAAAGCGTATTGCAGCTGTCGCTTCACATCGTCCATGAGCCATGAGCCCCACAAATAAGGGGTCAAGATGGCCTATGATCGAGCGAGCTGAGGCTGCCAGAACACGTGGCGACACGTCAGACGGCCCGGGTCCCATGAGGGTGCGCACAGGCGGATAGAAGGTGGATGACGTTGACTGCTTAGCTGACATGCTGATCTCCCCAAGGTGGCCACGCATAATGCACCAAGGACATTAATGATGCGACCGATGTGCATCATTTGACTGAATATGGCCCATTCGATTTTGATGATCCCAGCTCCGCTCTTATACTCTCCGTATGTCTCGATCACCCATCCTTTACTCCTTCAGACGTTGCCCCTATGCCATGCGCGCACGGATGGCATCGTCATCGACGAAAGCCTCGACGTGATGGCATGGGCTCTGAGCCATAAAGACCCCGATAACTGGCTTCGAGATGCGGGACTCACAGATCCATTGATTCGCAGGTGCGACGATGAGTTTAAATATTGGCTTGATCGCTATAAATATGCGGTGCGTTTCCCTGAGCACACCGAAGCAGAGCAAAGGCTCTCGACGCGCATGCTCACTGCAGTGGATAGTTACTGATTTCCTGCAACTGCTGACGAGCTATCCATTTACTCTCTTCGCTCATAAGAGCAGTCGCGATAACATTGTGAGTTGAACCTTGAATCGTCCTACAGGCTCCTACCACTACGACACCGTTTTGCGTGATCTAGCTCGAGCGCGACTGAACAATTTTGAGAGAACTGCCCAACCACTTAAGGACTTGCGCGCTGCAGCAGTCGCGGTAGTAATAACCTCAGACGTTGACGAAGCTTCGGTTCTGCTTACTCGACGAGCGAATTCACTCCGCGCCCATAGTGGCCAATGGGCTCTGCCTGGTGGTCGTATAGACAAAGGCGAAAGCGCTGAGGACGCAGCCTTGCGAGAGCTCCGGGAGGAGGTAAATCTCGAACTCCCTAAAACGTCAGTTTTGGGTTTACTAGACGACTACAGCACGCGCTCCGGGTATCGAATTACACCGGTTGTGGTTTGGGCTGACCGCGACACGCTGGGACTATCTCCCAACCCCAGCGAAGTTGCTTCAATACACACGGCACCTTTTTCTGACCTTGCGAAAGACAACCTTGCTCACATCCATAAAAACGACAGTGAGGGCACTGAAGTTCTGTCACTCACCTTGGCATTAGATCAAATCTTTGCGCCAACCGCCGCGGTGCTCTACCAATTTCGTGAAGTCGTGCTGATGGGTAAAAACACTCGCGTTTATCACTACGACCAACCGCCGTTTGCGTGGAAATAAGAGTGCGCTCCTTTCTCAAATTTCGTTGCAGCTACCTATTCCGCTAGCTATCAGTAGGCGGCGATTGACGCCGATCATTGCAATGCATAGTTTAAGCACTTAAATAATAAAACCGCGATAACACAGGTATCTCCGTCATGATTGCACTTCAGTCACTTATCGAACGCGCGGCTCGTCTCAACGGTGAGAACGTCGCAACCAGCTACAAAGGTATAGAAAAGTCCTGGAATGAGACTCAAAGCCGAGTCGGCTCTCTCGCTGGCGCTTTACAAAACCTTGGCCTGTCTGAGGGCGATCGCGTGGGCATTCTGAGCCTCAATTGCGCCAACTATTATGAAGCACTGTTTGCCATCCCTTGGGCTGGATTTTGCGTGGTGCCACTGAATACGCGTTGGGCAGTGCCCGAGAATGAATATGCCATTTCTGATTCAGGGACCCGGGCAGTGCTCTTTGATGATGCCTTCACAGCACAAGTCGATGAATTACGAGGAAAGATTGCAGGTTTAGAACACTGCATTTTCATCGGCGAGGGAAGCTGCCCTGACTGGGCGCTCAATCTGGAGACGCTGCTTCTGAACAACGGCCTGTCAGCACCATCGATGCGTGGCGGCGACGATATGGCAGGGATCTTTTACACGGGCGGTACCACTGGCTTCCCTAAAGGCGTCATGCAATCGCATGGGGCCATATGGGCCAGCGGCATGGGGTCGCTACCCATGTTCGGTATGGGTCGCTTATCGCGCTATCTTCATGTCGCACCCATGTTCCACATGGCGGACTACGCGGGCGGCATGGCTGCAACCTTGTCTGCCGCTAGCAACGTTATTATGCAGAGCTTCGACCCCACCGGCGTCTACGAAATCATTGCGACTGAGAGAGTCACCCATGCCTTGCTGGTACCAGCAATGATCAAGATGCTGTTAGATCATCCCAACGCAGCAACCGCTGATATGTCCAGTATGGAAAAGATCCTATACGGAGCCTCACCAATGCCTGCTGCAACACTTGAGCGCTGCATGGAACTATGGCCCCACATCGGTCTTGTCCAAGCTTACGGCCAAACCGAGCTGGCACCTGTCGCCACCATGCTCTCACCAGAGGACCATCGCGCTGGCGGTCAGATACTAAAGTCAGCCGGCCGGCCCACGCCGATCAACGATGTCCGCGTGGTGAGTGACGACGGCAATGATTGTCCTGTGGGTGAGTCTGGCGAAGTGGTTGTCCGCGGCCCCCACACTATGATGGGTTATTGGAACAAGCCGGCGGAAACCGAGAAAGCCTTGAAAGATGGCTGGGTTTACACCGGAGACGCAGGGCTCTTTGACGAAAACGGCTATCTCTACATTGTCGACCGACTCAAGGACATGGTGGTAACGGGTGGTGAGAACGTCTTTACCACTGAAGTTGAGAACGCTCTGATAAGCCACGACGCCGTGCAAGACGTCTCGGTCATTGGCATCCCGCACGAAGAGTGGGGCGAAGCCGTCCATGCGATTGTGATACTTCACGCGGGAGCCACTGCCAGCGAAGATGAGCTAGTCGCCCACTGTCGCGCGAGTATTGCGGGCTACAAGATTCCAAAAGGATTTACCTTTAGGGACGAGCCGATGCCGCTTTCTGGGGCTGGCAAAGTCCTTAAAACAGAGCTTCGTAGACCCTTCTGGGAAGGCTTAGATCGGCAAGTCAACTAACCGCAAAGGACACGCCGAATAATTGTTTCTCCGAGATCTATATCTTCGGGCGCCTATTTTTCAAGCGCCCATGGCCGGCGTATCAACGCCCGAGCTCGCCGCTGCCGTTAGTAACGCAGGTGGTTTAGGGGCGCTGGGCTTGGGTGCTTCAAACTGGGAGAGTGCTGCTGCTCAAGTCAGCGCGTTTCGGGCACTAAGCAGCGGCCCTTTACACCTTAATTTCTTCTGTCACGACGAGCCAGAGCGAAATCCAACGCTAGAGGCGGCATGGTTAGCGCGTTTCTCATCCGAATTTGCAGCGCTCAAAGCCACTCTGCCAAATTCACTGAAGAACCCCTATACCAGCGCGAAAGATGACGGCCAACTCGTCGACTTCGCAAGAGAGTATCGCCCTAACCTTATTAGCTTTCACTTTGGATTACCCAACCCCGAGACTTTGAGTGCGCTCAAGCAATTGGAAATCCCAGTGCTTGTTAGCATCACCCATGTTGAAGATGCCGAGCTTGCATTGAGCGCCGGTATCGATGGTTTTATTGCACAAGGCATTGAAGCGGGAGGGCATCGGGGGACCTTTGACCCCTTGTCTGATTACGACTTTTCGAACCGCGCCCTAACCACAATCGAGTTAGTAGAGCGACTTAAGCTACTGACGTCACTTCCGATCGTGGCCGCCGGTGGGATAATGACGGGGGTCGATGTTGCTCATGCGCTCGAAGCAGGTGCCGATGCAGTGCAACTAGGTTCCGCCTTTTTACTGTGTCCCGAGTCGAGTGCAAATGAGGACTATCGGGATCAAATACGAAAGGCACGAGGGTCGGACACCGTGGTGACGCGCGCAATCTCCGGGCGCGCAGCACGAGGTATCAGCAATAAAATGACTACTGTTGGGGATACCGCGAGGACCCAAGATATTCCCCCCTATCCCATCGCCTACGATCTTTCTAAGCAATTAAACGCGCTCGCGGTGGAGCAAGGTGGATCAGGCTATGGGGCGTATTGGGCAGGAGTCGGCATCGATAACGTGCGCGAACTTCCAGCGAGCGATTTGATAGATCAGCTAATGAACGAAACAGAGGCTGCTTTCAAACCTCGGTAATTCTCTTTAAACGACTGGCTGCGTTGCAAGCGATTGCCGTAAAAGGGACGCCTATCCGCTTTACAAGCATCTCCCGTCAAAGAAGCGCCCCTCGCTATGGGGTTGTTAGGTCAAGCGAGCACTGCTTCGAACGCTGTCAAACACCGATTGATATTGACGTCGTTACTGCTTGTACCCATCAGACCAATGCGCCATTGCTTTCCTGCAAGCTCACCAAGACCGGCACCGACTTCGAGATCGAACTCGTTTAAGAGTCGCCCTCTAATCTTGGCGTCGTCCAATCCGTCTGGAATAAGCACCGAATTGAGCTGAGGCAAGCGCCATTCTTCAGCGACTGCCATTTCAAGACCCAGCTTAGAGAGGCCCGCAGCGAGCTTAAGGTGGTTCGCTTTATGCCGAGCGAAACTTGCTTCAAGCCCTTCCTCCTCAAGCATCAATAGTGCCTCGTGAATGGCATACACGGCGTTCACCGGCGCCGTATGGTGATAGGAGCGCTTCGCCCCTTCACCCCAGTAACCCATGATGAGGTTCATATCCAAGAACCAGCTCTGAACCTTGTGCTTCCTTGCCTGAATCGCGGCAACGGCGTCGCTAGAAAAAGTAATCGGCGAGATTCCGGGCAGGCCAGAAAGGCATTTCTGAGTACCCGAATAAACCACGTCGGCACCCCAAGCATCTGTCTGCAGATCGATACCGGCGAGCGAGGTTACGGCATCCATAATCACCAGCATGCCTGCTGATTTAGCCAGTCGGCAGAGCTTCTCAGCGTCACTTCTGACACCCGTAGAGGTCTCTGCGTGAACAAATGCAACGACCTTTGCATCGGGATGCTGTTTAATCGCAGCCTCGAGCTTCTCGGGATCAACCGGGTCGCCCCAACGGTCCGAGACCATGACCGCGGTCGCCCCACAGCGTTCGACATTCTCTTTCATACGCCCGCCAAACACGCCGTTCTGGCAGACGATTACCTTATCACCACACTCCACCAGATTGACAAAGGCAGCCTCCATACCAGCCGAGCCTGGCGCTGAAAGCGGAATTGTCAGTTCATTCTCGGTTTGAAAAGCGTATTGCAGTAGCGCCTTTACATCATCCATTAACGCCACAAACAGCGGATCCAAGTGACCGATGGTTGGACGTGCCGACGCTGCGAGAACCCTAGGTGAAACATCAGACGGCCCGGGCCCCATTAGGGTGCGAACTGGGGGATGAAAGGTTGATGACTTTGCTTTTGATCGTGACATGCTGCCTCCAAAGTAGGGTCGAAATAATGCACTAAGCACAGTAATGATGCGACTCATGTGCATCATTTGACTGAATACATGTCATTCGATTTGGTTCAGCGAGCGAGCATCCGTACACTGCGGGGATGTCAGACACACCCATTCTCTATTCCTTTCGGCGATGCCCTTACGCAATGCGCGCCCGCATGGCTATTGCTTGTGCCGGCATCGATGTTGGGTTGCGCGAAGTGATTCTCAAGGATAAGCCTGCGGCTATGCTCGAGGTATCGCCCAAGGGTACCGTTCCCGTGTTGATCGATATCGACGACACAGTCATCGAAGAGAGTCTTGATGTCATGCGATGGGCGCTCGCTCGAAATGACCCCGAAAACTGGCTAGACGGCTTGGGTCTTGATGACCCCCTTATTTCAACTTGTGATGATGAATTCAAGCACTGGCTCGATCGCTATAAGTATGCGGTTCGATTCCCAGAGCACGAGGAGGTCTGGTACCGAGGAAAAGCTGAAACATTTCTAGCCACCTTAGAATCGAGACTGATAGGGTCAACGTTTTTAAACGGCCCTGCGCTTAGCGTAACCGACATCGCGATTTTTCCGTTCATCAGACAGTTCGCCAATGTCGATCTCAAATGGTGGGCCCGCCACCCCTACCCAAACGTTGCACGATGGTTAGAGGAGCTAGTCACCAGTGAACTTTTTAGTCGCGTGATGAAAAAATATTCACAGTGGAGAGACGGCGATCCAGAGACCCCGTTTCCAGCCTAGAAAAAAATTCAACTCAGAGCTTCGCCGCTGACCAACTGGCCTGGTTAATCGCCGCCTTGGCGTCAAGCTCAGCGGCTTCAAACGCACCACCAATCAGCTCAACGCTCATGTCTCCGTCATCAAGTTCATCGAAGAGTGCACGGAGCGGCTCCTGACCGGCACAAATGATGACAGTATCGACATCCAAACTGACGGGCTTGTTCTCAATCATCAGATGAAGGCCGTCGTCATCAATGAGCCGATAGTCAGCGCCATTGATCATGTTGACACCTCGACGACCCAACGTGGTCCGATGCGTCCAACCCGTTGTCTTGCCCAGTCCACGACCGACGGGCGTGGACTTACGCTGAATCAGATAGACCTCTCGATCTGCCCGAGCAACTTGCGGCTCAACCCCGGTAACCCCGCCTCTTGGATGGTTTTCGAAATCGATACCCCACTCCTTTGCAAACACGTCGATATCGAGTGCCGCCGAAGGCCCTTCGTGAGTAATAAGGTCGGTCACATCGAAGCCAATACCCCCTGCCCCGACCACTGCGACCTTTCTGCCGATGGGTTTGCGCCCCATTATGGCGTCGATGTAGCCGACGACCATGGGGTGATCGATGCCTTTTATATTGGGCACGCGCGGAGTAATCCCAGTAGCGATAACGATGTGATCGAAGCCCTGATCGCGCAAGTCAGCAGCGCTAACCCGCTTACCGAGTCTCACATCAACATTTAGCTTATCAAGCATTTTGTTGTAGTAACGAATCGTCTCGTGGAACTCTTCTTTGCCTGGGACACGCTTGGCCAAATTGAATTGGCCACCAATTTCATCCGCAGCGTCAAACAAGGTAACACTGTGACCGCGCTCAGCTGCCACCGTGGAGTAAGCAAGACCCGCAGGACCCGCACCAATTACCGCAACCGATTTTGCGTTTGTCGTTGGCTCGTAACTCAGCATGGTCTCGTGGCAGGCACGCGGATTCACGAGACAAGAGGTGGTTTTCATACTGAAGGTGTGGTCCAAACACGCCTGATTACAAGCAATACAGGTGTTGATCTCGTCTCTTCGACCCGTCGCCGCTTTGTTCATAAACTCGCTATCAGCCAACATCGGACGCGCCATTGAAACGAGGTCTGCGTCACCGCGCTCCAACACCTCCTCTGCCACTTCAGGCATGTTGATTCGATTGGAGGTAATAACGGGAATGCTCACTTCCTTTCGGACACGCGCCGTCACACGGGTAAATGCAGCGCGAGGGACCATGGTCGCGATTGTGGGCACATTCGCTTCGTGCCAAACAAAGTGCGTGGAAATAATACTCGCACCGGCCTTTTCAAGTTCCTTGGCTAAGAGCGCAATCTCGTCCCAGCTCATTCCCCCTTGCAGCATGTCCATCGCCGCGATGCGGAAAATGACGATAAAATCATCTCCGACTTCGGCGCGCACACGGCGCACAACTTCTAGCGGGAAGCGCATGCGGTTCTCGTAACTACCGCCCCACTCGTCGGTTCGCTGATTCGTTTTCTCGACAAGGAACGTGGAAAGGAGGTAGCCCGCGGAACCAATGATTTCGACGCCGTCGTAGCCCGCCTGTTTAGCAAGACGCGCACAATTCGCGTGATCTGCGATTTGCTTCTCAATGCCCTCAGCGTCCAACTCGTTCGGAGTCAGCTTGCTGATGCGCGAGCGAACCTTGGAGGGCGCCACTAAATTAGGGTTATGAGCAAGAGGGCCCATGTGGAGAATCTGCATAACAATTTTGACGTCTGGATCTGCCGCATGGACTGCGTCCGTTACCTGACGGTGACCGTCTGCCTCGCGCTCCGTATTTAGCTTGGAGGCGGAGAAAACGGGATTGCCATTCTCATCGTAAACCGCAACGCCACCCTCTTCGTTTGGCGAAATGCCACCGGTGATGATCATGCCGATACCACCAGCAGCCCGCTCAGCATAGAAGGCCGCCATGCGCTCGAAACCATCCGGCATTTCCTCAAGACCGGTATGCATAGAGCCCATGATCGATCGATTCTTAATCGTAGTGAAACCCAGATCTAATGGCTGAAATAGGCGTGGGTAGTCAGTGGTTGTATCGATTAATTCTGCGGTGCTCACGATGAGGCCTCCTATTCTTGTCGATCCAGATTATCAGGATATTCCTGCTTGCATAGTCTTTGCACCTGTAATGCACAGGCCAAGCCCAACCGTCTGTAGAGTAGTCATTACCAAAGCCTCCTCGAGAGCCTAAGCAGTGGCCCAAGCGCTGTTTCACGAACTCTTCACGCCACCCTGCTTAATCCTTTAAATCACGAGACTGGCCATGCAAACTGAAGTGAATCAACAACAAGCAAGCACATATGGATGTTCTGAAAAGCGACTCACCGGTGATTGTCTATCTAGACATCAAAAGCCCCTACGCGTTTATTTCCGTGAAACCTACCCTTGCGCTAGAGCGAGCGTTGGGGCTGTCTTTTGACTGGCGACCCTACACGCTCGATATACCCAGTTATCTGGGGTCAGCACGCAAGGAGAAAGGCGCTGTCGTTGAGTCCAGCGGTAGAAGCCCAAAAATATGGAACGCTATTCGCTACGCCTATATGGACGCACGCCGATACGCCGAAAAGCAGGGCTATGTACTCAAGGGTACTGAAAAAATCTGGGACTCAAGCCTTGCGAATATAGGCATCTTATTCACCAACCTTTACTTCAGAGATCACATCCCGGCCTATCTAGAAGCTGTTTATCCGCCGTTTTGGCGCAGAGACCTGGATATCGAGGATATTGAGGTCGTTAAACAATGCTTAGAAACTGCTGGCGTTGATAGCGCTAAGTTCGAGTCCTTTGCCACAAGTGAGGGCAAAGTCATGCATGACCAAATTCTCGAAAATCGCTTCGACGCAGGTATGTACGGCGTGCCCACTTACGTCGTTGGAGAAGACGTCTTCTTCGGCCGCGAGCATCTCCCCTACATCCGCTGGATGTTATCGGGAAAAAAGGGTCCAGCACCCGATGTAGCAAACGAGCTAGTCACTGGGGAGGTGAGATGATCAAAGCGTATATCGACTTCAAATCGCTCGAATGTTTCCTCGCGATCGAACCTATTATTGCACTGGCGGAGGAATTCGGGGTTGCAATTGACTGGCAGCCGTTCGCGAGTCGTCCGCGCGCACTCCCAACAAAGGTTGAAGACGAAACCGTGACTCAAACCCATCACCGCGTAAGGGCAGATTCAGAGCACCGACTGAGACTCTGCTATGTGTCAGTCCGCGGTTACAAGATTCCAGAAGAGCCTGCGACAACAGACTCCACCAAGGCATTAAAACGGCTTAATCAAATTACCGGGAACCGGACCGAATTTGTAAAGCAGGCCTTCGAGGCTTGTTGGCTGGAAAATCAAAACCTCGACGATACGCACCTTCTTGATCTGATTTGTCGGAAAGCGTCGACTGCTTACGAGCCAAGAAAAGATGACCTCGACGAAATTCAGGCAATGGCGGAAGAAGCCGGCCTGTTTGATGCCCCCACTTTTATCATCGATGGCCAGCTTTTTATGGGACGAGCACACATCCCGTGGATGCGTGAGCTACTGCAGCAAGCGTAACGAAGGTTGGAAACAGAAGATCCCTGTCTTCATAAAGAGATGCTATTCGTAAAATGAGGCAATCTTTTCAAGGGGCTTCTTGATCGTGGCGGCTCTGGGCACCATTGCATCGGCTGCGGGGTGCCCCACCACCAATAAAATCATGGGCCGCTCGTTCGAGGGCCGCTCGAGAATTTTATTCAAAAACTTCATTGGACTGGGGGTATGCGTCAACGTCGCAAGTCCCAGCTCATGAAACGCATTGATCAGTAAGCCTGTAGCGATACCAACGGACTCGGGGACGTAATAATTCTTTTGCTTCTCCCCAGACTCATCAAAACCATAGCGCTCTGCGAAAATAGCAATAAGCCAGGGTGCTGTTTCCAAGAATAGCTTCTGCGCGTCAGTCCCTAGACCCTGTAAATCGTCCAGCCACTGCTCGCCCGCCTTACCCCCGTAGAAAGCGCGTTCTTCGGCTTCAGCCGCTACACGAATTTCACGCTTAATGTCAGGATCGCTCACACACACAAAATGCCAAGGTTGATGATTGGCACCTGAGGGCGCTGAACCTGCAGTGCGAATACAGGCCTCAATCACTGCTTTTGGTATTGGCGCATCCGAAAAATCACGAACGGTGCGACGGGTAGACAGCCGAACGTAGTGATCAACTGCCCGCGAGCAGAGTTCTTCGCTGCCCAAAGGCTCCGGATAGTTAAGCGGTACGGGATCATAGTCGTACTTCATAAAAATCGCATGTCTAAACTTAATCTCTTCTTTACTGTATCACTCCGCTCACGGTTCTATCACCGCGCTCTTTTACTACCAGCTCGTTTACTGCCAGTTCGACGACGAACTCCCGACCGCTATCTGGCAGCATTGCATTGCAACCATTCGCTCAGCTCAAACTTTCAAACCATCGGTTGCAAGAACCCACTTACAAACACTGCCAAAGCCCAGCCTCAAATTACGCCTGCTCGGAGCGACTCAAATCTTTTTTACCAAACACGTTAGCAATCTCGTATCGCTTATCTGCCCTTATCTCGCCTTTTCTTCTACCCGGCCTAACTCTCACTGCTAACCCCCTGCTCTTTACCAATCTGTAGTTCTTGAAATACGTATGGCAGGGCAATCCTAGTCCGTGTTCGCCCTCCCTATGACCCTGGGACCGTACTTGCCATTTCATCACTTCAGACACATCATCTGTAAATCAAAGAACCATTGGGGGATGACTATGTCTACAAACAGTGAATGGCAAATCGGCACAGTCTTGTCTACCGCTTTTCAAAAACAAGTGG
>CBFHHL010000039.1:0-51989 GCA_965655685.1 Luminiphilus sp.
TCAAAGGCCCCCCGAGCTTCAATGCGCCTCAATACTTGCAGTAGCTCTGGGACAGTAATGCCGCTAATCGCTTTGCTGCCCAAGTAAGGAAAAACATTTCGGGATAATCGATCACTCACGTTCTTTGTGTGAATGGGGCTCCAAACACGACTCTGTCCGTTGTGCCACTCTCGAGCAATCGCTTCAAAGGTATTGGTGCTATCCGAGAGAGCCGCCGTCTTCATAAGCTTTTTGTATTCGCTGGGGTCAGTGCCTGCGGCGAGTTGCGTTCTCGCTGCATCGCGAGCAGCACGCGCATCCTTTAGTGAAATTTCGGGGTAGGTGCCGATGGCGAGCCGTTTCTCTTTGCCACCGAATCGATATTTTAATCGCCAGAGTTTGCCACCCGATTTGGTCACCTCAAGGTACAGTCCCTTCTCGTCATAGAGCCGGTAAGTCTTTTCCTTGGGCTTGGCGTGATTAATAGCAACGATGGTCAGTGACATGTGGGGGCATTTTCAGGAGTTTAATTGGATATGCCCCCAATTATGCCCCCAGATGCCCCCAGATGTCACGAGATGGCCTTGGATTTACTTGGATCATTGAGATATAAAAAAAACCCCGGATATACGGGGTTTATGAGATGTAGCTGGACGCTACGAGATTTTAATTTGGTGGAGGCGGCGGGAGTTGAACCCGCGTCCGCCAGTACTCTGCCTTTGGCTCTACATGCTTAGTTTCCGTTAATTAATTTAACGGTCAACAGCCCAACGGTCAGGACGTAGACCGCGAGTCTCGTAAAGTTTGACGGTGTCTCCCGAGACATAAGCCACCGCGGTCCAGTTCTAAGTGACAGTCACACCCGCGATACTGGCATCTTGGGATAGACCGCTAACGGGGTTTAAGCCGCTAGAGCGTAGTTGTCGTCGTTGGCAACTATTAGTTAACAGCTTTGGATTAACGTGATTGGCTGTCATCACGGCATGCACCGCAGGTTTCGTTACCGTCGTCGAATCCGTAACGCCCCCGTTTGCGAAGTATACATCACGTCCCCTAGAGCCACACTGAAATAGTTCACGTACACTCCGCGCATGAAAAACCTCCCGCACATTGTCAGAGCAGCGTTTGCCGACATGTTGCCGCTATTTTTGCCGGCACTGCCGTTTGCGCTGCTGTTCGGGGTCATGGTCGTGGAGTCGGGTGTGCCCCACCTTTTGGGGTGGTCGAGTTCGTTCATTATGTTCGGCGGCTCTGCGCAAATGACCTTGATTACCTTGGTGGGTGAGGGCGCTGCCGTTTCCGCAGCCATAACAACGACGCTCATCGTGACGGCCCGACATATTCTTTACTCGGTGACTTTGGCGCCGCGCTTTCAGGTTCAGCCGCGATGGTTTCGGTGGTTGGGGCCGTATGTGTTGATCGATCAGGTCTTCGCCCTCACGCAAATACGCGACCTTAGTGATGACGACGACTTCCGCCGCTATTACCTAACGGCGGGTTTTACCTTTTGGGCTATGTGGATGCTGTTTACCGGGCTCGGCATCGTGCTCGCCCCGGTTATTCCTGAAGATATTGGCATCGAAATCGCTATAACCCTCATGTTTCTCGGTCTTTTATTGATGGCCATTAGACGCCGAGCACAGGTTGTGACAGCTGTTATCAGCGCCGCGGTGGCGTTGTGGTTTGCCCACCTCGACAACCAAGTGGGTTTGATCATCGGTGTAGTAGCGTCGCTGTCAGTGGCTACCTTGGCTGAGTGGAGAAAAGCGTGAGTCTCTTTTGGGGCATCGTACTTGCCGGCATTGGGGCCTACGCGATGCGGGCCTCGTTCGTGGTATTGCTCTCGGGTGTAACCTTCCCTGATCGTATTATTCGCATTTTGGACCACGTGGGACCGGCGGTAATGGCTGCGTTGGTAGTGACGACACTCACGGGCCCCGGCGGGCAGCTCGAGGCGGGTCCGGTCGAGTTTTCGACATTGCTGATAATGGCGGGCGTAACGCTTTGGCGGAAAGATTTACTCGTCGGCCTTTTTGTCGCGCTTATCGTATTCTTTGCCTTAAATGGATTAATGGCTTAGCGCTGCTACCTAGGGAGACTGTATGACAAAGCGACCCAACCCGCTCGATCGATATGCGCACGATATTGCACCGGGCGAACTCACGTGGATTGGCGTTAGGCCTAAACGTCGCGAACCGCTGCACTCAGTGCCGTCAACGCAGGCTGTTGCGACACTCGGTCTTGAGGGCGATCACCGCATGGGTAAGACACCGGGCTCAGGACGGCAGGTGTCTATCATCTCTGAGGAATTCATCGCACAGGCAGCACATTTCCTCGGGCGGGATGACATTGACCCCGGGCTTTTGCGGCGCAACTTGGTGGTCAAAGGCGTTAACTTAAACGCGTTGCGACGTCAGAGGTTTCAGATTGGTTCAGCTGTATTTGAGGCGACGCAGCTGTGTCACCCCTGTGCGCGCATGGAGGAGAATCTCGGTAAAGGCGGGGTCGCTGCCATGCTCGGTCACGGTGGTCTCTGCGCCAAGATTGTTGAGTCGGGCGAGATTGCCGTCGGTGACACTATCTCCGTGTTGCCACCCCAAGAAAATTAGAGATTAAAGAACGGGAAGAGGAAGTTACAAGGACTGCTCATGGACGACCCCTACGCGTTTCAGCTTGACCCGCGGCTAGAAAAAGACACTGTACTCATTTCCGACTGGCACCTGTGTCAGGTGCGTCTCATGAACGACAGTCGCTACCCGTGGGTCATTCTGATCCCAAAGGTGGAGGGCGTGTCTGAAATCCATGAGCTAACGGAAGAGCAGCAGCAGTTGCTGCTTGGCGAGTCTATGCGCTTGTCAAAAGCGTTGGATCAGCTGTTCTCACCACACAAGCTCAACATTGCCGCGCTTGGCAATATGGTCCGTCAGTTACACGTGCACCATATTGTGCGTTACGAGGATGACGCATCGTTTCCGAAACCGGTTTGGGGGGTGGGTGATGCAGTGCCCTACAGCACCCAAGTTCTAGAAGAGACTATCAGCGGGTTAACGATAGCCTTTGAGGTTCTTTAGCTCTAAGCGGCAATGAGTTTTAAATTGCGCAACTGGCCTTTTTTAAAAACCTTAATTGCAAATTGCGATTTATGCTGCGCGCAACTCATTCTCTTGGAGGACAACATTTCGACAATTGCGCTTTTTCTTTAAGCGCTGAACGAAGTATTTGGCATGGCTAAGCGAGTTGAAAAAAAGACTCTGCGGCGTAGTGCTTTCGAACCAAGAAACGACGTAGATCATTAGTCTTACCTCACATATCGCATTTCTTTAATTGCATTTTTTTGAAAAAAGAGCCCATTTTCATGGGCTCAACCCAGAAGTCGTCACAATGACTGAGCTAACACAGTTGTTTGGCTCAAAGCCATAATTGCAAATTGCAAATTGCGAAATTAGCTGGAATATGAAATTCGCAATTTGCGAAAAATAACCTCATTCCGAAAGGCGGCGGGTTTTACGTGAGGTGTGCGTATCATCAACAAGACAACAAAACGCCACTCTACCGGCGCGAAGGGAGTAGTTATGAAAAGTGTGTTTTCTTTGGGAGTTTTACTGGTTGCAGCTTTCGGGCTGCCTCAGGTGGTATTGGCTGACCACGCAGACGATCGTCAGGGTAAGCGGATGTCAAAGATGATGTCGCAGCTTGATGCAGACGAAAGTGGCACCATCAATCTTAGCGAGTTTCGGATGCCTGAGGGGCGTGAGGCGCCTGAAATGCGGATGGATTTAAATGGTGATGGCAATATTTCCAGGGACGAGGTGTCAGAGGCTATAAACCAGCACTCAGAAGAGGTTTTAGCGCGATTTGATGAGGCAGATATTGACGGTAACAGCGTCGTCACTGCTGATGAGCGCCGACAAGCAGCATTCAATCGCATTGACAGCGATGGCGACGGGCAGTTAACAAAGAAGGAGATACGAAAAGCGCGGAAAGAGACGGGCAAGAAGATGAGACGCCATGGCGGCAAAGGCAAGGGCAAAAAGCAGCCTAAAGACGAGCACGATTAGAGCAGTAAAAAAACTGTATCTGATTAAGCGGGGAATTCCTTGAAGGCACGTGAGGAAGCGCAATTGGTTGCTCTGGTAACGCAGGGGGACTCGCGCGCTTTTTCCGAGTTGGTGCAGCACCACCTCCCTGCCATTGAAACTTACGCACGACGCATTCTGGCTGACGAATCGTTGGCGCAAGACATTGCTCAAGACACGCTGCTGGTGTTGTGGCAGCGTTCTGCCGAGTTTAAGCCTGAAAAAGCACGATTAACGACGTGGCTACATCGGGTAGCGCACAATCGTTGCATTGACCTCCTAAGGCGTCAGAAACGTGAAACCCCAATCGCGTCACATGAAATAGTTGCGCGCCAAGAAGGCACCGCAAATACGGTGTGCCAGGTGTCTGGAGAGGTGTCTGGAGAGGTGTCTGAAATCGTCTCGCTGCCGTTACAAGCCCCAGCCATATCAGAAGCGTCAAGCGCATCAGACGCTAGAATCTCATCTGTGGATGCTGCCCTGCGTCAACTTGCCGAACCGCAACGGACAGCCTTGGTGCTGACCTATTACCAAAACCTATCAAACCGTGAAGTGGCGACGGTCATCAATGCCTCGACTCGGGCCGTGGAGTCGCTTCTTTGTCGAGCCCGCAGTAACCTAAAAAAACAGCTGGAGAGTCAGCAATGAGCCCCGAGAAAAAATTGTATGAGCGAGCCTTCGAAATTATCGAGGCTTATGGCGCCGATAGGGCCCGATGGCCGGAGCAGGAGTGCTCCGCCATTGAGCAGGCCATCGTTAAGAGCCCCGAGTTACAAGCGCATTTGCAAGTGCATGCAGCTTTGGATGCATCGCTAAAGAGCCTTGAGGTGCAGCCGCGTCTGAGTCCGGAACTTGTCGCGCAGCAGATCGTCGCCCATCCGCAGCGAATAACGCGCGCTCAATGGCTACAACTCCAGCTTGAAGATTTGACTGAATGGATTACAGCGGCCTTCTGGAAACCTGTTTTTGCTGCGAGCTTTGTTTTTCTTATCGGTGTAGGTGCGGGAACGGTAGCCCTGGAGCCGGTAGAGGACTGGAGTCAGGCGGAGCACTTCAGCTTTGCGTTGATTGGGGAGGAGCAGTAGCTATGAGTCACAGAGCATTAACGGGATTACTAATCACATCAATCGCCGTCAACTTACTCCTCGCAGGTCTCATTATTGGACACATGGTCAGGTCCGACGGCGGGCGTGAGTTACCGCTCGCCTGGGCTTTTAAAGACGTGTCGCCTGAAATCAGAGAAAAAGTTCGGCCCATTATTCGCCCACAGGTTAGCGATATTCTCTCAGAGCGACGTGCGTTGCGGCGACAAGAGCGTGAGCTGCATAGGCTCCTTAAATCCGAGACGCTAACGCGTGAGGAGCTTGTTGTGGCGCTAGCTAACATGCGAATTGCGACTAACCAGTTTCATGAAAAGCTCCACGGGATCTCAGCGGACGTCTTGATGTCACTCGACGCGAGTGAGCGAGCCGCTGCGGCCCCTTATCTCTTCCGTCCACCACACCAAGGACGAAAGCGTCCATCCAGGCCGCGAGACGATCGAGGTGACAAGCACCCAGAGCAATAAGCGCTCGGAGTAAGGAGCACACGGAGAAGTAAGTACTTGGGAAAGTGGCTCTCTTCGCTCATAGCCCTTTTTTATTATCGTCCGGACATTTCCGGTTGCGACGTGTTGTTATTTTTAAAGGCTGATTACGAGTGAGCCTTCGCTGAGGTTGATCTACACTTGCCCCTCTATTTTAACGGCTCGTACGCAAAATCGCGTGATGGAACTCATCTTCGATCTTTTATCTCCGATGCAATTGCTCGCTGTTGGTGGCACGGCCATGGCGGCTGCCTTGCTTCGCGCCTTTACCGGATTTGGTTTTGCGATGATTGCGGTGCCTGTGTTCTCGCTGTTGCTCCTACCCAGTGAGGCTGTGGTTTTGGCGGCGAGTTTGACCATTGCTGTGAGCACCACCAGCTACAAAGAGTGGTGGGGCAAGTTTCCAGTCGACCAGTTCAAACCAATGATTTTGGGTTCACTCGGTGGTACCGCCGTAGGCGTGTACTTGTTGAGTGGTATGTCAAAGGCAGATTTTCAGCTCTGGATCGGGCTGTCTGTAATAGCCGCGACGTTGGTGACCGCGCTTGTGAAGCCCACGAATAAAGTACGTGTTCCCAAGCGCCTCACTTTTAGCACCGGTATTGCCTCAGGCCTCATGAACGGCGCCTTCGCTATTCCCGGCCCGCCTGTGGTGGTTTACGCCATGGCGGTTATTCCCGAGGCCGCCGCTGCCCGGGCTTTTTTGATGGCGTTTTTCTATGCATCTAACGCCTTGGGTTTAGCCATGTTTTCCATCGCCGGTATGGTTACGCTGACACCAATTTTGCTGCTGGTGCTAGCTTTCCCGCTCACGCTATTGGGAGACATAGCTGGCATCACGCTCTTTCGGCGGTTTGGCGGTGGGTCATATCGCCCCGTGGCGCTGGTAGTCGCGCTATGCCTTGGGTGCTGGAACGTATACTCAGGCTTGAGTTAGAAACAAGGTCAAGACCGCTTACTGTTTGACGTTGTCGCGCACAATCCTCGCTTTATCGCGTTGCCAGTCGCGCTGCTTCTCCGTGTCACGCTTGTCGTGCTGCTTTTTGCCCTGAGCAATCGCGACTTTGGCTTTTACCAAGTGCCCTTTCCAATAAAGCGCGGTGCAGACACAGGTTTGACCCTTCTGGGTAATCGCCTGGTTTATCGATGCCAATTCTTTAGCGTGTAAAAGCAATTTGCGGGATCGCGCTTTTTCAACCACGTAGTGCGTTGAGACGGTATCTAGCGGTGTTATCTGCGCGCCGAGCAGAAAGGCTTCACCTTTGGTCATGACCACGAAAGAGTCGGTAAGCTGAATGCGTCCAGCGCGCAGGGCTTTTACCTCCCATCCCATGAGAGATACGCCTGCCTCGAACGTGTCGAGTAGGTGATATTCAAACCGCGCACGTTTATTTTGCGCGATTGTGTTGTCCGAAAGTTTTTTTGTTTTGCCTTTGCTCATCTTCGTATTATACGCATGGCAGACTTGGCTGTCTGATGTTTATATTGGCGGAGATGGTAAGTGAGATATTGATTTGGACAACAACGTTCAGAAACCGTGGCGAGGTCAAACCACCCTCATTTTAGCGCTGCTTGCCGTTGCGCTTGGGATGGGAAATGTCCTGCGCCTACCCTACATGATCGGAGAGCAGGGCGGCGGTGCTTTTCTGATCGTTTACTGTTTGGTGCTTGCCATCGTAGTGGGGCCGTTACTCATTGCCGAATTGACACTCGGTAGCTTGGGGCGTGCATCACCCATGGGCTCGATCCACTGGGCGGCATCGCTAGCAAGTCGCGACACGCGTTGGCAATGGGTTGGAGCATTACAGGCGGTACTGGCGTTCCTTGTTGCAACGTTACTCTTGATACCGATAGTGATTGGCATTGAGGCGGGATATGCGATTTATCAAGGCGCATGGGCTGCCGCTAGCGCAGGTGAAATCGTGACCGCATTGTCAGAGATCCAGACAGCGGATCACCTCAGAATTTTGGCGTTGGTGGTTGCAGTGATTGTTTTCACCGCACTTCCCAGTCCGCAAGTGGTGCTTGCGATCGTGGGCTGGTTCTTGGTTCCGCTTATCTTGGGAATGCTTTACCTAGCGCTGGGTTTTGCATTGGATGTTGGCGACCTTTCTGCGGCTAATGAATGGCTTTTCAAATATCGCCCCGAACAGTTGTCTCAGCAGGGCGCTTTAACCGCGGCACTTACAGCGCTCTCATCGCTTGGGGCGGGTGTCGGAATAGGTCTGGTATTCGGCAGTCGCTCGCCGCAGGGATTGCCTCTTATTCGTTCGGTAATTGCAGTCGGTATTCTCGACACCGCAATCATGCTAGTGACGGCCATTGTCATTGTGTCGGTAACTGCGGCGGCCGGTGTCGAAATGACACAGGGCTTGGCTTTGCTCGTGGTCTCTCTGCCCTACGCTTTTGTGAATCTACCAACGGGTGAGCTTTACGGTATGTTGATCATGGCGTCGATATTACTTTCCAGCCTCGCGGCGCTGATTGCCTTGATTGAACCTATGGTTGCCATATTGGCTCGAGAGCTAGAAATGCCTCGCGCCATTGCTATGGGAGCGATTGCATTTGCGCTTTACGCTGCGGCCTCGCTTGCAATTACAGAGGCGAGTCTTCGACAGACGATTGATGGTTGGTTGGTGCCGATTCTGATTCCTTTGGTGTTGGGCATTACCGCATTTTTTACCGCGTGGCGGGTACCGCGACCGATCCTGAGAGGAGAGAAATATCGTGAGCCGTTTCTTCTCTTTTACGGATGGTTTTTCCTGCTACGGTGGTTCGCTCCTGTCTTGTGCTTCGCACTGGGTATACTTACGCTACTACGCGTAATGAATTGACGGAAACATCTTGGCAACTACCATAAGTAAGACAGCACTTTTGCCACATTCGGCTCAGACTATGTTCGATTTGGTTGCTGATATCGCTAGCTATCCTGAATTCTTACCAGGCTGTTCCGGTGCCCACATTATTGAGAAGAGGGAAAACGTCGTTGTTGGACGACTCGATCTCTCCAAGGCAGGCGTCACGCAGTCCTTTGTAACGAGAAATATCAATACGCCTTACACGTCGATTACGCTTGCACTTGAAGATGGCCCATTTGAATCGCTAGGGGGTGAGTGGCGCTTTGATGCCTTGAGCGATGAGGCCTGTCGTGTATCACTCGATCTGACATTCCAATTGCGATCTGGTCTACTTAAGATGGCAGCCAGCCGCCTCTTCGAGTCTGTTGCTAACGACATGGTCGACGCAGTGGTAAGGCGAGCGAATCAACTAAAAAAAGAAAAGGCGTCTTAGTTAATGTCTGAAGAAATCACCGTTGAAGTCGCCTATGCGCTGCCAGATAAACAGCGTATCGAGAGACTGTCTGTGCCAATAGGGACATCAGTACTGGAGGCAGTCCAGCGAGCTGATCTCGGGCGGTTTTTCGATGAGTTACCCGAGGCTTCAGCTATGAAGCTTGGGGTCTGGGGTAAAGCCGTAGCCGCGACCCATGAGCTTGCCGACGGCGAGCGTGTGGAGATATATCGCGACTTGCTAATTGACCCAAAGGCGGTCAGACGGGCGAGGGCGGAAAAGGCAAAAGCCGGACATGGTGAGTCCTGATGAGGGCAGGCCGTAAGGGTTAAAGTCACCTGCTCTCATTTCCCTGGAGGTTGCACTACGTCTTAAGTGGACTCTTGTGCAGATGACGCTTCCTCAGTGGATTCTTGCGAGTCCTCCTCCGTGGAGACCTCGGGGTTGGGCTCTGGCCAATTTTCACTGACAAAGTCGCCCACGACGTCTACCAGCACATCATCCTCGAAAACAACGGTGAGCTTGCGACGCAAAAGTGTGTCGTTGCCGCGCCTTACAACCCGGAGGTAATCCCATCGGTCGTTATTGAATGTATCTTCTACCAAGGGTGTTCCGAGTAAGAACCGAACTTGTCGACGTGTCATCTCAGGCTTTAGTTGATCGACCATATCTTGATCAACGATGTTGCCCTGGTCGATGTTAACCAGATAAACGCCGGGGAAGCCGATGCCGCTGCAACCAGAGAGCGTTACTGTGGACAAGATGAGAGATAAACCGATGATCAGATGCGTTCGATACGCCACGATGGCCTTTCCTGTTGATGGAACGGCTGGCATCATAACTCTATTACCCGTCTTCGAGGAAATCTTGTGAGCAATCAAAACGTCGACCTTAAGCGCGCAGGCCTGAAAGTTACGCTTCCAAGGCTTAATATTCTCTCTATTTTGAGCGAATCCGCAGGTGAGGGCGCGCACTTGAGCGCCGAAGACGTTTACCAGCGTTTGCGCGATGCGGGTGACGACGTGGGTTTAGCGACCGTTTATCGCGTACTGACACAGTTCGAAACCGCGGGTTTGGTGGAGCGACATAACTTCGAGTCCGGTCACTCGGTGTTTGAGCTGGCAAGCGATGACCACCACGACCATATGGTCGATGTCGATACCAACGACGTGATTGAGTTTGTAGACGCGGAAATAGAAGCTCGTCAGCACGCGATTGCCGCTGAGCAGGGTTACGAAATTATTGACCACTCGTTGGTGTTGTACGTCCGTAAAAAGCGTTGATAACACAAAGTGGAGGCTGACTCGGATAGCGAGACTAGCGGCTCGCCCTGTTTGGTTTAGTAGCCCCTCGGGATCAATTAGCTGTCAGTGAAATTAGTCCGCTGCTAGCAACTCACGTGCGTTCTCGCGCGTCGCTTCAGTGACCACAGCGCCACCCAGCATTCTGCTGAGCTCCTCGACACGTTCATCTTCCGATAGGTAATTGAGGCTTGTCGTCACGACCTCATCGCCGGCTTTACTCACTTGGATGTGCTTGTGACCCTTCGCCGCCACCTGTGGGAGGTGAGTAACACAGAGTACTTGCACGTTCGCAGACAGCGTTCTGAGCAACTTACCAACCACATCAGCGACAGCGCCACCAACGCCAACATCCACTTCGTCGAAGATCATGGTTGGCGCAGTCGCCATATCAGCTACCGCCACCTGTAAGGCGAGAGAAATGCGAGAAAGCTCGCCGCCCGAGGCTACCTTGTTGAGTGGCCCGGGTTGACTTCCGGGGTTTGTCGCAATCCAGATCTCGACTTCCTCGAGACCGCGAGGGTCAAGTTTATGAGGATCTAGGGGCAGGAAGCCTATCTCGAGCGTACACCGCTCCATAGCCAACTGCGCCAGAAGATCCATGGTTCGGGAGGCGAGTGCTTTACCCCCCGCAGCGCGTTTCTGACTGAGTGCTCCTGCCGCCTCTACCCATTTGGACCGTCGCGCCTCAATCTCTTTCTCAAGATCTTCCAGTCGCTGACTGCCTTGCTCGAGCCCTTCGAGCTCGTCACTGAGTGTGTTCAAGTGATCACAAAGCGCCTCAGGTTGAATACGATGCTTGCGCGCAAGTGTATAGGCTGCGTCTAGCCGTTTCTCAACCTCCCGTAGTTTTTGCGGATCAAGTTCAATGCGGTCTAGATAACGGCGAAGCTCTGACGCGGCCTCCTCGAGTTGGATTTGCGACGATGCCACCAAGTCACGACTTTCATCGATACCGCTCCCGAGGCGATCATCGCTCAGGGCCGTGACCGAGGAGCGGAGTTGGTCACCCAGTTGGGCACATTGCTCCGATACGCCATGCACCGTGTCCATAATCCAGCTGGCGTTACTCAGCAGCTTTTGCTCGGACTCCAGCGATTCCAGTTCGCCTTGCGAAAAATTGAGCTCGATCAGTTCCTCGATCTGGTAATTGAGAAGGTCTCTGCGTTCCTCCAACTCTTGGCTAGAGGTGGTCAGCGCGGCGAGCTGCCGCTCAAGCGAACGGATTGCTTCGGCCTCAATCGCGACCGCTTCCGCTTCGCCGCTGATATTAGAAAATTCATCGAGAAGTTCTCGCTGTACAGCGCGGCGTAGCAGTGACTGATGTGCGTGCTGGCTGTGTATATCGACCAACAATTCACCCAGCTCAGTACATTGCGCCAGTGTTGCCGGTGAGCCATTAATGAAGGCGCGAGAACGACCATCCGAGGTCACCGTTCGTCGAATAAGACACTCGTAGCCTTGTAGGAGGGCAGCGTCCTCCAGCCACGCTTGCGCCAGCGGTAGATGCTCAACCGAGAACAGCGCCGAAATCTCGGCACGATCTGCGCCCGCGCGGACGGCTCGAGCATCTGCGCGATCCCCGATGCACAAGCCCAGAGCATCCAACATGATGGACTTACCTGCGCCCGTCTCCCCCGTTACGCAGGTCATGCCGTTGTGCAGTTCGATATCGAGCCGTTGCACAATGGCGTAATCGCGAATTGAGAGGTCGGTCAGCATAGGTCGTCTGTACTTATTGCTCTAAAACCAGCGTTTAACGTTGCAGGCATCTTTCGTTGATTGACACGTTATAGCTCAGCTACACGATTTTCGGAACACCGTGTCAAGCAATCTTGCAAATCCTTTTCGTTCTTTTCGACTCCGGTTCGGTGTGCTAAAACTCGTGGGTAGGAGATTGATACATGACATCTGAAGGTTTATCGCCGCGAGCGGAGTCTTTGTTGAGGACACTCGTGGATATGCATATTCGCGAGGGACAGCCTGTGGGCTCGAAGGCCTTGCATGTGGAAAGCGGCATGTCCGTGAGTCCAGCCACTATCCGCAATGTTATGTCAGATCTCGAGGACCGCGGTTTTTTATCCTCACCGCATACCTCGGCAGGGCGAATACCCACTGCGCAGGGTTATCGGCTGTTTGTCGATAGCTTGCTGCAAATGAGCCCTATCGATGAGGCGGCGATTCAGGTGTTACAGAGCGAGTTAAACCCGTCGCGTTCTTCCTCCGAGTTAATAGCCTCAGCGTCCAATTTGCTGACACAAGTTACGTCGCAGGCCGGGATTGTCACCGTCCCTAAGCAAAAAGCCTCGCAGCTCCGCCAAATCGAATTTTTGCCACTTTCTGACTTGCGGGTTCTGGTGATCCTGGTTGTGAACGAAAAAGAAGTTCAAAACCGTGTGATCGAGTTGTCCAAGCCTCTGTCTGAGGAGCAATTGAGATCGGCGGCCGATTGGATAAACCAGCGCTATGCAGGGAGTGATCTGGCGCATGTTAAGCAACTAATTATTGCAGAGATGGCCGAGGCGCGCTCGCGCATCGACGAGCACCTTGAGGCTGCGCTGCGGTTGGCACAAGATGCTATGGAGGTCGAAGATGACAATGATGGATATGTGGTCGCAGGTGAGCGGCGGCTCCTCCAGCAAGCCTCTGCGGGAGATATGCATAAGCTGCGTGAACTCTTTGATGCCTTTGAGCGAAAGAGGGATTTGCTCGAACTCCTAGATCGCTGTTCGCGCGCAGACGGCGTGCAAATCTTTATCGGCGAAGAGGCGGGTTACGAGGTGCTCGGCGATTACAGCGTTATTACGGCGCCGTACGCACAAGGTACGCAGCCGGTGGGTGTATTGGGAGTTATCGGTCCGACGCGTATGGCCTATGAGCGTGTCATTCCACTCGTAGATATCACTGCAAGGTTACTCACGGCCGCGCTGTCGCGCTGAACCCACCCAGAGTTAGGGCGACAAGACCTAAGTCTAAGGCGGTAGCGGAAAGTAACTGATGGTTCTTTTTCCATGGTTCTCACGTAAATCACTCGACTCCGAAGTCGTGTGCTCAGTGGCTCAGCTTGGCTCAAAGTGTGAATATCCCCAAAAGTTGAAAGTTTTTGCCTTGAAAACCTAATTCAACGCCCCATCTACCCCGTATTGAAAAAAATCACCGTGGGAGAGGCTGTATGTCGACCGACAATAACGACACGCAAGACAACAACGAAGAAGTAAACGCACACGCAGAAATCGAATCTGCTGAGCCGGAATCGGCGGATGTTGAAACAGAAGCGTTATCGGAAGTCGAGGCATTGCAAGAAGAATTGGCTTTTGCAAAAGATGCGGTTTTAAGAGCACAGGCTGATTCGATCAATGCGCAGCGTCGTGCTGAGTTAGAAGTTGAGAAGGCACGCAAGTTTGCGCTCGAGCGTTTCTCGCAAGACCTGCTACCCGTAGTCGATAACTTAGAGCGCGCACTAGAGGCCTCCTCGGGTTCTGATAGCGATGGCATATCAGCCGTCGTTGAGGGTGTTGAGTTGACTTTGAAGAGCTTGGTCGACGTGCTGTCTAAGAACGGAATAACCCCAGTGGATCCGCATGGAGAGCCCTTTGATCCGCAGGTAGCTCAAGCAATGAGCATGGTCGAGAACCCAGATGTGGAATCCAACACAGTCATTGCGGTGATGCAAAAAGGTTACCTGCTCAATGACCGGCTGTTACGCCCCGCCATGGTCATGGTCTCGAAGGCAGCGTCGTAAGGCGCAAAGATAAATTTTTTCAACGCTTTTTGATGGGCGCGCTTGAAAAAAGCAGAGCAAGACCCATCTACAGAAACAGGATTAAGCACCGGGCGCTCCCGGTCGTAGGAGAGAGAAATGGGAAAAATTATTGGAATTGACCTCGGGACCACCAACAGTTGTGTGTCGGTTCTCGAGAGCGGCAAGCCTCGCGTTATTGAAAACGCTGAAGGCGGCCGAACGACGCCCTCGATTGTCGCATATGCGGATGACAACGAAGTGCTCGTTGGTCAGTCAGCGAAGCGTCAGGCGGTCACCAACCCCACGAACACACTGTTTGCGGTTAAGCGTTTGATCGGTAGAAGATTCGAAGACAACGTTGTTCAGAAAGACATCTCCATGGTGCCTTACAAAATCGTTAAGGCGGATAACGGCGATGCGTGGGTTGAGGCGAAGGGCGAGAAGATGGCGCCACCTCAGGTGTCTGCTGAAGTGCTGCGCAAAATGAAGAAGACCGCTGAAGAGTACCTTGGCGAGTCGGTAACAGAAGCGGTTATCACCGTTCCTGCTTACTTCAACGATTCACAGCGTCAGGCGACAAAGGACGCGGGACGTATCGCTGGGCTGGAAGTGAAGCGCATCATCAATGAGCCAACGGCGGCGGCGCTTGCTTACGGTATGGACAAAGCACAGGGTGATCGCACGGTTGCGGTTTACGACCTGGGTGGTGGTACCTTTGATATATCGATTATCGAAATCGCAGAAGTCGATGGTGAGCACCAGTTCGAAGTACTGGCAACCAACGGTGATACTTTCTTGGGTGGAGAGGATTTTGACCTCCGTCTCATCGAGTTCTTGGCGGATGAGTTCAAGAAGGAGAACGGTATCGATCTGCACAATGACCCGCTCGCGCTGCAACGTCTGAAGGAAGCAGCAGAAAAAGCGAAGATCGAGCTTTCAAGCTCGCAGCAGACCGAAGTGAACCTGCCTTACATCACTGCCGATGCGACTGGCCCCAAGCACCTTGTTGTTAAGTTGAATCGTGCGAAGCTCGAGTCGCTTGTAGGTGAGTTGGTGACGCGTTCTCTTGAGCCCGTCAAGGTCGCTCTGACTGATTCGGGTCTGTCTGCAAGCGAGATTGACGACGTTATTTTGGTGGGTGGTCAGACACGTATGCCACTCGTCCAGCAGACGGTTGCTGACTTCTTTGGCAAAGAGCCTCGTAAGGATGTAAACCCTGACGAAGCGGTTGCCATGGGTGCATCGATTCAAGGTGCGGTACTTGCGGGTGATGTTAAAGACGTATTGCTTCTTGACGTAACGCCACTGACCCTGGGTATCGAGACGATGGGTGGCGTCGCCACACCGCTTATTGAGAAGAACACCACGATCCCGACGAAGAAGTCGCAGGTGTTCTCTACCGCAGAAGACAACCAGACGGCTGTGACTATTCACGTTGTTCAGGGTGAGCGCAAGCAGGCGGCATCCAATAAGTCCCTGGGACGATTTGATCTTGCTGATATCCCACCGGCGCCG
Organism: Luminiphilus sp.; assembly: GCA_965655685.1. Lineage (GTDB taxonomy): Bacteria > Pseudomonadota > Gammaproteobacteria > Pseudomonadales > Halieaceae > Luminiphilus. Next base: position 15,490 of record CBFHHL010000039.1, read on the forward strand.
CGTGGCATGCCACAAATCGAGGTGACGTTTGATCTTGATGCGAACGGTATCTTGAATGTGTCAGCGAAGGACAAGGCAACCGGTAAGGAACAGTCGATTCGCATTACTGCGTCGGGTGGTCTATCCGAGGAAGACATCGAGAAAATGGTTGCAGACGCGGAAGCAAATGCGGACGCCGACAAGAAGTTTGAAGAGCTAGTAACGGCTCGAAACGCAGCGGACGGCATGATTAACGCGGCGAAGAAGACGTTGGAAGAAGCCGGCGAGCACGCGACCGATGACGAGCGCTCGGCAATCGAATCGGCGATCAGTGAAGCGGAAGAAGCGGTCAAGAGTGACGACAAGGACGCGATTGAAGCTGCGACTACCAAGCTAACCGAAGCCACAAGTGGCGTTGCTCAGAAGATGTATGCAGCACAAGCGGAAGCCGGTGAAGCTGCTGGCGAGCAGGCAGGTCCTGAGGACGATGCGGTTGACGGCGATGTTGTCGATGCAGAGTTTGAAGAGGTTCGTGAAGACGATAAGCGTTAATAGGTGCGGTTTTGAACCGCTTAGGTTTGTGACACGTTAAACGTTGTACGGGTTCTGGCTGAAGGTTGGAATCCGTTTTTTTTTAACTAGGCCACCGATGTTCGAGTGGCGGGAATGACTATGTCAAAGCGCGATTATTATGAAGTGTTGGGGGTCGATAAGTCGTCCTCAGCGCAAGACATCAAAAAGGCGTACCGCCGCGTTGCAATGAAGTACCACCCGGATCGTAACCCGGACGACGAAAATGCGGACGAGAAGTTTAAGGAAGCTTCAGAGGCCTACGAGATTCTGAGCGATGCGGAAAAGCGACAGGCGTACGACCAATACGGTCATGCGGGTGTCGACCCTCAGATGGGTGGTGGCGGCTTTCAGGGTGGAAACTTCAGCGACATTTTCGGTGATGTTTTCGGCGATATTTTTGGGGGCGGCGGTCGTCGTCAGGGACCGCAGCGCGGTTCTGATCTGCGTTACACCCTAGAAGTTTCTTTAGAAGACGCGGTTCGTGGCAAAACAGCGGAGATCAAAGTGCCATCACTGCAGCACTGCGATACCTGCGATGGTAGTGGTGCTAAACCCGGAACGAGTGCAACGACCTGTAGCGGCTGTGGTGGCAGCGGTCAGGTCCGAATGCAGCAGGGTTTCTTCCAAGTTCAGCAAACCTGTCCCAAGTGTCGAGGTCGTGGTCAGAGTATCGACTCGCCTTGTGGCTCTTGTTACGGCGAAGGTTTGGTCGAGAAGACTAAGACGCTGTCGGTCAAGGTTCCACCTGGTGTTGATACCGGCGATCGAATCCGTCTAAGTGGGGAAGGTGAGGCTGGACCATCGGGTGGTCCCAACGGTGACCTATTTGTTCAGATCTCTGTAAAGCAGCATCCTTTGTTTGAGCGTGATGGCCGAAACCTCTATTGCGAGTTCCCTATCAGCTTTGCTGACGCCGCGCTGGGTGGTGAACACGAGATCCCAACGCTCGACGGGCGCGTGAAACTGCGAATTCCGGCTGAGACACAAACAGGAAAGCTGTTCCGCTTGCGTGGTAAAGGTGTCAAGCCCGTCCGTGGTGGTCCAGTCGGCGATCTTCTGTGTCGCGCGGTCGTTGAAACTCCTGTTAACCTGAACGCCGAACAGACGGAGTTGCTCGAAAAATTCCGTAAGAGCTTGGGCGAGGGTGGCGAACAGTCGCCTCGTCAGTCGAGCTGGTTCGATGGGGTTAAGAGTTTCTTCGAAGGGCTTAATGGATGACATTAAGGGTTGCAGTAACAGGCGCAAGTGGGCGAATGGGTCAGGCGGTCGCACGTGCTGTGCTGGCCGATGAAAACGCCTCCCTAGCGGCGCTTATCGCGCGACCCGGAAGCACATTGGTGGGAACACCTGTCAATGCGTTGGGTGGTGGCAGCGATTATCAAGCCTCTCGTTTAATGATCACAGATACCCTGTCGTTGGCCGGCGTTGATGTGGTAGTTGACTTCACGTTGCCCAATGCCACTCTCGCGAATGCCAGCCTCTGCGCCGACGCTGGCGTACCTATGGTTATTGGGACTACCGGTTTTTCCGACGAACAGCTGAACGAGCTTGAGGCGGGTCTTTCTAGTGTTGCGAGTTGTCGTGCGGCCAATTTCAGTACGGGCGTTAACCTTGCCTATCGTTTACTAGCGATTGCGGCAGAAGTAATGGGGCCTGAATCGGATATCGAAATTCACGAAGCCCATCACAAACACAAAATTGACGCACCTTCTGGTACTGCCCTAGCCATGGGCCAAGCGATAACCGATGCCATGGGCACATCGCTTAACGACGTTGCTCGCTTCGATCGATCGGCAGTCCGTGAGCCGCGAGAAACCTGCTCCATAGGGTTCTCAGTGACGCGCGCTGGGGATATTGTAGGTGAGCACACGGTTATGTTCGGTACAGAGGGTGAGCGACTCGAAATTACGCATAAAGCAAGTAGCCGAAACGCCTTTGCCGCTGGGGCTCTGCGCGCAGCGCATTTTTTGCGGGGTAAGCCGGCAGGTAACTACAGTATGGCTGACGTCCTTGGTTTGTCATAAGTAGATCCGTCTCAAGCCGATTTACCCTAGACAGTTTTTTTACGTTGTTGGGTAATAAAGGGCTGCTGTAGGCAGTGGGTCAGCAATAGCGTTGAAAGAAACGTATTTGTTGTACAAAGTTGCTAAGCGCATGAGCTTTAACTGAGAGGCGTTTTAGGGATTGTTTGTTCGCGGCGCTTTTACCGCGGCAAACTTCGACAACGATCGATTTGCTCGATTAGCGGGTCGGTTTTAGAAATTATCAGGGGGAGTCATGAACGTCATTGAGATCGATCAGGAAAACGCACAACAGTATTTGATCGATGAATCGTTCAATCGTCCCGTTGTCGTCGATTTCTGGGCGGAGTGGTGTGCGCCTTGTAAGCAGTTGATGCCGCTACTCGAAAAGCTGGCTGACGAATACGCTGGTGCGTTTTTGCTTGCAAAAGTAAATGCTGATGAACAGCAGGGCATATCGCAGCAGCTGGGAGTTAGAAGCCTTCCTACGGTGATGGTATTCAAAGACGGTCAGCCCGTTGACGGTTTTGCCGGTGCTCAACCTGAGACTGCGGTTCGCGAAATGCTGCAAAAGCATTTGCCCTCACCCTGGGATGCGAAAATTGCGGAAGCCACCGACTTATTGGATCAGGGCAACACAACCGATGCTATTGCCCTGCTGAGAGTGGCTTGGGACGAGTCAAACAAACTTCTGAACGTTACACTCGCATATGCCGGTGCATTAATTGAAGCCAATCGCCTTGATGAGGCGGAAGAGCTGCTCAACGAGGTCCGGCTGGTCGACCGAGAAGCGGTGCACGAGCAGTTGATGGCGCAGATCGAGCTCAAGCGTGAGGCTGGTAAGTCTCCAGAGATTGAGGCCCTAAAGGCGGAGCTAAACGCCGACGATTCGAACCACGAGGTCAGAGTGAAGCTGGCGGTTCAGCTCTCGACATCATCCCACTTTAAAGACGCGTTGGAGCACCTGCTGGTCGTTTTGCGTGCCGATCGGGATTGGAACAACGGCGAAGCGAAGCGAATGTATCTCGATACCATTGCCACAATTGGGAAGGGTGACCCCTTGGCCGCTGAGTATCAGCGTAAACTTTTTTCATTACTGTATTAACGAGTAGGCTTTGATCGTCTGGGTAAGAACTTTTTATTTGCAAAAAATTACCAAAACGCTAACATTCGCCTCGTTGAAAAAACCTACTCAAGGTTCAAATTCGCCGACATCCCTCGGCGACGATGCACTCACGGGAGCTTAGACAATGGATATTGCATTAGCAGCAGAAGATCTCGCATTCCGCGAGGAAGTACGCAACTTCCTCGACGCTGAATTTGACGCCGATATGCAGGCGCACCTCAAGAGCCGAGGTTCGAAAGGTATGATCGAGTGGCAGAAGAAGCTTTATGCCAAGGGCTGGGTTGCGCCCAACTGGCCGGTGGAGTACGGCGGTACCGGCTGGACGGCAACGCAGAAGTACATTTGGGAATCTGAGCGGTCACTGCGAGGCATTCCTGACGTTGTACCTTTTGGTCTAGTCATGGTTGCTAACGTCATTATGGCGTTCGGAACTGATGAGCAGAAAGCGTACTTCCTACCACGTATTCTCCAGAGCGAGGACTGGTGGTGCCAAGGTTACTCTGAGCCAGGTTCAGGTTCAGATCTCGCGAGCCTCAAAACCAAAGCTGAGCGCGACGGAGATGATTACATCATCAACGGCGCGAAGATCTGGACAACCTATGCCCAGCACGCGGATTGGATTTTCTGCCTTGTTCGAACCGATAACAGTGGTAAGAAGCAAGAAGGCATCACCTTCATTTTGGTGGACATGAAGTCGGAAGGCATCAAAGTTAATCCCATTATCGGTATCGATAACGAGCACAATCTCAACGAGGTTGAGTTCAATAACGTGCGGGTTCCCGCGAAGAATGTTGTCGGCGAAGTGGGTAAAGGGTGGACAGTTGCTAAAGCACTTTTGGCTCATGAGCGAACAGGCATTGCTGGCGTTGCTGATATCAAGCGCAATATGCGTCTTATCAAAGAAGCGGCTGTCAGCGAAGTAAACGGCGGTCAGCGACTGATGGATGACCCCGGTTTCCAGCAGCGCATGGCAGACATCGAAGTTGAGCTTATGGCACTTGAGTTCACCGAGCTTCGCACGCTAGCGACGATGGCTGCAGGCGGTTTCCCCGGGCCCGAGTCTTCGCTTTTGAAGATCAAGGGCACCGAGCTTCAGCAGGCTACGCAAGAGCTGCGAATGGAGTTGGCCGCTTACTATCAAGGTGTTTTGCCGACGGATATGGATCCCGAAGTATTGGGTCATGAGTTCGGTTCAGACGCTCGCCGCGCCTTTATGTACGGCCGTGCAGCAACGATCTATGGTGGTTCTAACGAGGTTCAAAAGAACATCATTTCCAAGTATGTACTTGGACTCGAGTAAGGACGCATTTCCCGAAGGAGCAATGACACAATGAACTTCGATTACACAGAAGAACAGCAAATGGTTCGCGATTCTATCGCACGCTTTGTACAAGATGATTATGACTGGGACACGCGCCGTGCGATTGTCGCGAGCGATGAGGGCATGAGCCGAGAGAACTGGCAGACGATGGCCGAGTTGGGCTGGTTGTCTATCCCATTTTCGGAGGCTGATGGTGGCTTCGGCGGTAACATTGTTGACCTGTCAGTCGTGATGGAAGAGATGGGTAAAGGCCTTGTGGTCGAGCCCTTCTTCCCAACGGTTGTATTATTTGGCGGCCTCGTAGCACGTGCAGGCGATGAGGCTCAGCGTGCCTCCATTCTCGAGAGCGTCATCGGTGGCGAGACGTTAGGGGCTTTCGCCTTCGTTGAGCGACAGAGCCGGTACATGATTGCGGACTGCAAGACATCAGCTACGAAAAATGGCGACGGTTACACTCTTAACGGTGAAAAAGTTGTCGTTTTTAATGGTGAAAACGCAGACACACTGGTTGTTCTTGCGCGCACGTCAGGTGGTCAGTTCGACGAGGATGGTTTATCACTCTTCTTAGTCGATGCGAACGCAGAAGGCGTCGCGAAGGTTTGCTATCCAATGATGGATGCGCAGCGCGTTGCCAACATCACGTTTGATAATGTGCAGTTAGGTACCGATGCGCTGCTGGGTGAAGAAGGTGGTGCGGCGGCTGTTGTGCAGGATCTGATGGGTGAGGCGTTGATTGCACTTGCGTCCGAGGCAGTTGGTATTATGGGCACGCTGAACGCAAAGACGCTTGAGTACACCAAAACTCGAGAGCAGTTCGGTGTAGCGATTGGTTCTTTCCAGGCGTTGCAGCATCGCATGGTAGACACCATGATGGCTTACGAGCAGTGCAAGTCGCTGCTATTCAAAGCACTGTGCGAGTACAAGATTGATCCCGCATCAGCAGAAACCACGATCCACGCGCTAAAAGTGCTTATCGATCGCAACAGCAAGCTGATTTACGGTGAGGCGATACAGATGCACGGCGGTATGGGAATTACCGACGAGTTGGATATCGGCCACTACGCTAAGCGCTTGATGATGATCAACGCGACACTTGGTGACGGCACGTTCCACCGTACCAAGTTCATCGAAAGCACGTACGCGGCGGCATAAGTATGAAGATCGCTGGCAAAGTCTGTGTTGTAACGGGTGGCGCCAGCGGTATCGGCAAAGCTCTCGCAAGTCGCTTCGTTGCTGAAGGTGCGAAAGCGGTCATTGTCGCTGACCTCAACGGAGACGCTGTCTCTACTGTTGCCGCTGAGATTGGCGCTCAAGCCTTTGCGGTTGATGTGCGCGACGAATCAGCGATTGCGACGATGGTAACAGCGGTAGAGTCTGAGCACGGTCAGATCGATCTTTTTTGCTCTAATGCGGGCATTATCGGTGTTGACGGTGACCCCTGGTGGGCAACGGGTGCAGACAATGCATTGTGGCAGCGTATGTGGGAAATCCACGTCATGTCTCACGTCTACGCAGCTCGCGCTTGCCTTCCCGCCATGATTGCGCGAGGTGAGGGATATTTTCTCAATACAGCGTCCGCGGCGGGCCTGCTCGCTCAGATTGGCTCTGCGCCTTACTCCGTTACCAAGCATGCTGCCGTAGCTTTTGCCGAGAGTCTCTCCATCACCCATGGTGATGACGGTATCAAAGTCAGTTGTTTGTGCCCGCAAGCGGTTGATACCGCGATGACAGCGGGAACCGAGGGCGGTGGTGTTGCCGGTGTCGATGGTATGCTGTCTGCGGAAGCGGTCGCTGAGGTTGTGATTCAAGGATTAGACGCTGAATCGTTCTTAATTCTTCCCCACCCAGAGGTCGAAGAGTATCGCCAAAACAAGGCCCGAAGTTACGACCGCTGGCTGGGTGGTATGCGCAAGTTAAGACGCCTATTCACGGATCCTGTCGGCAAGTAAGCGTCGCAGCATGGACAAACAGTCCCGGTTAGCTCGCACCATTCTCAATGGCTTTACCGCCTATTTTGCTGAGTTTGAGAACATTACGCTTTCTGCGCGCACGCGTTTTGAAAACGCCGAATGGCGAGCAGCGCAAGAGGCATCGATGCGTCGCATCGATATCTACAAGATCAAAGTGCTCGAGACGATCGAAGTGGTGCAATACATCGCTGCAGATCGGTTGCATGACCGGACGTTTTGGGCTGAGACGCGTGATATCTATGCGCAACTTGTCCGCGGCATGACAAATTTTGAGATTGCCGAAACCTATTACAACTCCATATTCAATGCGGTTTTTAGCCATCGTTGGATTCGTGACGACTACGCATTTGTGTTCTCGCCACAGGGCGATATGCCACCGGTGGATGTGCGGCGTGTTCTAAACACCTATCGAACTAAAGGTGATATCAAGCAGGCCGTTGAGGCAATGTTGCGTGAATACGCTATGTCGCACCCTTACGAAGATTTCGATCGTGAACTCGGTCGTGTCACCGAGATAATGACCGCCGCAGTTGTCGATGCAGGAATGGACAAGCGAGCAGATATCGAGCTTCACGCCTTAGAGCATCACTTTTTTCGGAATAAAGCAGCTTACATCGTCGGCCGAATTTCAGGAAAAGGTCTGCAGATTCCCTTTGTTATCCCGATGCTTCACACGGAGAACCAGGAGACACCTGCGGTATATCTCGATGCGTGTCTACTCGGTTCGGACATCATTTCCAAGCTGTTCTCGTTTACTAGAACGTACTTCATGGTGGACGCGTCGATACCCTCTCAGTACGTACTGTTTTTACAGCAGTTGATGCCGCGCAAAGCCGTTTCAGAGATTTACAGCTGTATTGGCCACCACCGTCACGGAAAAACCTACTACTTCCGAACCGCGACACGCCACATGCGTTCGACCGAAGACCAATTTGTTCCTGCGCCAGGTATCAAGGGCATGGTGATGGCGGTATTCACGTTGCCGTCCTATGAGTATGTTTTCAAGATAATCAAAGACCGGTTTACGCCGCCGAAGGAAGTGACGCACCAAGAAGTGCGCGACAAGTATCAGCTGGTAAAGCGATGGGACAGGGCAGGGCGCATGGCGGACACCCAAGAGTTTGTTAATTTGGTCTTTGATGCGTCAAGATTTTCAGAAGAACTCCTAGGGGAGCTTGAATCGACGTGCCCATCGCAGTACGAGATCAACGGTCGTGCCCTTATTATCAAGCACTGTTACGTCGAACGACGCATGCAACCGCTGAACCTTTATCTGAAGGACGCAACAGATGAAGAAGTAGATGCTGTCATGTTTGATTACGGTAATGCGATCAAGGAATTGGCAGCAGCGAATATCTTCCCTGGGGACATGCTACTCAAGAACTTTGGGGTTACACGTCACGGCCGTGTGGTGTTCTATGATTACGATGAGATCCAACCGCTCCTCGAAGTGAATTTTCGGAAAATCCCACCGCCTCGAAACGAGTACGAGGAGATGTCGGGGACGCCCTGGTACACGGTCGGTCCTAACGATGTGTTCCCTGAGGAGTTCAGGCTATTTTTCTCCGGGAATGCGAGGGCGCGCAAAGCGTTTGATCAGCTCCATAGCGACCTCTACGATGCCGCGTTCTGGACTAATTTGCAGGATAAGTTGCGCAATGGCTTCGTTGAGGACTTTTTCCCTTACTCCAGCAAGCTGCGCTTTCAGCGATAGGCGTTCTTACTTTGGCGAATCTTCTTATTATTAGACACGGTCAAGCGTCTTTCGGCGCCGAGAACTATGATCAGTTGTCGCCCTTGGGACAGCGGCAAGCCGAACTTACGGGCGAGTTTCTGCGTCTGACAGGCACGCGATTGAGTGCCGCTTACAGTGGTGATTTGTCGCGACAGCGAGAGACGGGGCAGCGAGTGCTCGATCAGCTAAAGGGTGCTCCAGAGTTAGTTATTGACCCGCGTTTTAATGAGGTCCAGACCGACGAGCAGATTGAAGTAATGATGCCATTGCTTGTTAACCGCGATGCACGCTTTGCCGATTTGGTCGCGGCCATGGATACCGATACGAAATCTTTCCAGAAGATTATCGAGAGCGTATTCAATTATTGGGTTAGTCCCGATTGTGATGTATCAGGTATCCAGAGTTGGGAGGACTACCACGGTGGTGTGGTCAGCGCATTTGAAGGCGCCATGGCATCGGCAGTCTCGGGAAGCGACACCGCTATCTTCACGTCGGGCGGCACAATCGCCACCATCGTCGGGCATGTGCTCAAGCTCACCTCTGATCGCGTTTATGAGTTTTATGAGCCAGTCTTTAATTGCTCGATTACTCGCATTATTTTTAACTCACGAAAGTGCTCTCTATCGACGTTTAACGACGTTGGGCACTTACACCTAATGAGCGCTCAGTTGAAGGAGCGGTTGGTGACTTACCGATGACCCAAATCTGGATAGTGAGACACGGCGAGGCGGCCGCAAGCTGGGAAAAGGATCCTGACCCAGGGCTGTCATTGCTGGGCCAAGAGCAGGCCGAGCGAACAGCGCAAGCGTTGTCAGAGTTTGTGCCCGAGGGTGCGACGCTACTCTCCAGTCCTTTAAAACGCGCGCAAGAAACGGCTGCTGCGTTTGCTCGGAAGCGTGGTTCGGAGGTTGCTATTAACCCACGCTTCTCGGAGGTTCGCTCACCGGTACCGTTGAGCGGCCGCAAAGCCTGGCTTCAAGCCTTTATGCAGCGGGATTGGTCCGAGCAGTCAGATGACTTGTGGGCCTGGCGAAACGACATTATTGCCGGTCTTCAAGCCTGTACGGGCCCGACGGTTATCTTCTGTCATTTCCTCGTGATCAATGCCGTTATTGCTGAGATTCAAAAGGAATCGGCCGTTTTACAGGTCTATCCCGCAAACGCGTCTTACCACGAGCTGAGCCTCGTCGAGGGAGAGCTCTCGCTAGTGCAGCTTGGCGAGCAAATGGAAACGCGCGTTAACTAGCGCGATCTTTTCGAATGCGCATCAAACCCTCTTGGGCTGTGGATGCGATGAGCTTCCCATCTCGACTCCAGAGCGAGCCGCGGTTGTAGCCTCTACCGCCCCCGGACCAGGGGCTGTAGGTGTCATATAGCACCCAGTCCTGCATGCGTGGCACCTCGTGGAACCAAATAGCGTGATCTAGAGAGGCACCAATGAAAACTTTTTCCGGGCGCTCGTAAGGGAAGGCCGAAAACGCGGTGCTGTAAAGCGAGAAGTCAGAGATCATCGCCAGCGCCGCCTGCTGCATCCGCACATCGCCGTCGAAGGGGCCAATAACGCGGAACCAAGACTGGCTGATGGGTTCCTGAGCCTCCGGTAATCGCTCGGTAATGCGCTCGCGCTCCGTACCGAAAAGGTCTAGCAAAGTACGTTGCATATTGTTGTCACGTTCAGCGTTTAGTGCTGCAGCCTCTTCCGGCGAAATAACCTCGGGCATCGACAGCGAATGTGACATCCCTTCCTCATGGACGTGATAGGAGATAGACGTGTTGAAAATAGCCTCGCCCTTTTGTCGTGCGACAACGCGACGTGTACAGAAAGATCGACCGTCTCGGATAGGGTCGACTTCCAGTTCAATCGGCACGTTGGCGTCTCCTGCACGCAGGAAGTAGCAGTGCATAGAGTGGGCAGTGAGGTGCTCTTCGACGGTTTGGTAGGCAGCGAGCAAGCACTGCGCGACGACTTGGCCGCCAAATAGGCGGAATTGGGGCTTTAAACTATCACCAATAAACCAGAAGTCGCCGACCTGTTTAGGAGTGACAACATCAAGGACCTCGGAAAAGGTCAGCCTAGGAATTTCATGCGAACTCATTGTTACCTCGGGTTTTCTTTGGGCACTGACTTCGAGCTACCTTGGTCGCAGTCCAAAAAAGAAAACATTGAAAAAGTCGTGTGCCGCAGTGGTCACATTGTCCAGTGGACGCCATTGGTCGATGTCCGCCGCAGCGTTTATGGCGCCAACCAAAAGATGACGTGACACTAGAGCATTCGGCGTCTCAACCGTAGCCTCCAATACGCCCTGTGACATCAGGTGATCAATTTTTGCGTGCGTCTCTTCTGTGCGTTTAAGAACTGAACGCCTGATCTCAGGAGGAAGGGCCGTGATCGTATTGTACCGGATGAGAGGGCCGCTTTCAGAATTTTGAAGGTCAAAGATGGCGGTGCAGATATCCCCCAATTTCTCTAGCGGGGAGGCTTCCTTGTCGGCATGTGACTGGATAGTGCTGTCGAACTGGTCCAATGAAAATTCATAGCACTGTGCCAATAACGCTTCTTTACTGGAAAAGTGGTAATAGAAGGCGCCCTTAGAAACATTCAAGGATTCGGCAATATTGTCTAGCGACGTTCCACTGAAGCCTTTCCGATTGAAGTGTCGCGTGCCCGCACGCAGAAAAGCCTCTTGCTTCATGCGATTCTGCGCTTCGCGATTGAATCCTTGGCTCGCGTTAGCATTCGTTTTAAAGCGAACTTCGCTCAGCGAAAAGTCTGAATCCCTGGGTGCCAGACCATTTGAAAACAGGGCCCTGATCACCCTAGTTGCTTGCTTAGCATCGCTCTCCGGCATCTCGTAAAGCCAGTAAAACGACCAATCCAATGCCGTGAGTAGCGCCCGTGCCGTACTTGTTGTGTGACAGTAGCGAATGACGCCTGCGGCAATACCGTCGCGCAGATAACCCCTGAAGCGCTTGAACATGCGCAGATAATCCTGCTCGAGCTCCTGACGCTGCATAGCGGGCAATACGGCGAGCTCCAAGGGCGCGGCGAAGTAGTCTCCACGCTCTGCGAGCGAGTCTAGGCTAATTTCAATATGGCGTTCCATGGCCCTAATAACCCGCTCGAGCGGGTCGCTCGTTTCTTGCTCTACCTCATCCAAAGAGCGATGTAGCCGCTCCAATGCGCTCGCGTAGCACTGGTAGATCAAATCCTCTTTGGTTTTGACGTAGTAATAGAGGCTAGTTTTGGTTAATCCCAGTCGATTAGCGACATCAGCCAGCGTTGTCGAGCGAGCGCCTTTGGTATTAAAGAGTTTCGCTGCACACGACAAAATCGCAGTGCGCTTCGCCTCGTGTTGAGCGCCACGACTAAAAGGGGAACCAGTACCGGACTTTTTCGGAGTTGCAAAATCTGACATCGGACTTGGTATGGGCTCTTCATTTTGACGGCGACGCTAATGAACATTCTAAGTGTTCGAATATTTGAACTTTAAGTATTTTTTTTGAACCTGTCCATTCAGAAACATCAGAGTCGTGACACAATGAGCACAGATTAAAGGGAGAAAGCCGATGGACGATTCAATTCGGTTCGCTGTTGAGGGGCCAGTAGCGGAGCTCACACTGTGTGCGCCCGAGCGTCGCAATGCGATCGGCTCGAAAGAAATCGCTCTTGTAAAAGCCGCGCTGGGTTCCGTCACCGAGAGTTGTAGGCTGTTTGTTATTCGCTCAGAAGGGCCTGTATTTTGCGCCGGTGCTAATTTGAAAGAGATCACCGACGGCACCATGAACGGTGATGACTTTCAGTCAATGACCAACGCCATCGCAGAATTACCCATCCCCACGCTTGCGATTATAGAGGGTGATGTTTTTGGTGGCGGTGCTGAGCTTTTATTTAGTTGCGATTTTCGGCTGGCCGTCGAGGGTAAAAAGCTCATGATCCCGGCCGCTGCCGTTGGGCTCTGTTATCCGATCGAGGGAATCGAGCGAATGACCCAGCGCCTCGGCAGTACACTGGCCAGACGTTTGCTGTTAACAACAGAGCCGGTGTCTTTTGAGACTTTGTCTCAGCACGGTGTGGTCGATTGGCTTGTACCCAGCGACTCGGTGGACGCTCAATCAGCCGCGATTATCGAAAAGTTGGCCAGTTTGGCTCCTATGTCGCTCGCTGCCATGCTTCGCATCATAAAGATGGTTGAGACCAATACCTTCGACAAAGCACTGGCGCAGTCACTCGCTGATGACTGCAGTGTTTCAGAGGACCTGCAGGAGGGGTTGCGCGCGCGGCGTGAAAAGCGAGCGCCGATCTTTTACCGGCGTTAAAGTTAATCGTGAACGGGGCGAATGTTACAGCATTCCGCAGCCAGTGCGGCGCACAGTTCCGCATCGTATATTACCTCAGGGATCAGCAGTTGGGATAAATCTCCCCGCTGTCTCCGTCCCCCAGGCTACGCAGGCGGAGGCCTCCGGTGCGGCAGCCGTATTGCATTGAGCCACAACTTCGGGCTTTTACTTCAGCCATATGAAGGTAAACTGCGCGCTTACAATTGTGAAGGCTTTTTTTGGTGTCGATTGCAGATCAAAAACTCCGTGACATTCGCGAGCAAGTTCAAACCCATTTGGCGAGCGTGCCTAAGAGGTTGCCACCTGAGCGCCAGAAGGCACTAGAGGAGAAGATTCGCGCGCAGTTGAAGGCGCACAATGCGGTTATCGTTGCGCACTACTACACGTCGCCCGAGATCCAGGCTCTCGCCGAGGCAACAGGTGGCTGTGTTTCAGATTCTCTCGAGATGGCGCGTTTTGGACGGGATCATCCCGCTGAGGTCTTGTTGGTCGCTGGTGTGCGCTTCATGGGCGAGACCGCGAAAATACTAACACCGCATAAACGAGTGCTAATGCCGACCCTTGAAGCTACGTGTTCCCTAGATGAGGGCTGTCCCATCGATGAGTTCTCGGCGTTTTGTGATGCGCACCCTGATAGAGAGGTGGTGGTGTACGCGAACACTTCTGCAGCGGTGAAGGCAAGAGCAGACTGGGTGGTAACCTCTAGTATTGCACTGGATGTTGCTGAGCACCTGGCGGACGAGGACAAAAAGGTCCTTTGGGCGCCCGATCGGCACCTCGGTGATTATGTTCGACGAGAAAGCGGTGCGGATATTCTTGTGTGGGATGGTGCTTGTATCGTGCATGAAGAATTCAAGGCGAAGGGGATTCTGGATCTCAAGCAGGTTCACCCCGAAGCGGCAGTGCTGGCGCACCCTGAGTCACCTGCCTCGGTGCTCGAGATCGCTGACCGTATCGGCTCCACCACGCAAATCATCAAAGCGGCAACTGAGATGCCACAGCAAGAGTTCATTGTGGCTACAGACCAAGGTATTTTTTATAAGCTACAAAAGGCTGCGCCAGATAAAACATTCTTGATTGCGCCTACCGCTGGCGAGGGTGCTACCTGCAGAAGTTGTGCGAATTGCCCTTGGATGGCAATGAATGAACTTGAGCTTCTCTCTGAGGTACTCGATGCGCCGGAAGGGCGTGAGATTTTCGTAGACCCCGCGTTGGCAGAAAATGCAATGAAGCCACTCAACCGAATGCTGTCGTTTGCGCAGTCGCTGGATACAGGTGTTGTCGGGAGAGCTTAGGAGTTTTCGAGCTCTTCACGGATATCCATCACGTCGCGCAGTCGCTCGTTAATCGTGGCCGATTGCGTAAAGTTATTATTTACCAGCTTCAAGGCATAGCTGAGCTGGTTTTGCGCTGCGTCGAGTGCTCCTACCAAAATGAAGTACTCCGCACGCGATTGGTGGAGGCCGATGATATCGCCAGCCAAGCCCTGAACTTCAGCGAGGCGATACCAAACACCCGGATCCTCAGGTTTGCGCTTACTCTGCTTTTTTAGCACTTGGGCTGCAATATGAGGCATGCGTGCCTGCCACAGTGCATCCGCGTAGGCGATGGTAAGCGGGTGGTTTCCGGGTGATAAGTCGAGTCGTTTTTTTAGCTGTCGCAAGGCGCTCTGATGCCGGCCAAGTGCCGTGTCAATCGAGGCGTTGGCAATAAGAAACGCCACGTTATTAGGATCGGGCTTCATCGCTTGCTCGAGTGCACTTCGCGCTTTGATGGGCTCATTGGCGTCCAGTTGTGCTAGCGCAAGTCCGTACCAGCCAGCCGCCGCCTCAGTCCCACCTTTCAACGTTTGCTCAGTAAAAAGATCAATTGCTGCTTTGGGAGTCTTCGCAAGCTGATGTCGCACGCGTGCCTGCATGAGTTGGAAATCGAAACTTTTAGGGCGTATCACGCGGCGCTCGGCACGAGCACGATTGCGCATATCGGCAACGCGCTTCTCGGAGAGGGGGTGTGTGCGCAAAAACTCTGGCAGTCGATTTGTGCTGTAAAGGCGATGTGATGCCAGCATACGTTCGTGCATATCCGCAGCCGCATGCGGGTCACGGCCGGCTGCAACGAGCGTTCTAAGTCCTATACGATCGGCTTCTGATTCGTTCGCACGTGAGTATCTTAAACGAGAGTCCTGCGCCGCCGCTTGTGTGGCAGTAATCGCTGCTAATCCAGCGTCTGAGCCCGCGGTCGCCGCAAGCGCAATCGCGGCCATGAGCCCAGCAATCGTTAATGAGCTTTGGCTTTGCGCTTGCTCACGCTGTCTTGAGAAATGGCGTTGACTTAAGTGGGCAATTTCGTGAGTGAGAACCGCAGCAAGTTCGTCCTCGGTTTGAGCTTGATGAACTAAGCCGTTGTGAACGCCAATAATGCCGCCGGGTACTGCGAACGCGTTTATTGTTGGGTTGTCGACTACGACCAATTGAAGTTGCCTGTCTCGCAGGTCGCTATGGAGCACAAGCTGAAAAATCAAATTCTCGATGTAGTCGTAGAGCAGCGGGTCGTCGAGTATCGGTGCTTGCGCGCGAAAAACTTTCAACCACAAGTTGCCCAGCTTTCGTTCGTACTCCTCAGAATAGAGGCTCGTACTCGAGGCACCCAGATTAGGGATTTTTAGATTATCGTTTGCCGCCAACGCCTGAGTCAGGCCAAGGGTCATCATCGCTGTCACGATACAAATAAGAAGACGCTGAAGAAAGGCTCTAAGCATGGCGTGACTTTAACTGACTTTGGTGCTCGTGGGTTCTTATGCTGTGACAAAAGAGCGGATTGTTGGTTCCTAATGAAGGTATACTGATTGCCTGAGGGATGGATTTTTTTATGTCAGACGTTCAGACCATTGATGCGCGCGGGAAGCGATGTCCATTGCCGGTTTTGATGGCAAAACGTGCTATCAACGAAGGTCCGTTGTCGGACAATCTAGAGATCTGGGTTACGGACAGGTCAGCCCCACAAGATTTTGAAACCTTCGCTCGACTAGAAGGTCATACCGTCACTTGGGAGCAGAGGGATGAGATGGTCGCCATCACACTGAGATTGAAATCGCCTGCGTCGGGAGCGAAGTCATGATCGACACACTGAGACAATGGTACGAGCATCATTTGACGCACAGAGAATCGGTCATTCTCGTCATTATCATTGCGCTAACGTGCTTTCTTATAGCCACAATTGGCGACGTATTAATGCCGGTTTTAGTCGCTCTGATCCTGGCTTATCTTATGCAAGGCGTTGCTGACGGATTAATGGGTTGGGGTTGTAACAAAACCATTGCGCTATCAGGGGCCACGCTCCTGTTCCTGGGCGTATTTTTGGGGTTCACGGTTGGGATCGCACCGCCCGTTTGGCGCCAGCTCGTTGGTTTGATTAGAGAGGCGCCTGCGATGGTAGAAGCCGTGCAGGCAGAGGTGGCTGGGCTTATTGCCAAGTACCCCACGATGATCGAACAGGCGCCGATTGACGAACTTATGTCGACGCTACAAGGTCAAGCTGCATCCTTCGGACAAGCGGTCTTAGGGTTCGGACTTTCGTCCATTCCCGGCGTCCTTACCTTCGCTATTTACATGGTCTTGATTCCGCTCATGGCGTTCTTTTTCTTGAAAGATCGTGAAGTGATTCTCCGATGGGTGCTCAGTTTTTTGCCAGATGATCGTCCGCAGCTCGACCAAATTGGAAGAGCGATGAATGTGCAGATTGCGAATTACGTTCGTGGCAAAGGTATTGAGATTACTATTATCAGCGTCGTGAGCTATGTGGCCTTCAAGGCGTTTGATTTAAACTACACCGCCCTGCTTGCGCTATCGGTAGGCTTGAGCGTCATCGTCCCGTATATCGGGGCATTTCTGGTGACGATTCCCGTAATTCTTGTGGCGCTTTTTCAATTTGGGCTAACGGGCGATTTTTATTGGGTAGTCGGCCTTTACATGGTAATACAAGTTCTCGATGGGAATGTACTTGTTCCACTCCTGTTTTCGGAGGCGGTAGATCTTCATCCCGTCGCTATTATTATCGCCGTGCTGGTTTTTGGTGGTTTGTGGGGAGTGTGGGGTGTGTTCTTTGCTATCCCGCTCGCGACACTTTGTAATGTGTTGCTCGTTTCATGGCCGAGTGCTGTCGTTAAATGAAATTTTTCAAGGGAGAAGCTATGCAGTTTCGGGATTGTCTTCGCGTTGGCATTGGCGCCGTCTTGTTAACTCTTTTGGTTGGTTGTGGTGCGAAGGTAGAAGAGACCACTGCGCCTGTTGTAGTGAATAAGAGTCCTAACGACGATCGTACCTACGCAGCAGTGACCCTAGATAACGGCCTCAAAGTGTTGATGGTGTCGGATAGTGAAACTGAGAAGTCCGCCGCGGCCTTGAGCGTGGGTGTCGGTGCTTTTTCTGATCCAATGGATTTTCAAGGTATGGCTCATTACCTCGAGCATATGCTCTTCATGGGGTCTGAGAGCTTCCCTGAGCCCGACGGTTACATGAATTTTGCGGCAGAAAACGGTGGTAGTTCGAACGCTTACACATCGAGTGAAATCACGAATTACATGATCACTATAGAGAATCAGGCGTTCCCTGAAGCGTTACACCGGCTCTCTGAATTCTTCTCTGCCCCGATCTTGGATCCGGAGTACATTCAAAAAGAAAAGAATGCTGTTAACGCCGAGTGGTCCATGCGTCGTGAGTCGGAAGGTCGATCCATCTACCGACTGCAGCGTGAACTGCTTGGCGATCACCCCGCCAATCGATTCACGATAGGTAATCTTGAGACCCTGTCCGACAAAGAGACACGCCAGCTTCACCCGGCGACCGTCGAGTTCTTCGAGCAATATTACTCAGCAAACCTTATGGCGCTGGTAATGATCAGTCCGTTACCCGTTGCGGAGATGGAAGCTTTAGCGAGCGAGCTCTTCTCGCTCATTCCGAATAAAGAAGCCGACAAGCCCGCGGTGAAAAAAGAGCTCAATTTTGGCGAAGTTGCAGGCAAGTTGATCCGCTTCAAGCCACAACGTGACCTTCGGGAAATGCGCATCAGCTACATCATCGACAACAATCAGGCCGAGTGGCGCAGCAAGCCAGGTGATTATCTTGGTTATGTGATCGGTTCCGAAATGCCAGGAGCGCCGGCTGACAAACTAAAATCCTTGGGGTTGATTAGTGAGCTGTACACATCCAGCTACGAATCGCTTTATGGCAACTACGGCACTTTTGAGATTAGCGTACAGCTGACACCCCAAGGTATGAAGCGCCGCGAAGAAATCTACGATGTCATAACGGGTTACATTGAGCTACTTCGCCGAGAAGGCGTTGACGATCGCTACGTCGAGGAGTACCGCCAGTCGCTCCAGAATCGTTTCACTTTTTTGGAGAAGACCGACGACTTTTCTTACGCGGCGAGCTTGGCCGCAGCCATGCAGGATTATCCAATTGAAAACGTGATCGACGCACCTTATCGCTTCGATGGCTTCAATCAGGAGGCGGTTAACAGATTGTTAGGGCAATTGGTGTCTGAGCGATCCAACGTTTGGTTTATCTCCCAGGAGGAGCCGACCGACAGTGAGCTCCAGTTTTATGTCGCTCCTCACTCAGTTGAGGAATGGGTGCCTCGAGACTCCGCTGCTGCGCTTGCACTGGTTGATCGCTTGGGCTTGTCCCTACCCAGTCAGAACGCGCTGCTACCTGAGCGGTTTGATATTAAGACGCCGCCGGCGGTTGCAACGCCTATTGAAGTCGCCGACAACGTCACCTTCTGGCTAAAAGGCAGTGAGCATTTTGAAGGGCTCCCCAAAGGCTTCACCAGAATTCAGATAAACAATGCAAAGGCCTTTGATAGTGTTGACGGTTTCGTTTACCTGTCGCTTTGGGAGTCGCTCTACAACCTGAAGCAGGCACGGCTGGCGACAGAGGCTTCGGTTGCCGGTATGTCGTTATCGATGTCCGCAGGTAGTGGCATATCGCTCACGATGTCAGGGTTTACCGACAAACAGCCAGAGCTTCTATCACGTGCTCTGTCTGGTCTCCGTGTCGAAGCGAGTGAGCTTGAATTTGGTCAAGCGGTGGAGCGTTATCTGCGTTCCATTGAAAACGCGAAGCGGGCCTTCCCTTACACTCGGCTTTCGCCGCTATTGGGCCTTCTTACTCGTGAGGGGCAGTACACGGACACGACACTCGCACTCGCGGCATCGCAAGCCACACTATCTCAACTTGAAGCATTTATTGATGCCACGCTAGCGGGCAGCCATCTTCGAGGTCTGTTCTTTGGTAATTACGATGAGGCAGACGTGATTACTACCTATGAGCGAATGGCAGAGGTGGTTATGGCAAGTTCGACTGCCGCCTATGCTCGGGCTGACGTTTATGATCCTCAGCCGGGTGCTACGTACATGATGAATCGCGACGTCCCGGTCGAGGACCTTGGTATGCTGTACGCGTTTGCTGCACCTGAGGCAAGCGTAAAAAACCGTGCCCTGAGTCGAATTCTAGCGAGGCATTTACGCGTTCGCGCGTTTGAGACCTTACGGACAGAAGAGCAACTCGGTTATGCGGCAGGTGGTGGTTCTCTTGATCTTTATCAGCACCCCATGGTGATCTTCTATATCCAAACACCTGTGAAGGGTGCTCAGGATATGTTGGATCGCTTCAATGCGTACACGCTGGAGTATCGAGAAGAATTAGCCAACCTTTCAGAGGATTCATTCGAAAAGTTCAAGGCAGGTGTCCTGACATCGCTGACCGAACCACCTAAGAACCTCTCAGCAGAAGCGGGCCCCTTTGCGTCTGATTGGGCTATCGAAAATTATGATTTTGACTCCCGCGAGGAACTGATCGCGGCCGTTGAGGCAGCCACACTCGGTGATGTGCGGGCGTTTTTTGACGATACCGTTTTTTCTGAGGATCGTTCGAGATTGGTTATTCAGCTTCGTGGCAAAAGGTTCTCTGATGAGCCATTTGCGACGCTTGATGGCGCTGTTGTTGTTGACGATGTAGACCAGTTCCACCGCGATATGCCGGTACAGGCTAGGTAGGCTTTTTCAAACGTGGTTTTCCTCTAATGGGGGTTCGTGTGGTGAGTGAGTTATTACCTCTCAGGGCTCTCACGGCAGTGCCCAGACGAGCTGGGTTGCTGCCTCACTACACTTTTCTCGGCTTCGCTGCGCTGCTCATTAGACTCGGGTGTGGGTCTTGGTTTCAAAATAATATCCGCGACAGCCATTTTCTAGGTATCTAGGTCTTCTTTCGGGGGGATCGCCGCGAATATTCCTACGTGGGCTGGCTAAGCGCAGTCTCAACTGATATCGACATGCTTCCGAGTAATTGTGCTGGATGCGCTTGTCTATTTTTTTGTTTCTCCACGTTTCCTTTTTTAAAATCGCCCTTATAAATTCTAAAATAGAACTTTGTAGTAAAAATTGACTTTATTGGTTATTCTGAAAATCGGAATTAATAATTAATAAAGTTCTAAAATAGAATCTTAAAGTGGGGATGTGATGAATACGCGGCTAGATCCAGTTGAAGCACAAGAGTGGATAGATTCATTTGATGCGGTTAACCGAGTTAACGGAAAAGGCGCGTCCAGCGAGTTAATCGGCAAGTTGACAGATCATGCGCGGGAGCAAGGGGTTAGTCTTCCTGCCGCCATTACGACGCCCTTTAAAAACACCATTAACCCGGAGGACGAACGTGTCATGCCGGGTGACCTGTTTATGGAACGCCGAATTCGGTCACTGATCCGGTGGAATGCAATGGCGATGGTCATGCGGGCCAATGACAATGAAGATGGACTTGGCGGTCACATATCAAGTTTTAGTTCTAGCGCTACGCTCTACGACGTGGGAATGAACTATTTCTTCAGAGGTACGGCTAACGGTCACCCTGGAGATCTTGTGTTCTATCAGGGACATAGTGCACCGGGGATGTATGCGCGCTCATATCTAGAGGGCGTTTTTGACGAAAGTCATCTAGAGAACTTCCGAAGAGAGGTTTCAGGTAATGGCCTTTCTTCCTACCCACACCCATGGTTAATGCCTAACTATTGGCAATTCCCAACGGTATCCATGGGTTTGGGGCCAATTCAAGCGATCTATCAAGCACACGTCATGAAATATCAGCAGAAGCGCGGGCTGGTTGATCATCGTGATCGAAAAATCTGGTGCTTCATGGGTGACGGCGAGTGCGATGAGCCAGAGTCGCGTGGCGCTATTGGTCTCGCTGGACGCGAAGGTCTGGGAAATCTTCACTTCGTTGTGAACTGTAACCTTCAGCGCTTGGATGGTCCGGTTCGTGGAAACGGCAAGATTATTCAGGAGCTGGAAGGCGTTTTCCGAGGTGCTGGCTGGAATGTCATCAAAGTGGTCTGGGGTCGTCGTTGGGATCCACTCTTTGAGCGTGATAAATCTGGAATGCTGCTCAAGCGCATGGACGAAGTCTGCGATGGCGAGCTTCAGAACTGTAAGTTCAACGGTGGCGCTTACACGCGAGAGCACTTCTTCGGAAAATATCCAGAAACGCTCGATCTCGTCAAAGATTTGAGTGACGACGACATCATGTATCTCAACCGTGGGGGGCACGACCCCTACAAAGTGTATGCAGCTTATGCGGCGGCCTGCGAGGAGACTGAGCGTCCAACGGTCATCTTAGCCATGACGGTAAAGGGTTACGGTACGAGTGAGGCGGGGGAGGCTGCGAACGAAACGCACTCGTTGAAAAAACTCGATATGAAGAGCCTCAAAGCCTTCAGGGATCGTTTCGGTGTGCCGGTCTCGGACAAAGACTTGAAAGATGTTCCTTTCTATCGACCGCCGGAGGATAGCCCGGAGATGCGCTATCTTCGCGAGAAGCGCGCTGCACTCGGTGGCAGTATTCCGGCACGGCGGGCGAGTTCATATAGTCTGCCGGCGCCAGCAAAGCCGGCGTATGCCAGCCAATTGAAAGGAAGCGGTAAACGCGAGATCTCAACAACTATGGCCTTTGTTCGTCTCTTGTCATCCTTAGTGAAGGACAAGCAGATTGGTGAGCGCGTCGTTCCCATCGTTCCCGATGAGGCGCGTACCTTTGGTATGGAAGGTATGTTCCGACAGCTAGGTATTTATTCATCCGTAGGTCAGCAGTACACACCGCACGATGCAGGTCAGATTCTCTATTACAAAGAGGAAGAGACTGGCCAGATTCTTGAGGAAGGTATTAACGAGGCGGGCGCTATGTCTGCATGGCTTGCAGCTGCGACGTCATACTCTGTGTCCGATTATCCGATGGTGCCGTTCTACATCTTCTATTCGATGTTTGGTTTCCAGCGAATTCACGACCTTGCTTGGGCGGCGGGTGACAGTCAGGCGCGTGGATTCTTGATAGGCGCAACTGCGGGTCGCACGACACTTAACGGCGAAGGCTTGCAACACCAAGACGGTCACAGTCATTTGATGGCAACGACTATCCCTAACTGTATTTCTTACGACCCGACTTACAGCTACGAGCTTGCAACGATTATCAGTTCGGGCACGACGCGCATGTTCGAAGACGGGGATAATGTCTTTTACTACATCACTACAATGAACGAAAACTACGTTCATCCCGATATGCCTGAGGGCGTGGAAGAGGGTATTGTAAAGGGCTTGTATCCCCTTAAAAAATCTACCGCAAAGTCTAAGAAGCGCGTACAGCTGATGAGTGCCGGTACGATCATGCGTGAGGTCGAAGCAGCCGCTGAAATGCTCGAGAAAGATTACGGGGTTGCGGCTGACATCTGGAGCATGACGAGTGTTAATGAGCTTGCACGTGACGGTCAAAGGATTACACGCCGCAACATGATGAACCCGACGGAGCAGCCTCAGGTGCCCTATGTAACACAGTGCCTCGAGTCAACCGAGGGCCCGATTATTGCGGCGACCGACTACATGCGTGCGCATACCAACCAGATTCGGGAGTTTATGCCTCGGTCATTCACCGTCTTGGGCACTGATGGCTTTGGGAGGAGCGACACGCGAGCAAAACTTAGAGAGTTTTTTGAAGTGGATCGTCGATACGTCGTTTTAGCCGCGATGACGGCATTAGCGGATGACGGAGATATTCCAAGATATGACCTTGCAAAGGTCATATCGGATCTCGGTATTGATCCCACTAAGCCCGACCCAACAACGGTATAAGTAGGAGAGATCGTGACGAACTATACGATTTGTGTTCCTGATATTGGTGGTGCAGAGGGTGCCGAAGTCGTTGAGCTGCTTGTGGCGGTGGGCGACCGGATTGCCCTTGAGCAAAGCTTGATTGTTCTCGAATCAGACAAAGCCTCGATGGAGATTCCAGCATCGCATTCAGGGATCATTAAAGAGCTCAAGGTTGCGGTCGGTGATGCGTTGTCAGAGGGTGATGCGATTTTGATTCTCGAGCTTGACGACGCAGACATCTCAGCCGAGACCCAGCCTGATACATCGGCGTCGATTTCGGAAGCGGTCGAGACTGCTACGGGCGCCGCCATAGTTGATGAGCCACCTGTCGCAACATCGACTCCAGCATTTGAAGCGGTGGAGCTAACAGTCGCCGTGCCTGATATTGGCTCCGATGGTGATGTAGAGATTGTCGAAATACCTATCGCCGTAGGCGATGTCTTGGAGGAAGGTGACTCTCTCGTTGTACTTGAGTCCGATAAAGCTTCAATGGAAGTTCCTGCGACCGCTGCGGGCGAAGTGCTCGAATTGCTTGTCAAGGTAGGTGACATGGTGAAGGAGGGGTCACCGCTAGTGCGTATGCGCTCGTCTTCAAAGCAGGCATCCGCGACAGACTCTGAAGCACCTACACCTACACCTACACCTGCACCGGTAAGCCCGACAAAGGTCAGTGACGCTAGTGGCCTCTACGTGGGTCCAGCTGTGCGAAAGCTCGCACGCGAGTTTGGCGTTGACCTGATAGCGGTCAAAGGATCCGGTCCAAAGGGGCGAATCATCAAGGAAGATGTTCAAGCATACGTCGCCAAACGTTTAGCTGAACTCTCATCAGGCGCGGTCACCTCTGGTTCTGGTATTCCCACAGTTGCAGACGTGGACTTTGCCAAATTTGGATCTATCTGTCGCGAGGAGCGCTCGCGCATCGACAAAGTAACCGCGGCTAATATGTCGAAGTCATGGCTCAACGTGCCACATGTCACACAGTTTGATGATGCAGACATTACAGACTTGGAGTCCTTCCGCCAGTCGCTGAAAGCCGAGGCAGAGAGACGTGGCAGCAAGCTTTCGCCGCTGCCCTTCATCATCAAGGCGGTCGCCTTGGCGCTCAATGAAAACCCAAAGATCAAATCGTCCCTAGCTGAACAGGGCGATGCGCTCATTTACAAGGATTACTGCCATATCGGGATGGCGGTCGATACGCCCAACGGGCTGGTGGTTCCAGTGCTTCGTGATGCGGACAAGAAGTCGATTTGGCTGCTGTCTGATGAGATTCGTGATCTAGCAGCAAAGGCCAAAGACAAAAAGCTAAAACCCGATGAAATGCAGGGTGCCGTTTTCACCGTAAGTAGTTTGGGGAATATCGGCGGCAGAGGTTTTACGCCGATCGTCAACACACCAGAGGTGGCTATTTTGGGCGTCAGTAAAGCCTCCACCCAGCCCGTTTGGAATGGTGAGGCTTTTCAACCACGGGTGATGTTGCCAGTGTCGCTCTCTTACGATCACCGTGTTGTTAATGGTGGTGATGCAGGTCGCTTCCTGACTTACTTGGTAGGCTTGCTAAGTGATATCCGTCAGTTAGCGATGAGCTAGATCTCCCTGAACCGGTGCTCAATCAGAGGTTGCAGCGCCGAGTTCATCGCCGCTAACTGCTTTGCGCGGGCCTGCCTTAAACAGGATTATTGAGGTGCAGCAAAGCTATCACACCGCTGAAGGTATGGACTGCTGATTCACAGCTAAGTTTCTGTGCGTCTGAAGAAGCCAAGGGCTGATTCACAGTGACGTTTCAAACGCCCAAATGAGTCGCAGGTAACTACTGTCCCAGTTTCAATTTCAGTTCTAGCTCGAACGCCATGGAGCGCTAATCAAGCCTCTGCCTCGTAACGGCGGTTTCGCTGTTCTAAGCGATCTCAGAAAAATAAAACGAGGTGTCAATGACACCCACAGAGATGACGCCTTTTGACGCCGTGTCTCTCACTCTTGCAATCAGCCGGTGTTGCGCATGCCTGCCGCAACGCCCGCTATCGAGACCATCAGTGCGCGTTGGACTGATTCGCTTTCGTTTTCACGCACACGACGTAACAACTCTATCTGAACCAGATTGAGCGGTGCGGTGTAGACGTTGCGAAGGCCGATTGACTCGAGTCCCCACGGGTCTGAGGCCATGAGCGTATCGACATCAAGTATTTCCATTAGCGACTGGATATCTGCGCTGAGCTGCTGCCGTAAATCACTGCCCAAGCTTCGAAGCTCTTCGCGAACGAGCGTATCGTCATAAAGCGAGTTGATGACGAGATCTGACTTTGCGTAGACCATGTCGAGCATGGATAAACGCGACGCAAAGAAAGGCCACTGATCGCGCATCTCTCTTAGGCGGTTTAACTGTCCGTTTTCGACAGCGCTGGTAAGCGCTGAGCCCGCGCCAAGCCAAGCAGGCAAGACGAGACGACTCTGCGACCAAGCAAATATCCACGGGATAGCGCGCAGTGTCTCAATACCTCCTCCGGTACGTCGACGCGCGGGACGTGAGCCGAGAGGAAGGCTGGCCAACTCTGGTTCGGGAGTTGCCTGCCTAAAGTACTCAACAAAGTTTGGGTTCCCCTTGACCCAGCTTCGATAGTCACTGCATGCCTGTTCGGCAAGCGTATCCATGAGCTCTCGCCACTCAGGCTTGGGAATAGGCGGGGGCGTAAGATTACCGCGCAGTATGGCACTGGTGTATTGCCCCAGTGTATTGATCGCAAGGGGCTTGAGCCCTAATTTGACGCGAATCATTTCACCCTGTTCAGTTACTCGCAGTCCATGCTCGAGTGACCCGGGTGGCTGTGAGAGTAGCGCCTGGTGAGCGGGCGCCCCTCCGCGCCCAATAGTCCCACCACGACCATGAAATAACTGCAGACTGACGCCGTGTGACTGGCAAACATTCAATAGTGCTTCCTGGGCGCGGTATTGTGCCCAGCCAGCGGACAGCATGCCTGCATCTTTCGCGCTGTCTGAGTAGCCAATCATGACAACCATCGAGTGGTGAGTTCGCTTCCTGAATTCGTCGTCACTCAACAGCGCATCCAGGGTGCTCGGTGCACCATCGAGATCATCGAGTGTCTCAAAGAGCGGAGATACCGGTAAATCGAGTGGACCCCCTGTTGCTTTCAGCAGGAGTTGAACCGCGAGTACGTCTGACGGATCTGATGCCATGGAAATGACATAACACCCCAACGCCTCGCGTGGCGTGTCGGCAATCACTCTGAAGGTGTCGAGGACTTCCTGACAAGGTTCTGATGCTTCGAAATAGAGTGGTAGAAGGGGTCTCGGGTTAGTAATTTCAGCCTTTAAGAATGTCTGCTTATCGGACTCGCTCCAGTCGCTGTAGTTGCCCAGTCCAAGCGCCTGAGTGATTTCGCTAATGACGTCGCTGTGGCGAGTGCTTTCTTGGCGAATATCGAGCGTCACTAGGTGTGCACCAAATGACTCTAATCGCCGGATGAGATCCAGCAGTTTTCCGTTGGCAATAGCCGATAAGCCTACTTCAGCGAGAGACCTTTGGCACTGTTGCAGCGAAGCAATGATATCTGCGGTAAAGAGAACAGGAGGAAGAGGGTTCTTACTGTCTTGAATGTAGGCCCCCAGTGCATCGCGCTGCTTGCGAACTGTGTCACGAAGCGGCTTTAAGACTGCCCGATACGGTTCGCGTACGTCGCCTACTAGTGCACGAAGCTCCTTTGTCGCTTGCGTGACAGAGAGTTCTTCGTAAATTACTTCTAGGTCCCGATTGATGAGATCAGCCGCTTGCCATCGGCTGATAATCATAGCGCGTCGAGTAACTGTCGCTGTGACGTTTGGGTTGCCATCACGGTCGCCACCAATCCAGCTCGAGAGTCGCACCACGGGCTTTGTGCGTGGCGGCAACTCGAGTCCGAATTTGTCGGCAATGGCGTCTAGGTCTCGTAAAAATTCGGGAATAGCGTCCCACAGCGAATTTTCAATCACAGCAAAGCTCCATCGAGCCTCATCTATCGGAGTTGGGCGCTGCTCCAAAAACTCCTCGGTGTGCCAGATTTGCGCAATCAAGTCAGCCAGTCGCGATTGAATACGCGCTTCGCTGGCAAGGCCGGACTCAATGTCGGTGAGGCAGTCATGAATCTCACCGTGCTTGTGAATCAATGTCCGCCGCGTGATCTCCGTCGGGTGAGCAGTGAGCACGAGATCTATATGCAAATTTGCAATGGCATCTGCCAGCGCTTCTTTCTCGACGGACTGACTCAACTCCTCAATAGTACTGCATATTCGGTCGTATGCACCGAAGTGATCACTGACTGACTTAGTGGTAGTAAAGTGCTGATCGGCGATGTTGGCGAGATTCAAGAACTGCGCAAAGCCGCGTGAGATTAGTAAAAGCTGCTCCGAATCGAGTTTGCGCAGCGCATTAAAAAGCGCAGTTGTCTCCTCTACATCGGTAGCTGACTTTGATGCTTGCCGGATAGATTCGATGGTCTCGTAAAGATCTTCGCCGACTGTGGAGCGAATAATATCCCCCAGCGTATCGCCGAGTAGTCGCACATTCTGACGCAGGGCAGATGTGTCCAGGAGTAAATTGTTTGTCATGGCTTAACTCGTTGGGAATCGTGTGTCCTTAAGGCTGTCTTTGATTCGAGCGAGATGTGGTGTGAAGCCCTCCCCGCGACGGAGCGTTACGCCGGCGGCAAGAACATCCAGTATGACAAGCTGCACCAGTCGAGACGTCATGGGCAAATATTGCTCTGTGTCTTCTTCTACTTTTACGTGGATGCAGCAACGGCTTTTTTGTGCCAGGGGAGAGCCCTCGGCAGTTAAAGAGACGATCGTCGCCTCTGTTTGGCGGGCAATCTCTGCTGCCTCAACCAAAACTTTTGTTCGACCCGTATGCGAAATAAAAAAGAAAAGATCGCCCACGCCTGCTGATGCGGCGAGCATTCGCTGCATTAGCGGATCCTCGTGCGTGAAAACCGGTACGTTGAACCTGAAGAATTTGTGTTCCGCATCCCGCGCTACTGCAGCCGACGTCCCGAGGCCAAAGAAATAAACGCGGCGCGCCTGCGCAATTTGGTCAACCGCTTGTGCAATCGCTTTTAGCGGCAGCCCTTCTTTGGCAGTCAGCAGGGCGTTTATTGCGTTGTCGAACAGCTTGGCCGGAAACGTATTGATGTCGTCCGAGAATTCGACAGAGCGGCTCACGTATTTAACGCCTGAGGCTAAAGACGTGGCTAGCTGAAGTTTGAAATCCGGGAAACCCGTTGCGCCAAACTTTTTGCAAAAGCGATTTACGCTGGGCTCACTCACGCCTGCGGCAGACGCTAAAGAGGCAATGCTGGAGCGCGTAGCTTCCTCGGGCGCCTTGAGAATGGCATTAGCTACTTTCGCTTCAGACTTATTGAGTTCGTTAAGCTGGCGCTGGATAACGGCAAGTAAATTAGGTTCAGACGTCATTATGAGGTCTATGCTGGTAATAATATTACGAATAATGCCTGAATTACTTGCGTTTCGCACCGAAATTTTGAACCTCCCGTCTTTTAAATTGTAATAAAACGAAAAGTAAGTACTTATTTACTGTTTTTTGTTTCTATTTTCGTAAATTTACTACATAATAGTATTCATAAAAGGGGAGCGTTATGGTCAACGTAGCTATTAATGGATTTGGGCGTATCGGACGTAATGTTTTGCGGGCACTTTACGAGCGGCCCGAGATGGCTTCTCGCCTTCGAGTTGTTGCGATCAACGATCTTGGAACATCGGAGATCAACGCACATCTTTTGCAATTCGATACGACACACGGGCGCTTTGGCGCATCGGTTGCTGTAGAAGATGATGCGATGGTCGTTAATGGCGATCGGATCGCAGTGTTTGCGGAGCGCAATCCTGAAGACCTTCCTTGGGGCGACCTGAATGTCGACGTGGTTTTCGAGTGCACGGGTATTTTCACGTCGCGCACTAAAGCCTCAGCGCATCTCCGAGCAGGCGCTCGCAAGGTATTGATCTCAGCGCCGTCAAACGACGCAGACGCAACGATCGTTTACGGTGTGAATCATGATGTTTTGAATGATGAGGCTGTTATTGTCTCCAATGCGTCGTGCACAACCAATTGTTTAGCGCCGCTTGTCGCGCCTCTGCACTCGGCGGTGGGTGTCGAGAACGGTTTGATGACTACGATTCATGCCTACACCAACGACCAAAACCTGAGTGATGTGTACCACTCTGACCTGTATCGCGCGCGATCTGCCACACATAGCATGATCCCCACTAAGACGGGTGCGGCCGCTGCGATCGGTTTGGTACTCCCTGAGTTGAAGGGGCGACTTGATGGTCTCGCTGTGCGTGTACCCACGATTAATGTGTCGTTGGTTGATCTGACGTTTACTGCGTCCCGCGATACGACCGTTGAAGAGGTCAACGCGATCGTAGCATCGGCGGCCTCTACCGATCGCCTTGGCGTGTTGTCCTGCAATACACAGCCTCTCGTGTCAGCTGATTTCAATCACAACGCTTTTTCCAGCAACTTCGACGCAAATCACACGCGTGTGAATGGTCGGTTGGTTAAGGTTTTAGCGTGGTATGACAACGAATGGGGCTTCTCGAATCGAATGTTGGATACCGGCTGTTTACTGGCAGCGGGAAGTTTGTCGGTTAGCAACGCCGCCTAAGTTTTTAGTGTGAGTTTTTGAGTGTGAGTTTTTGAGTGTGAGTGTTTGGGGGCCTTAGTGCCCCCTTTTTTTACCTGGCTTCTTACCTCATTCTGCTGCCTGTAAGGCTTCCTGCTCTGCTCTCTCTGCACCTTGCTCTGCACCTTGCTCTGCATCTAGGGAGCATTAGGGATAGATCGATCAACGGGTCAGTGGCCAATTCGCCCCCGCCTCATCGATCGGACTCATTCACTTATTGCTTCAACGCGTGAGGTGGCCAATTGCGGGCTAAATAGGGGCAAAAAGGCCTCGCGAGCTGAAAAATGAGGTGTGGATGGAGACTACGAGCCTGGGTAGGCGCGCCGTTTGATTCGCCCCGCTCAACGCCCCCGATTCAAAGGAGCGCGTTCGATCAGGCGCTCTTCAGTAAGGTATCTTAGTCGGCGTTATTCAGCGAACCAGAGGGTGAATTGTTCGTGGTGGAAGAAGTGGCTAATAGGGTGCGCATCATCATCTGCATGCTGGGTCGCAGTATCGAAAACGTCAAGCTTGTTGCTGCCAACGATATGTACTACCCCCATTTTCGTATCAAGAAGGCGTGCTTTTGACAGCGTAAGTCTGCGATGTGGGGCCGTTGTTGGTTGGGTCATTAGGGCAGTCGCTGTCGTCGTTAAGCCCTGATCTAACTCTGTAGAGCAAGGGAATAGCGATGCGGTATGAGAATCGTTGCCCATCCCCAAAATCACCACATCAAAGGTACCCAGTTCAGCGACTTCACGCTGCACGCGATTCAACTCGGCTTCGATATCGGTTTTACCTGCACCAAAGTCGATCCACTTAGCATCCGCAGCGACACCCTGTAGAAGCAAGCTCTTTACCATTGCGGTGTTACTGTCAGCGTGGGATTCATCGACCCAGCGCTCATCTGCCAAAAGTACTGTGACGTTTTTCCAGTCGAGGTTCGCTCCGGATAAGGCGGCAAACAACCCTTTGGGTGTGCTTCCACCAGAAATAACCAGAGCCGCTTTCCCATTAGCGTTGATGCCTGCCTGCAACTGAGTACAAACCGCCTGCGTCAGGGCCACATCCAACTTGTCTCGCGTTGAAAAGATCTGACGCTTAGACATGCCAGCTCCGGAAATCTTTCTCGATTAAGATCTCGGCCTTCGCCGGGCCCCAAGAGCCGGCGTGGTAAGGTCGTGCCTCAACACCTTGTTTTTGGCATGAGGCAATAAGCTGATCAATCCACCGCCAGCTCTCCTCGATCTCCTCCCGGCCTACAAACAAGGACTGATCACCATTGATGGCATCGAGGAATAGTCGCTCGTAAGCATCGGGAATTCGGTCCATATCGCTACCCTCGCGGAAATCCAGGTCTAGTGGAAAACCTTGTAAGGACATACGCTCTTTCAGGCTCTGCTTTTTTGAGACCATGCTGAGCTCAATGCCCTCGTTAGGCTGCAGCCGGATAACCAGTTTATTCGGGATATTGGCGCCATCGCCGAAGATGTTGTGCGGTAGATCTTTGTAGTGAATGACAATTTCAGTCACTTTCTCTGGCAGTCGCTTCCCTGTTCTGAGATAGAACGGCACGCCAGACCAACGCCAGTTATCGACATGCGCTTTGATAGCAATGTAGGTTTCGGTGTCGCTAGATGTGTGCTCGCAGCCTTCCTCGGCCAGATAGCCGGGGACTGCGGACCCTTTGATCCAGCCATCTGAATATTGTCCACGGACCACGTGCTCGGTGACGGAGCGCTCATCAATTCGTCGCAAGGCACGAACGATCTTCACCTTTTCGTCTCGAATGCTCTCCGCTTCAAGAGAGTTTGGCGGTTCCATCGCAACCAAACACATAAGCTGCATCAGGTGATTCTGTACCATATCGCGCAGCTGCCCCACTTTATCGTAGTAAGACCAACGACCTTCGATACCAACCATTTCACCGACGGTGATTTGAACGTGATCGATGCAGGTGTTATCCCACTGACTGTTGATGAAGCGATTAGCAAAACGCAGTACTAGCAAGTTTTGCACGGTCTCTTTGCCAAGGTAGTGGTCAATACGATATATCGACCGCTCATCGAAGTACTTGGCGAGTGTTTCGTTCACTCGAATAGATGATTCGAGGTTTTCCCCAATGGGCTTCTCGACCACAATTCGACAGTCACCGGCGAGACAGTTGGTTGAACTTAAGTGCTCGCAAATCGGCGCAAATAAACTCGGCGGCGTTGCAAAATAGAAAAGGCTTATCCGTGCATCATCTAGCCAGGTTCTGAGGCCCGCGTACTCATCGGGCTCTGAGAAATTGACGGCTACGTAGCTAAAGCGCTTCGTAAAACTAGACCATTCTTCTTCTGAAGGCGCATCGCTCCCCATGTACGAGGACATTTTGTCTTTGAGAGCAGGCAAAAAATCCTCGAGTGATTGTTGTGCTCTCGCTACCGCAGCAATGCGCAAGTCGTCTTGCAACAAGTTTAACCGCTCCAATTGGAATAAGGCGGGAAACAATTTTCTCGCAGAGAGGTCTCCGGAAGCACCGAAGATAATCAGGTCTACAGCTGCCATACCAATGGTCCCCTAGCTATGTTTTGAGTGCTGACGCTTGACGAGCAAGGGCTTCAATCTCGTCCCAACGACCAGTATTAATGAGATCAATTGGCGTCAACCAAGTACCGCCTACAGCTCTAACGTTTGATAGCGAAAGATATTCATCTGCGTTTTCAGGTTTGATGCCACCGGTTGGTACGAACTGAATGTCGGCAAACGGACCGCTAAATGCTTTGATGGCGGCGGCACCGCCTGAGGTTCCCGCAGGAAAGAATTTCAGAATGTTAAAGCCAGCCGATTTAGCGGCCATTACCTCGGTTGCGGTAACCGCACCGGGTAAAAAAGGCACATTCGTTAGCAGGGCGCGCTCGAACAATTCGTCGGACTGTCCCGGCGACACGACGAAAGAGGCACCTGCCTCGATTGCAGCATCAAACTCGGTGGTCGAGCAAACGGTGCCAACACCTACGTTGGCGCCGGGCACTTGCTCACTGATGAGTCGAATAGCGTCTAATCCATGTTGAGTCCGCAACGTGACTTCGAGGTTGAAGATGCCGCCGGCGACCAAGGATTCAGCGAGCGGGACGGCGTGCTCTAGTGACTCGATCGCAATCACGGGTATCACAGGCGATGTATCGAGAAAATTATAGGAAGCGACCATTTAAGCTTTATCTCCCAGCCATAGAGCCGCACCGAGCAGCCCTGGATCTTCGTGAGTTATGACGTAAGTACCGATGTTGGTTGTGTAGTCAGCGAAACGGCCTTTCGCTAAGAAGCGAGCGCGAAAATCACTCCGGCGAAGTAGGTCTATGTAGCGCGGCGCGATGCCGCCTGCAATGAAGACTCCGCCCAGGGCGCCCGACGTGAGTGCTAGGTTTCCTGCCGACGAGCCAAGCACAGCAAAGAACATGGCCATTGCTTCACTTGCGAGCGGATTATCCTGTTGCGCAGCCGCACCAATATCACTTGGCACTTCGAATTCCGCCTGTTGTCCTCTAATGACAGCAAGCGCCTGATAGATGTTTACGATGCCCGCTCCGCACAACAGTCGTTCGATAGAGACACGACCAAAACGGGCGCGCAGATGCTTGAGCACCTCAAATTCCATATCGGTGATGGGTGCAAAGTCCACATGCCCGCCTTCACCCTGCAAAATGACAGTCTTTCCTAGCTCATCGAAGACTACGGTAGCAACACCCGTCCCTGTTCCGGGTCCGATAGAGACCATAGGCTTTTTGCTTTGTGATTCACCGGCGCCGATTTGCTCTACATCATTGGCGGTAAGTGCAGGCAAGGCTCTGGCGACTGCAGCAAAATCATTAATGATCTGGATGTCAGAATCGCCCACGTGTTGACCTAGCAATGCGCGGTCAAACCGCCACGGACTGTTGGTAAAGCTGATCGTTTTTAAGTGAGGTGGTGCTGCAACTGCAAGACAGGTACGCGATGGCCCTAAGCGCGGTAGTCCGTGATCGCGCCAGTCAACCACTAGCTGCTCTAGCACCCCTTCAAAGCTGGCAAAGTCAGCGACGCGATACTTGGCCAGCGGGGTTGGCGTCGTTGAGCCCGGCGCTACGAACGCAAAGCGTGCATTGGTCCCGCCTATGTCGCCGACAAGGTGGTGACCGCTCGCTGTGTTTGAACTAGCATTCGTCATAGGCGTCTTCAGCTAAAAAGCGATGAGGCTCCTTCTTCCGCACTGTTCACTGCGTTGCGGTTGTTTCTAAAAATGTGGCGGCCGATCGTTCGTGGAACCTCTGGTGCCGTTGCATCAACGCGTGTTGCCAGAGCACTGTCATCAACTTTGACAGACAGCTCACCCGTGGTCGCGTCGAGACGAATTACGTCTCCGTTCTGTATTCTAGCAAGCAGACCGCCCTTGGACGCTTCAGGAACCAAATGAATAGCTGCCGGCACTTTGCCCGAGGCGCCACTCATTCGGCCATCCGTTACGAGCGCTACCTTGTGTCCTCGGTCTTGCAACACGCCAAGCATGGGCGTCAATTTATGTAGTTCGGGCATACCATTCGCAGCCGGGCCTTGGAAGCGCACTACCACAATGCAATCCTTATCAAGCTCCCCGGCCTCAAAGAGCGGCTTGAGATCATCCTGATCGTCGATCACTACTGCAGGAGCCTCCACAATATAGTGTTGCTCTTTTACCGCTGACGTTTTGATCACACTGCGGCCGAGGTTGCCCTCAAGCAGCTTTACCCCGCCATTTGCGGCGAAAGGGCTTGCTGGGGTAGTCAGAATTTCTTGGTCGAGGCTCGACTTTGCGGCGGGACGCCATTCGATTTGATCTCCCCAGAGCACGGGCTCTTGACAGAAGTCGCTAAAGTTCTCGCCAAAACAGGTATTTGCGTCGTCGTGCATTAGCCCGGCGTCTAAAAGTGCCGTGAATAACGTACCTGTGCCACCCGCTGCATGGAAATGATTTACGTCGGCAGAACCGTTGGGGTAGACCCTCGTGATGAGCGGGGTCACCGCAGAGATCGCATCGAAGTCAGACCAATTCATGCGATAGCCCGCCGCTCTGGCAATAGCGATCAAATGAATACAGTGATTAGTCGAACCACCCGAAGCGAGGAGGGCTACTAGCGCATTTACCAAAGCGCGCGCGTCTACGACTTCGGCCATTGGACGATAGTCTCGGCTTTGCGCCGTGATGCGCGTCACATGCTCAGCAGCAAAGTCCGTTAACGCGTCGCGTAGCGGTGTGCCTGGGTTGACGAAGGAACTGCCTGGTAGCTGCAGGCCCATGGCCTCCACCATGACTTGGTTGCTATTAGCTGTTCCATAAAACGTACATGTGCCTGGAGAGTGATATGACTGGCTTTCGGCTTCGAGCAGCTTGTCCCGACCAATTTTACCCTCGGCAAAAAGCTGACGAATGCGGACTTTTTCTTTGTTGGGAAGGCCAGAGGTCATGGGGCCTGCGGGAACTGTCATCACAGGCAGGTGGCCAAATTGCAGCGCACCGATTAGTAGTCCTGGAATAATCTTATCGCAGACACCTAAAAGCAGCGCTGCGTCGAACATCTGGTGAGACAGGGAAACTGCCGTCGCTTGGGCAATGATATCGCGACTAAAAAGACTGAGCTCCATGCCCGGCTGGCCTTGGGTCACGCCATCACACATCGCAGGGACACCGCCAGCGATCTGTGCTGTGCTGCCCAATTTGCGAACCGCGGCTTTGATACGCTCGGGGTAGTCTTTGTAGGGCTCATGAGCCGAGAGCATGTCGTTGTGTGCTGTAACAATCGCGACATTGGCGGCGTCCATGAGCTTAATCACCGACTTATCATCGCCGGAGCAAGCCGCCATGCCGTGAGCGAGATTGCCGCAGCTCAATTGTTTGCGATCGGGCGCGCCTGAGCGCATCGCTTCTATATCGCCTAAGTAGTTGTCGCGAAGGTCTGCGCTGCGATCCTCGATGGCGCGCGTTACCCGCAAGATTTCAGCGTGCATAGCGGTGTGTCTTCCCCCAGTAATCTGGCACGCATTATGTAATAAAAATACATAATTGGCGATATAAAACGAATTATTCGGCTATTTTTGTAATTTTATTACGCACTAGCGCGCTGGATTTGTCGTCGCCGTCGACTGCCGTAGGACGGGTGGGCTGTCTATGAGGTGTCTAATAGGGTCGCGCTGTTTCTCGAGTGCCAGATTTCCCGCAGCGACACCCATTTCGAAATAGGGTAATTGAACGGTCGTTAATGGGGGGACGAGGTTGTCCGCTATTAATGGAAAGTTATCGTAACCCACTAGAGAAATATCTCCGGGAATACTGAGGCCCAGCGTATTTTGAACGATCAAAAAGGCGCGCATCGCCATTTTATCATTCCCCAAAAGAAGTGCGGTTGGTGGGCGCTCCAACGCTAGAAGTGCGCGGATGTGGTTCTCCAGATCGTCGAATTCGTTGCCAATTACCTCACCATCGTCGTGGTCTACGACACCGACACGGACCAAGCCCGCATCGACTTGATGTCCCAGTTCGATGTGGGCTCTCCGGTACCCACTATTTCGCAGATGAGTTGCGGGT
>CBFHHL010000040.1:0-8124 GCA_965655685.1 Luminiphilus sp.
TCCTCACGGGTGCCGCTCACTGTTGTGCCTGACATCTCAGAGGTTTGAGCCAGCAAGGGCGAAGTTGTGTCCGGCGACCAAAAGACGTAAAGCAAAACACCAACTGCGATCAAAACGACACCCACAAATGCGGCGATTTGCCATTGGGAGAAGCGTGGATCAGGTTCGGGGACATAGTGCACCGTATCAACCGTAGGAACGTCAGAAGATCGTGCTTCCCCCTCTTTAGAGCGCTTCATTGCTTCTAGAATCATCGACATTAGCGTTCGTCTCGCTGGTAGCTATTCATCTCTGACATTCGTGTTGTCCAGAGTGAGCTTCGCTCCAATGCACGCTGCGAGGTGAGTCCAATGCCGAGTCGATCATTGAGCCTGAGTATCGTCTGCTCGCCAACCACGCCATCGGCGGCAATACCCTCACGCTCTTGAAAGAGACGAACGCGTGCCTCCAGTGCCGGACCGAAGGACGCAACCGCGGGCGCAGCCATCCCGTCGAGTGTGGCAAACATTTGAGCCACTTCAATTACAACAAGTGACGTGCTCCCTAGCCCAATGCTCCCGGTCCACCCCTTGGGTGCCTGCCAGAGGTACTGGAAACCACCCGTCCAACCAACCGCCAGGTCAGCGAGTGGGACTTCGAGCACACCCTGTCGCGTCCACGTCAGAGCCGTGCTCTCTCCAAACGCCAACACAAAGGCGGCGGCTGCAAATTTGTCTCTGGTCACAATGTCTAGCAGTACTGGTCGGTTAAGGCTGATCACATCATTCCAGACCTGCACTGTCTGTCTCGCGCAGTTAAGGCCGGTTATCTTCGGTGGTGGACAAACGCTTGATGGCACAGGCGTATTGCTGGCAGCCTGCCAAAAAACTTCGTTAGCCTCTTGGACACTGAACAGCCAAGCGGGTGCCATAAAGGGTGTCTGTTGCCCAATCCCGCTCATCTGCCCTGCGCGATTAACCACTCCTGTCGCATCAGAACGAGATTCAGCGACTGAATTTCCTCCTGTTAGTATGCCAGGACTTGATGCCGAAGATGAGTTTAGGCCACCCAAAGACGTAACATCGTAGCTCGACGAATCAAATGGCTTTCCCGAGCTGATGTCTTGGTTTACATCTTCCACGCTCTCGCCCGTGATCGAGTCCGAAATCACAGAGCGTGTTGAGGAGCCATCTTCAGCCTCCACGTTATTCGGGACTGGCGAAACCGCGCTTGAACTGTTCAATTTAAAGTCACGGTCGGCCAGGCCAATTTGACTTAGCCAATAGCCGATTGCTGCGCTCGCTACTGCGATAGCAAGTGCGAGTGCGATCTGGTTGCTACGTTTTCGGCCAGATAAGGTAGGACTCGACTGCTCACCAAAGACTTCGGAAGCGGCCTCGGCAATTAATTTCTTATTAACTCGGCTCCTCTGCTGGCCATACGCACCAAGAAGCGCCCGGTCGCACAGCACATTAATCAGACGCGGGATACCGCGAGTCAGCGAATGAATTTGCTTTACCGCCGCCGATTCAAAAAGACTTACGCCCCCCCGCAGGCCTGCCACCTCCAGTCGATGTCGAATGTAAGCCGTAGTTTCTTGGAGGTTAAGCGGCTGTAGGTTGTATCGCGCAGTTATGCGCTGATTTAACTGCCTCAACTCGGGTCTCGATAGCTTCTCCGTGAGTTCTGGCTGACCAATAAGGATAATCTGAAGCAGTTTTTCGTCGTTGGTCTCTAGATTTGTCAGCAGCCGAATCTGCTCAAGCACATCGAAGTCGAGGTGCTGAGCCTCATCGATCATGAGTACGGTCTTGCGGCCACGCTCATAATTCTCGAGCAGATAACGATGCAACGCATCGGTCAGTGCTTTGAGGCTCTCCGTTCCTTTCGGGTAATCGATCTTCAGTTCATCACATGCTGTCGCCAGTAACTCAACTGCGCTAAGCGCTGGGTTTAGGATAATTGCGAGGTCCGTCGTATCCGGTAGCTGTTCCAACAAACAGCGGTTTACTGTCGTCTTACCGGTGCCCACTTCGCCGGTCAAAAGGATAAAGCCACCACCACCGCCTACCCCGTACAAGAGATGCGCAAGGGCGTCGCGGTGTCGCTGGCTCATAAACAAATAGCGCGGGTTTACAGCGATCGAGAACGGCGCCTCATTGAGTCCGAAATGTTG
Source organism: Luminiphilus sp. (assembly GCA_965655685.1). Lineage (GTDB taxonomy): Bacteria > Pseudomonadota > Gammaproteobacteria > Pseudomonadales > Halieaceae > Luminiphilus. The sequence goes on from CBFHHL010000040.1 coordinate 2,156, forward strand.
GTGATACATAGTCGCTCGTCACTCGAGATTTGCCGACATTATGCACGGGCTAAATGATGATGAATATGAGGAATGATAGCGCGTTTGCTTGTCGGGAAAAAAAACATACTGTAAGTTCAAATTCGCGAAAATTACGTCTGTCGTGAATGACAGCTAATCAAACGTTCCTTGGAGACTCTCATGGCCGTACCAGCAATTCTCAAAGATAATCTATCGATTCCAGTGATTGGCTCACCGCTATTCATCATCTCAAATCCCGATCTTGTGATCGCACAATGTAAGGCGGGCGTGATTGGTTCATTCCCTGCACTTAACGCGCGTCCAGAACCGGTGCTAGAAGAGTGGCTAGATCGCATTACCTCGGAGCTCAAGGATCACGACAAGAACAACCCCGACAACAAAGCAGCACCTTTCGCGGTTAACCAGATCGTCCACGGCTCAAACGCACGTCTCAAGCACGATATGGATATGTGTGAGAAGTTCGAAGTACCTGTCATCATCACATCACTTGGTGCAAAGCAGTGGGTTAACGACCAAGTTCACGGCTGGGGCGGCATCGTCCTTCACGACATCATCAATAACCGCTTTGCAAAGAGCGCAATTAGCAAAGGTGCCGATGGTTTAATCGCTGTTGCAGCGGGTGCGGGCGGTCACGCAGGCCAGCTTTCACCGTTTGCACTGATCCAGGAAATACGTGAGTGGTTCGACGGCCCGCTTCTTCTCTCAGGTTCTATGGCCACCGGTGACTCTGTTCTTGCAGCTCAGGCCATGGGCGCAGACATGGGCTACATCGGTTCCGCCTTCATCGCAACGGAAGAAGCAAACGCCGACGAAGGTTACAAGCAAGCGATCGTCGACTGCGGTGCCGACGACATTGTCTACAGCAACCTATTCACGGGTGTTCACGGCAACTACCTGAAGCCTTCGATTGAAAACGCAGGCCTTGACCCCAACAACCTTCCAGAGAGTGACCCCACCAAAATGGACTTCGGTTCAGGCGGTAACACGGACGCAAAAGCATGGAAAGACATCTGGGGCTCTGGCCAAGGGATTGGTGCCGTGAAAGTTCGGGAGACAGCTGGTGAGTATGTTGCTCGATTGGTTGAGCAATACAACACAGCTAAAGCACGGATTCTTTGAATATGAGCGACGAACGCGCAAAAATTCCTCGCTCACGCGAGGACGATTACAGCCCGGAAATCATCGCTGAACGTCAGGCCTTCATCGAAGCTCAAACCGGTGCCAAGCTAAATCACACTAAGCAGTTTTCGTATGACCCGCACGTTATGTCGGGCAATATTGAGAACATCTGGGGTGTTTCACAGATACCTATTGGTATTGCGGGCCCGCTATTGGTGGACGGTGAATACGCCAAGGGCGAGTTTTTCGTACCGATGGCGACGGTCGAAGGCACCATGCTTGCGAGTTACAACCGGGGCATGAAAGTGATTCGTGAGTCGGGCGGTGTAAAAACAACCGTCTCTGCTGAATCGATGCAGCGAGCGCCACTGTTTATTTTTAATGACGCGCGCGAAGCACGCGACTTCCAAGTTTGGCTGCGGGCAAACTTCGACGCCGTCAAAGAGCAGGCTGAGAGTACGACATCTGTCGGTAAGCTCCTTGAAATAGAGAACTACCACACGCACAACTTCGTAGCTTGCCGCTTCGACTACTCGACGGGCGACGCTGCGGGTCAGAATATGACTAGCCGTGCCACGTTCTTCGCCTGCGAGTGGATACGCAAGAACTACCCCGGTGCGCTCAAGAACTACATGCTCTCGGGTAATTGGGACACGGAAAAGAAAACGTCTGCAGTTAACATGCTCAAGGGACGTGGCCGACGCGTGACTGCTGAAGTAACCATCCCTCGAAAGGTGTTGATGGACAACCTGCGCATCACGCCTGAGCAGATGCAGTACGGCTATCAAATCACCACCCTATCGGCACTAACCACCTCGAGCTCAAACAATGCGAGTCATCCCGCTAACGGTTTGGCTGCCTTGTACGCGGCAACGGGTCAGGATCTTGCCAATATCGGTGAGTCCAACCAGTGCACGGTTTACCAGCGAATGACGCGCGAAGGCGATCACTATTTCTCGATCACCTTGCCCTCGATCATCATGGCGAGCTACGGTGGCGGTACCAACCTGCCAACGCAGCGTGAATGCCTAGAGATGATGGATTGCTTTGGTAAAGATCGCGCACTCAAGCTTTGCGAAATCGCGGCGGGACTGGTTGTTGCGGGTGAATTGTCGCTTGCCGCAGCGACACGCGTAGACAAAGCTACCCGAACCAACGAGTGGGTTGATGCGCACGAGCGGCTCGGCCGAAACCGTTAATCGTGACGTTATCAGTGGTGCCGAAACACCCTGTTGTGATTAGATTCACTCAGGGTGTTTGTTTATGAAGCGGGACATCATGAACAATAAAAAAAACAGAGCAATGACACTCGTGGAACTGCTGATTGTGGTGGCCATCGTCGCCATCCTCGCCAGTGTCGCCCTGCCCTACTGGAACTCACAGGTCCAAAAAGCGCGGCGGGCCGACGCGAGGAATACCCTCATGTTTGTTCAAGTCGAGCAGGAAAAATACCGAGCGGACAACCCAAGCTACGCCTCTAGCATTAGTGCCCTTGGCTTAAGCACTTATACCTCAAATGATTACTACAACGTGTCGATTGTCTCGAGCAGTGCGACTGCTTTCGTCGCAAGAGCTGCTCCAATCGGTGGGCAAACCGACGATAGTTGCGGGACGTTTGCTATCAACCAGTCAGGACCTTATGGAGCGGGGAGCTACGCTTCGATATCAGATTGCTGGTAAAACCCTCTAATATCTGTCAATCGCCTCGTGAAAGGTAAGTCTTAAATCACTTGATACCGGAGCTAGTGTGAGTCACAGTATATTCCCAACTGGCGCCGGGGTTTGAAATTTCGAGTACAGCAGTCTGCCCTGCACCCGCCGCCTGAGCCAAACCCTCGGCCTGTCGAAAATCACCGACAACAGTGTCGACAACGAGACGCACACGGTTCTGGTTAATGACAGAATTAAAACATGGTAGAGCCAGCGCAGCTAGGATGCCAATAGTAGAGACAGTAACCATCAACTCGCTCATAGTGAGCCCCGACTGGTGCCGACTGCTCCAGTTGCGCTCCTCGAAGTGTAGGTTGCGATACTGAATACTCAAGCTCACTGCACACACTGCCCTGACTGTAAAGTTAAAGTATGCGCCATTTAATTGACATATCAATAACTGGCCGGTCATCGGACACTCAAATACGTGCGTAAACTCACAGTTAATCTCTTTATTGGATATTTCGAATGCGACCACTGCTGATTCTGCCAAATGGGCTAATAAAGCGGTTTGTTACATCGACCGTGTTCGGCGTGAGTTCGCTCTTTTCTCTTCTGACTGTGCTGGCTCTAATGGCCTCTGTCAGTGCCACCGCCGCGGGCTCGGAAAGCAATGTTATTGTTGATCCACCCCTCCCAGCGCCGGATTGGACCTTGCCCGCTATTCAAAACGCTGAGGGTGATCTTTCGATGTCCGACTTCCGAGGGAAAATCACGTATGTGGATTTCTGGGCGTCGTGGTGCGGACCCTGCCGATTGTCTCTCCCAGCGCTTAACAGTTTGAATGACGAGTTTGCTGACGACCCTGTGCAGTTTCTTGCGATCAGCATCGATGTCGTCGAGGAAGACGCGTGGGACTTCTTGAAACGTTACTCCGTTAATTATCCGGTCGTTATTGACACTGAAGGTGACATAGCACGTATGTTCGCCGTCGATGGTATGCCCTCGGGCTATCTTTTGGACGCAGAGGGTCGAGTCCGCGAGATTCACATTGGGTTTAAACGCGGCGATGAGCAGAAACTTGCCGAGAGCATCAATAAGATGCTCGCCGAAATGGACGCGAGTTGAGCAACCGCGTTTTTTGGGCGTCGAATGCTCTACGATCCTCGCTCACACCAATCCGGCAACGGTCATGACGAAAGAAACTCTCTATTACGATGGAGCTTGTCCGCTTTGCGCGAGAGAGATGAAGCACCTGGCTAAACTCAAGCGCGAAAGCCTCGACCTGGTAGATATTCATGGCGTTGAGATAACTGATGAGATGCCGAGCAAAGAGGACTTGCTTCTTAATCTTCACCTCAAACGTGGTAACGAGTGGGTAGTCGGTGCCGACGCGAACGTCGCCGCCTGGCAACACACGCGATTGGGTGCGCTCTGGGCCTGGTTACGGTGGCCTGTAATCAAGCAGATCGTCGACCCTGTGTACGCGTTGTGGGCAAAGCGCCGTTATGAGGGGCTTTACGGAGCGCTTCCGTCTGACGCAAAAACACCCGAATCGCAAGACACGAAATGATTCTTCAAAAAGCAGACATAGAGGCTCTGCCACAACGTCAGCGCGCTGCGCTGATCAATAGCGTCCCGGGCTACAAGCCGGTCGCCCTGGTTGGTACGGCGAATAGAGACAGGCTAACCAATCTCTCTGTGATCAACTCCTGTTTTCACGTCGGTGCGGCGCCCGCGTTGCTGGGTATGATTATCCGGCCGGCCCCTGAGGGTACGGACCGGCACACATTAGAAAACATTCTCGAGACTGGCTGGTACACCCTTAACGCAATGACGCCGGCGATGACGCAGCGCGGGCATCACACGTCCGCACGCTTTCCGCGGGAGCAGTCGGAGTTTGACGCCTGTGGTTTTGAGGCTCACTGGCAATCGCCGATTAAGGCGCCTTTTGTCGCAGAATCTCCACTCAAAGTTGCGCTTAAACTCGCGGAGCACCATCCCCTTCCGATAAACGGTACTCAACTTCTCATCGGCTCCATAGAGAGTCTTGAGTTTGATGAAGAGTCGCTACGGGAAGACGGCACCCTCGACTTGCATGCTCTTGATCTCGTTGCGGCGGTAGGACTCGATGCTTATCACCGTGGGGATGCTGGACAGCGTTTTGCCTATGCAAAGACCGACCAACCGCCAAAAGCATTGTAAACCAAACAGATATTTTCACCCCTTATATCGCTCCGATGAACTTTCTTGGGTACCCTCTGGTCTACAAACAGAACACGGGGGTAAGCCAATGTCCGAAGCGCCATCAGACTCAAAAGTTCAGCCAATTATTTTGGGTATTATTGTCGCCCTGCTCCTCGCGACATTAGTCTTCATACTAGCGACTGGTGATTACGGCGAATCGACGCCAATGGAAGATATGACCGTTGTCCAGCCGGTACAGATAGCTGAGCCAGTGATTGTTGAGGTAGAGGTAGAGGTAGAGGCAGAGCCTGACCCTTTCCCTGTATTTGTCCCCGAACCCATTGAACCACCGCCTCCCGTCGTGACCGAAGAGACGGCAGACGACTACGCGCGTGAGATTATCGATTCACTCAACGGTGGCAAGGCGCTGAAGCAGTTCGTGGCCGGAAATTATGTGGTCGAACGCACTGTGGCCATTGTCGACGCACTGCGACGAGGTGAAGTTCCCTACAAATTGTTACCCGTTGGTAAGCCTGCAAGCGGGTTCCCGATTAGTGATGATGGCTTACGTGTGACCATGAATCCTGCTGGATTTGCGCGTTATGACGCCTTTGCAAACTGGGTCAACAGTTTGAGTGTCGATGCGATCATTGCTGCATTTAATGACTACGAAGCACTCGCTACCGCAGCGCTATCAAACATGGGAGTTAACGACTTCGATATCCGTGGAGCGGCGCTTGCTGCTACAACGGAAATACTGGCCACACCGAGCGTGCCCGAAGCCGCTGAGCTGATGCGAAAGGAAGCGAACTGGGTCTACATGAACCCTGAATTAGAAGCGCTCAGTGCACTACAAAAGCAAGTTCTTCGCATGGGACCAGAAAACGCAGAACTCGTTCAGCAAAAAGCGCGCGAATTGCGAGGTGCTCTGCTCGGTGATGGTTCTTAAATCAAACCAAGCGCGAGGTAATCACCCTTCAGTTTGACCCTAC
>CBFHHL010000041.1:0-1783 GCA_965655685.1 Luminiphilus sp.
ACAAGTCTTACCGCGGAATGGGGTCCATTGGTGCAATGGCGCAAAAGCAGGGTTCTTCTGATCGGTATTTCCAGGATTCCAGTCAAGGCTCTGAAAAGCTTGTACCCGAGGGCATCGAGGGCCGCGTACCCTACAAGGGGGCCGTGTCAGCGATTATTCATCAGCTAATGGGCGGCGTGCGCTCTTCCATGGGGTATGCCGGATGCGCATCGGTGGACGATATGCGAACCAAACCACAATTTGTTCGCGTCACCTCGGCCGGTATGTCTGAGTCACACGTCCATGACGTGTCCATCACTAAAGAAGCTCCCAATTATCCAGTGCGCTGATCGGATTCTCCGTTTAGCTATTACAACTTGAACACGAGGGCACGATGAGCCAGGACATCCACCGGCATCGCATTCTTATTCTTGATTTCGGATCGCAATATACGCAGCTGATTGCCCGCCGCGTGCGCGAGATTGGGGTTTATTGTGAGATCTATGCGTGGGATGTCACCGACGCTGATATCCGCAGCTTCGGCCCCTCAGGGATCATTTTGTCGGGTGGTCCCGAGTCTGTGACTGCCGCTGATTCACCGCGCGCACCTCAAGTCGTTTTCGAGCTCGATCTGCCGGTACTTGGCATTTGCTACGGCATGCAAACTATGGCCGCGCAGTTGGGCGGCGCCGTGCAAGGGTCTGATACCTCTGAGTTTGGCTACGCCGAGATCCAAGGCATCGCCGAGGATCGCCTGCTATCAGGTATTGCCGATCGATCCGATGAGCAAGGTTGTTCGATACTCGATGTGTGGATGAGTCACGGTGATAAAGTCACGCAGTTGCCAGAGGGCTTTGTTCGCACGGCTGAAACCGATAGCTGCCCAATTGCTGCCATGGCACATAACGAGAAGCCGTGGTTTGGTATCCAGTTTCACCCAGAGGTAACGCATACTTCCTTGGGTAAAGAGATCATGGAGCGCTTTGTCATTGAACTCTGTGGCTGCGAGGCGTTATGGACACCGGCAAATATTGTTGAGGACGCGATACAGACAGTTCGAGCGAAGGTCGGATCGGATAAGGTTCTGTTGGGCCTTTCAGGCGGCGTCGACTCGTCTGTGGTTGCGGCACTCCTTCACAAGGCTATTGGTGATCAGCTGACCTGTGTCTTTGTGGATAATGGCTTATTGCGCCTAAACGAGGGTGATCAGGTCATGGAGATGTTCGCGTCCAATATGGGTGTGAAGGTTATCCGTGCCGATGCGCAGGAGCGATTCCTTTCACGGCTGGCGGGTGTCTCTGAGCCCGAGGCAAAGCGAAAGATCATTGGTAACACGTTTATCGATGTCTTTGACGAAGAGGCTGCCAAACTGACTCAGGTTAAGTGGCTCGCGCAGGGTACGATTTACCCCGACGTCATTGAGTCAGCCGGCTCAAAAACTGGCAAGGCACATGTCATCAAGTCCCACCACAACGTCGGTGGATTACCCGAGGGCATGGCGCTTGAACTGGTTGAGCCATTGCGAGAACTCTTCAAAGACGAAGTGCGCCAGATCGGCTTGGAGCTTGGCTTGCCCGAGTCCATGGTCTTCCGTCATCCGTTCCCCGGTCCCGGCTTGGGTGTCCGAATTCTCGGCGAAGTGAAGCACGAGTATGCGGAGCTGCTTCGCCGTGCTGACGATATCTTTATTTCTGAACTCCGTAAGTCGGGCTGGTACGACAAAACGAGCCAGGCGTTTGCCGTATTCCTTCCGGTGAAATCGGTTGGTGTGGTTGGTGATGGTCGACGCTATGAGTGGGTGATT
>CBFHHL010000042.1:0-46935 GCA_965655685.1 Luminiphilus sp.
GAACAAGTTATTCATTACTTTTCGGACGTCATAAGCCATTCTCCGGTTCTCAGGAAGGCAGGTCCTCAGCGCGGTTTGATCTGCGACTGCGCCTGATGCGGTGACTCCCTGTGCATAACTTAAGGTCCATTTAGCAAGTGCAGTCGCGTGAGCCTCATCTTCTGCAAGTAGATCGATGGCGCCGACATTACAAAGTGTATTAACCGGACCAATTTCGTCAGGGTGAAAGACGCCTAGTCCACCACCTTCAATCATGGCAGGTCCCGCCATACCAATAGATGAGCTCTTTGTTGCAATGCGAACATCGCCTGCGCCAAAGAGTGCTGCGTTGCCGGCAAAGCAATAACCGTTGTTCACAGTAATGCGAGGTACTTTCCCCGTGAGGCCAGCCCAACGGCTAAAGGAAGTGCTGTTCAGGCCCGCTATGTTTACTTTTACATCTGTATCGCCAGGTCGTCCGCCGCCCCCTTCGGTATACATGACAAAGGGCAGGCGCTCTCGCTCGGCGATTTCGAAGATACGGTCGAGCTTTTGGTGGTGAAAAAAGCCTTGAGTTCCGGCAAGAACGCTGTAGTCGTATACCGCAACGGCAACCTCGGTGCGCTCATCCGGGCAAAGTGTGGCATTGATGGTTGCAGTACCCGTGATAACGCCATCAGCAGCGGTATCAACGCGAAGCGTGGATGGGTCGCGGCGGTCGCGTTGCGCGGCAACGGCTAACTGACCATACTCAATGAAGCTGTTGTCATCGACCAGGTCCTGTAAATTCTCTCTTGCTGTTCGATAACCTTTACTGTGACGCTTTTCTTTCGCGCGAGTGCGAGTGGCATCAAGCGTCTCTGCTATGCTCTCATCGAGATGCTTTTGCGCATCGGTTGGTATAGGTCCCTGCGACACAATTTATTCTCCACGTCTCGTCGTTAGACCTTAAGGTTCGAGCCATGTTCAGGCAAGCACAAACGCAGCGCCAATTTTCGGTATTAACTGAGCTATCATCGCGTTCTATTTTTTCTTGTGTGAGAAATCGTGATGAACCGAAATATTCTGCTTTTTATCATTGGTAGCTTTTTGAGTCTCTCGCTCGTGGGTTGCGGCGACGCTGATTCAGAGCAATCAGAGGGGAAGGTTGCTGTTTCGGAAATAGGTCAGAACCGTGCTGGTGATACGGCAGACGCTTCGATTTCGGAACACGAGCGGCTTAACGCCCACCTCGCCGAGGTGTTTGCTGACAACCTCTCGCGGCAACCCTTCACCGCAAGCTATTTGGGTGTTAAGGATCGGCACGGGGAATGGAATCCTCAGTCTGAGACGTTCAATGACGAAGAGCGTGTCCGCATGGAGCAGGGTCTCATCGATCTGGTTGCGTTCGATAGAGCTGCGCTACCCGATGCAGGAAAGCTTTCTCTCGATCTCTACCGCATGTCATTAGAGCGATCATTGGCGATGGACGACTTTCGGCACCACCGTTACGCGCTTCATCAATTCGGTGGAGCACATACTCAAATTCCCAGCTCGCTCATCAATATTCACCGTGTGTCTGATCGAAGCGACGCTGAGGCCTACGTCGATCGAATCCAAAATGTAGAGAGCTACCTCGGGGAGGTCATCGAGCAGCTCGAACTGCGTGCCGAGAAAGGACTTTATCTCGTTGATTGGATGTATCCGGCGATTCTCGAATCGTCTAACAATGTGATCACGGGGCAACCATTTGATAATTCAGAGGCAGTTTCACCGGTTTGGGCCGATTTTCAAAAGAAGGTCTCGGCGCTTGATTTGCCCGAGGATGAAACTGCTCGATTAGTAAATGCAGGCAGAACGGCGCTTATTGACGCCTTCAAGCCGGCCTACAAGCGCTTCATCAGTGTGATCGAGAAGCAGAGTGAATTGGCCTCACCCAATGATGGGATATGGCGTCTGCCTGATGGCGAAGCTTTCTATCAGCAATTGTTACAGTGGTATACAACGACAGACCTCACCGCGGACGAGGTGCACCAGCTAGGTCTGGAAAATATTGCGCGCATCCATGGTCAAATGCTGGAGATCATGACCGAGGTTGGTTTCGAAGGGAGCTTGCAGGAGTTTTTCGTGTTTGTTCGCGAAAATCAGTCGCTGCGTTTTCCGAATACGGATGAAGGGCGAGAGGCGTATCTCGTCAGTGCACGCGATGCGCTCTCTCGAATGGAGAAAAAACTTCCTGAGTACTTTGGCGTGCTGCCAAAAGCTGAGCTGATCGTGAAGCGTGTCGAGTCTTTCCGTGAGCGAAACGCGGGTAAAGCGTTTTATCAAAGCCCGCCACCAGATGGTTCGCGCCCAGGTATTTTTTACGCCAATTTGTATGACATGGCTGCGATGCCAAAAACCGATCTAGAGGCCTTGGCATTTCATGAGGGGCTTCCAGGTCATCATCTTCAGCGGGCCATAACGGCTGAGCTTGAAGGGGTGCCCGATATTCAGAGATATCTAAGTTTTACTGCGTTCTCCGAGGGCTGGGGCTTATATACGGAGCAGCTTGCTTACGAGATGGGGTTCTACGAGGATCCATATTCACGGTTTGGACAGCTTGCTATGGAGCTTTGGCGTGCAGCGCGTTTGGTCGTGGATACAGGTATTCACAGTAAGCGCTGGAGTCGTGAGGAAGCCATCGCCTATCTCGTCGAGAATACACCGAATGCTGAGTATGACTGCATAAAAGCGATCGAGCGTTATATCGCGATGCCAGGCCAAGCTACGGCGTACATGATTGGTAAGTTACGCATTGTCGAGCTCCGCGAGGATGCGAGAGCGCGTTTGGGTGATCGATTTGATATACGATTATTCCACGATACGGTGCTGGGTAGCGGTCCGGTGCCATTGAACAAGCTGGCGGAAAATATCGATGCGATGGTGGTTTCGCAACTAGCCGAGGGATAGTGGTAACTGGCTCGGTGTTGCAAGCACTGCGCTGGTGTTGAGGGTGTTACCTTGTGTTTAAAAGGCTCGTACGATCATCGACAGCGCGAGTACCGTTAAAAGTAGTTTAAGGATGGTTTGAAACAGTTTCTCGGGAAGTCTGCCGAGAAGCTGTAAGCCGATGAGTGTTCCGCCAAAGCCTGCGGCAATCATTAAAGCGAGTGTGATGAGCCACTCGCTCCAAAAAAATCCGAGACTACTAAAGAGGACTATGCGGAGAAAGTTCATAGTCGACACGCTTGCTGCCATGGTAGCGACTAGCTCTTTTCTGTCTGCTGCTTGATGCCGAAGAAAGGCTGCTATTAATGGGCCGGTAGCGCTCACAAAAACACCAATGAAGCTCACTGCGATACTAAACAGTAGGTTATGGCGCGTACTATGGGTCTTTACGACCGGTATCGGAACCCAAGTCACGATGAGTGTGAATGTCGCGAGCAACAGGGTTAACTGTAGTTCGCTCAACCAAAATGCGGAAAGCGGTGCTGCGAGTAAGGTTCCCATAATGGCACCTATCACCAGCGGCCAAAATAACGTTCTCGAAATGTGATGTCGTGTCATGGCCGTTCGGCCTGTATTCGACCCGAGTTGAACGACACTGTGCAGAGGCACGACTGCAGCGATAGGAACTGTAACCACGAGCACGGCGAGGACGAGTGTGCCACCGCCAATACCCACCGATGCAGTCAGCAGAGATGCAACAAAGCTCGTTATGATCAAAATGGTCAGAATATCGAGGCTGATCGGTAAGTCTGGCATTGGCTAACGGTGTTCAGATGGTTCCCAAGCATATAGCAGGAGATAGCGGGTAGGGGAAATCAGCGCTTTAAAAATTCACCTCCCAAAGTTGATGCTTCTAAAACAAAAAGTGCGATAAAGAGGTTACCCCGGAAGCTCGGAGGGGAGCCGAGCCCGGGGAAGGGGAAGCGGGACGCGGGACGCGGGACGCAGAAATGGATTAGGCGACAGGTGTCAGGAAAGTGCCGGTTTTCGTGGCAACGGCTTTGGTGTGTGATTGCGCTGTCTGTACTTTTAATAGGTGACTTTCAGGGAGTCGTATCTCGACTTCTCGCTTACCGCCGCGCTGTTTAACGACGGTGACTTCGCGATAAGCGTTGATATGCAGTCTGAGAGAGACGGGTGTTGCATCTTTTAGCGCATCGCTCGATCTAAAGAGGAAAAGCAACGTATCGGTACTCGCCGCTGCAAGTTGTAGCTTGCGTATCTCGGCGTAACGGTAGTGAGTGCTCCCTAACCACACAAATACCGTACTGCAGGTGGTGCTGCGAACAGCTTGCTCTGCCGCCCATAAGGTTTCATCCCGGTGCTTAGGGTGAACCATCAATATTTGTTCTGAGGGAATATTGTGGGCGCGTAATAGTGGTGCGTACGGTGTGTGCGGCGAATTGATAAATGCTTGCCAGCGCTTTTCATTGGAAAGTCGCTGCATGGCTGGCAGAAACAACCCCATACATTCAGAACCATCGTGATCGCTTAAAACTTCGACAGCGCCATGCTTTGGCCAACCGCCAAGCTGCAATTCTTCGTCGAGAGAGGCGAAACCCGTTGGTACACTCTGTCTATTGTGCCAATCTGTATTGGCGGATTTGGTGGTAAAGATAACGCGCGAATTTGTGTTGTTATCGACACCCTGCCAAGTATCCGGACGATTAATGATCTGTTCGATAGAGTAGTTCATGATGTGCTCCGCAAAGTTGATGTGGTGCTGCCCGAGAGCACCAGCAAAAATACTGTATAAATAAACAGTAGTTCTATTGCTGTTGAAAAGCAAGAGAGGCGCCATTTGTGTGTCGTGAAAAGCGACAGGTGAAGCATTCCGCGTTAAATGAACCGCGTTTTAGGCGCTATTACCCGGCCAGCTGGTGCTCAGCTTTGGGTAGTTGGATGCTGAGATTCCTGCTGGGGTGGAACGCATGGGAGCTTACCCAGTCCGCTTTGTGGGTTGGAATTGTTAGTGCACTCATGCTCGCACCGGCACTTATTCTATCGCCGTACTTTGGTGTTCAATCTGATCGTATTAATCCTAGACATGGTTTGATGTGGTCGATGCTCATCCACGGCGCAATTGCGCTGAGTGGCGCATTGGCGGGCTATCTCGGCATTCTTAATGTGGCTGTGTTGCTGATTTTGGCGACGGCACTGGGTTCTGTCTCGGCAATGCACAGTCCTATGCGTTTGGCTCTCGTGCCTATGCTCGTACCACGCGAGGCGCTTCCCAGTGCGGTGGGGCTGACAGCGATGTCCTTTAATATTGCCCGCATTTTAGGTCCCGCTATTTGTGCGGCGGTTATTGCTCGAGCCGGTGCCGCTTGGGCCTGGATGATCCCGGTTTTCATCTTCGCGACGTCCGGTTTGATCCTGAATTCATTGGGCGGTGTGGGTGCGCGTCAAAAGCGGACACACGGCAGTGTAAATAGTGAATTTATTGATGGACTTCGCTATGCCCTGAGTATGGCGCCGCTCGTCACTATTCTTGCGCTGACTTTAGTCAACGGATTTCTAGGTCGAAGTTTTATTGAGTTATTGCCAGCAGTGTCGGGCCGATTAATCGATGGTGGTCCTGGGGAACTCGCTTGGCTGACGGCTGCCGCGGGCAGTGGCGCGGTCTTAGGTGGCTTGATTATGAGTCGTATGAAGGCAGATGTTCGCTACCTTTTTAATCTGAGTCTGGCTGCGATGTTTTTTGCAGCCTGCCTACTCTCCAATCTTGTCTGGGTAGCTCAGTTACCAAGCTTGTTTATCTTGGTGGGATTATTGAGTTTATCGACCACGCTTGCAGGAACGGCCTGTCAGACCTTAGCGCAATTAATCATAGACCCGCAGTATCACGGTCGAGTGATGAGCTTGTGGTCGATGACCATGATGGCTGCGCCGGCTCTGGGCGCCGCTACTCATGGCGCTGTCGCCGAGTGGCTGGGTTTTGTTGTGGCGTTTGCCCTTGCTGCAGTGGTGGGCGTGCTGGGGCTTGCAGGGCTTCACGCGCGACGTCTCGGTAAGACTGGCGCGGCGCCTGTGGCCAACGTCACAACCAGCGATTCGAGGTAGTCCCAGCAGTTACCAGGCATGTAGCCCTTCGCGCTTCCGTCTGCTGCGAAGTTGAGTGACAAACATGCTTCTAGAGACTCGCGATTGTGTCGTGCCAGTGCAGACTGCAATAAGTTTATTCGGCTTCGCCACACGCCTAAACGGTCGAGCGCATTGGCGGGTGAGGTGCCTTTTCGTACGGCCGCTTCAGCGTCGATAAGGAGTCTCAATTCTTTCGACAGTGGCCACAATATAACCGGTACGGCATTTCCCTCCGCTTGTAATCCGCGCAGTGCTTTCAGTGCGCTTCGAGCATCGCCTGCGAGCGCGGTATCGACCATGCCAAATGTGTTGTAGCGAGCGCTATCACCCACCAATGCTGCAATTTTTTCAACCGACAGGTGCGCGTCACCCGTCAATAGCGCTAGTTTTTCGATTTCCTGCGCAGCTGCCAGTAGGTTGCCTTCTACCCGCTCAGCAAGTAATGCAACAGCATCGCGATCAGCAGACATTCCTCTTTGCTTGAGTCGGCCTTGAATCCACGAGGGCATCTCACGGCGACCTACGGGCCATACGGTGATAATGGCTCCGCGCTGATCTAGGGCCGTGTACCATTTAGCACGTTGTGACTGTTTATCAATTTTGCCGGCAACAATAAGCAAGATATCGTCAGACTCCATAGACAGATATTCTTGGATGGCTTTGCTACCTTCAGCCCCTGGCTTACCACTCTCGACTTGGACTTCGATCAGCTTTTGATCGGAGAATAGCGACATAGCGCTCGCGCTCTGTAAAAGATTTTGCCAGCCGGCTTTATCAGATGCGTCTATGCGTTCTCTATCGACACACCCCTGCTCCCTTGCGGCAACACGAATAGCGTCGGCACATTCTTGGACGATAAGGGGTTCAGCACCCGTCACGAGATAACAAGCCGATAGGCCTTGTTTGAGGAACTGCTCTAGTTGCTCAGGTCTTATCTGCATTGTCTGCCGCGAGCCTGTAATCAATGCGGCGAGTTAGGGCTTCCACTAGGGTGGCGCGCAATTCACCCTGTAGAAGTCTCAGCTCTTCAGTTTTTCCAACCACATTGAGTGGGTCGTTGAGCATCTGATCAACAACGGTGAGTGTCTCGCTTTCGATAAGCCACTGCTCGCCGAGCTGGAGTGAAAAATCGACGCTAGCTCGGAGTTCAAGTTCCGCAGCACGTGCTCGGGCTGTCAGCGAAAGGTTTCGCTGCTCAAAGCGCTCTGTACCTACTTGCAGAATCAAGGTGGCTTCATAGGGTTCGACGACACTTGCCCCGAGGCGATTAAGTGTTGTGCGCAACTGTGACGTGAATTCACTGTTCGGTGCAGCGCTTAAAACCGCGATTGGATAGAGCCCTAGCGTTTCAGCGCGAGCGTTTTGGCCACGTAACTCGAAGCCGCAACCTGTCAAAGCAAGCAGGCTTAAGAGGCTCGCGGCGATCGCTGTTCGCAGAGAGAGCCTAGTTAGCAACCACATTGACGAGTTTTCCCGGAACAACAATGACTTTTCTGATGTTGACGCCCTCAATGAAACGCTGAACATTTTCGTGAGCCAATGCCGCTTCTTGGATATCATCTGTGCTCGCATCGGAGCTAACAGAGATCTTGGCTCTCACCTTGCCGTTTACTTGAACCACAATATCGATCTCGTCGCGACTAAGTGCTGCTTCATCGACCACAGGCCAAGTAGCAGAAAGAATGCGCTCGCCCGTTAAAACGCTGTAAAGCGCTTCGCTGATATGGGGCACTATGGGCGCCAGTAACAATACGGCTGCGGACAGTGCCTCATGCACAACACTTGCGTCTTCAGTCGAGTCTCCTTCGTGTCTGCTGACCTCGTTGCAGAGTTCCATGACCGCGGCAACAGCCGTATTAAAGGTTTGCCGGCGACCATAATCATCACTGACCTTGGCGATAGTTTCGTGTGTTTTTCGCCGCAACGCTTTTTGAGCTTTATTGAGCGTTGCTGCGTTTAGTGTATCGGACGATGCAGGTCTTGCCTCTTGAGCCAAGCGCCACAAGCGCTTCAGGAATCGGTGCGATCCGTCAACGCCTGCGTCAGACCACTCGAGGGATTGCTCTGGTGGCGCAGCAAACATACTGAACAGCCTGACAGTGTCTGCTCCGTAACGATCGATGAGTTCCTGGGGATCTACCGTATTGCCTTTGGATTTAGACATTTTGGCGCCATCTTTGAGCACCATGCCTTGAGTGAGTAGCCGCTCAAACGGCTCGTCTGAACTTAGGAGGCCTTCATCACGCATCAGCTTGTGGAAGAAACGCGCGTAGAGCAGGTGTAAGATTGCGTGCTCAATGCCTCCCACATATTGATCAACGGGAAGCCAGTAGTTGGCTGCATCTGAATCGAGCATGCCCTGATCATAGTTTGGGCAGGTGAACCGCGCGTAGTACCAGGACGATTGCATAAACGTATCAAAGGTGTCAGTCTCGCGTTCGCAAGAGACACCGTCGAGATCAAATTTGCGCCACTCGGGATCGGTTTTGATTGGCGAGGCCACGCCGTCCATGATCACATCTTCTGGTAAGAGCGAGGGCAGTCGGTCGGCGGGAATTGGTACTTCGCCAGCGCCTTCAATATTTAACATGGGAATCGGTGTACCCCAATAACGCTGCCGAGAGACACCCCAATCGCGCAGACGATATTGTGTGGTGACTTTACCCAGAGTCATCTCCTCGAGCGCTTGGGCTATTTGATCGAAGGCATCTTCAAAACCAAGTCCGTCATAACTGCCAGAGCCTGTCAGGGTGCCCCGCTCGATATAGGCGGCATTTGATACATCCGCAGGCTGTCCACTTTCGTCATTAATTACCGTAATCAAGGGCAGGTCATACTGGCGCGCGAACTCCCAGTCGCGCTCATCATGCGCAGGCACCG
Source organism: Luminiphilus sp. (assembly GCA_965655685.1). Taxonomy (GTDB): domain Bacteria; phylum Pseudomonadota; class Gammaproteobacteria; order Pseudomonadales; family Halieaceae; genus Luminiphilus. The sequence continues at coordinate 8,914 of CBFHHL010000042.1, forward strand.
CCATGACTGCGCCCGATCCGTAGTCCATCAGCACATAGTTTGCAATCCAGACGGGGATCGCTTCGCCGGTAAGTGGATGGCGAGCTCGGATGCCTGTGTCCATGCCGAGTTTTTCAGCCCGCGCCATGTCAGCTGCTGCAACAGATGATTTCTTGCAATCGGCGATGAAGTCGGCAAGTGCAGGATTATCTTTGCTCAGCTCGAGACTGATACGGTGTTCGGCTGCAAGGCTGATGTAACTGACGCCGAATAGGGTGTCGGGACGCGTTGTGTAGACGTCGATCTTGTCGAGGCCTGCTATCGGTGCGTCGAGCTCGAAGCTAAGCTCAACACCAAGACTTTTACCAATCCAGTTTCTCTGCATGAGACGAACAGGTTCAGGCCATCCGTCAAGCTTATCGAGATTCTCGAGGAGCTCTTCCGCGTAATCAGTTATGCGGATAAACCACTGGGGGATCTCTCTGCGCTCTACTTCAGCCCCTGATCGCCATCCGCGACCATCAATAACTTGCTCATTGGCTAATACGGTCTGATCAACTGGATCCCAGTTAACCGTCGCCATCTTTTTGTAGACCAAGCCCTTTTCATACAGCCGTGTGAAAAACCACTGCTCCCATCGATAGTACTCAGGTGTGCAGGTGGCAAGCTCTCGGTCCCAGTCGTAGGCGAAACCCAGTCGCTGCAGTTGTCGGCGCATCTCGGCAATATTGCTTTTAGTCCAAGCGGCAGGCGCCACCTTTTTTTGGATCGCAGCGTTTTCCGCGGGCAACCCAAACGCGTCCCAACCCATAGGTTGCAGTACGTTCTTTCCCATCATTCGCTGATAGCGCGCAATCACGTCGGCAATCGTGTAGTTACGAACATGTCCCATATGTAATTTGCCACTGGGGTAGGGGAACATGGCTAGGCAGTAAAACTTGTCTCGACAGGTGTCGACATCTACTGCAAAGGTTTTCTCCTCTAGCCAAGATGATTGAATCTCGGTTTCGAGGATCTCTGGTTGGTATTCGCTTGAATTCATTACGATATGGTTGGCGTCGGTGATGGGGTTTGCACCCATAGTCTATCAGGATAGATGTGCTTAGCGCTGAGGTTTTATGCCAATTTTTGTGATAACTCTCGTTATTGCACCTGCTATAACCAGCGCCACCGCGGGGATTGAGAAGAGTAGGCTTATCAGGATAACGGGTAGGCTTCCCCAGCGAGCAAAGGGTGTTAGGCCCTCGTGTGGCTCGACCGTCGCAATGAGATTACCTTTTGTGAATTGAGGTAGTGCTTTTTCGATCTCTCCGAAAGGCGAGATCACGGCTGTGATGCCATTGTTAGCGCCTCTAAGAGTGGGTTTTTGAAGCTCAAGCGACCGGAAGCGAACCATTTGAAAATGCTGATGAGGGCCATGGCTCGTGCCAAACCATGAGTCGTTAGAGATCGTGACTAGTATAGAGGTGCCTCTCGAGCCTTTTGCTACAAAGTCTGGGTAAACGATTTCGTAGCAGATAAAGGGGGCAAGCTCGCCGGTGCCGCTTGTTAGGCTATCTTGTTCGCTGGAGCCCGGTGAGAAGTTCGACATGGGTAGGTCAAAAAACGCGATGAGCCCTCTGAGTTGTGATTCGAGAGGGACGAATTCACCGAATGGCACGAGTTTCTGTTTCCGATACTCATCATTCGTGTTACCGAGGGTAACGATGCTGTTGAATCGTTTTGAGTCCTCACGGGTTGCGATACCGAGAACGATAGAGGTGTCGTTGACTTCACCGAGTGTATTCAGTTGCGCTATGTAGTTTGGCGCCTGATCAGCGTAAAACGGTAACGCGCCTTCCGGCCATATTAGAATATCCGCATCTCGAGAATAGGTTTCGGCATGCTTAAGGTAATCGGCCAGAAAAACACGCCGCTTTTGAGGGTCCCATTTGTCCCACAAAGAGGTATTTGGTTGATAGATGACTGTATTCACGGCGCCACCGGTAGCGTGAGTCCATTGTATTTGCAGGAACACCCATCCGCCGAGGAGAACTGAGCCGGTCCACGTGACCCATGATATTGCTGTCCCGGGGCTTTTAAGCCGAAACGTTTCTGCAAGACCGCCAGCGGTTAGCGCAATGAGGAGTGAGACGCCAAAGACGCCAACTATCGGGGCCCAGCCAGCGAGCACGGTGTCGACGCTCGCGTAGCCTGCGAATAGCCAGGGAAAACCAGTGAGTAGCCAGGTTCTCACCCATTCAAACAGCACCCATAAACCGGCAAAAGTAAAGATTCGGGCCAATGCGTTATCTGGCTGAAAACGACAGAAAAGGGCAGCTTGCGCCGCGGGTAGTAACGCGAGTCCACCGCAAAAGATAAAAGTGAGCAGGACTGCGAGTGGAGCGGATGCGTTTCCGTAAACGTTAATGCTGACATAGACCCAAGAGACGCCAGCGCCAAAGAAGCCGACGCCATAAATCCAACCCAAGGCCGCGCCGCGTTTTGCTGTCTGCCCCTCTAGCGCCAGATAAAACAGGGCGAGACTGAGAAGTGAGGCAACTTTAAGATCGAATGGCGCAAGCGCCAGAGTGAAAATCAGCCCAGCGACGAGGCTGCAAATTGCGCGCTGTGATGTGTTCCAGCGCAACATGTTCTAGCGCTCGCTGATTATCGTTACGCGCAGACTGTTTAGCTTTCTCTGATCGGCGTTTATGACACGAAACTCGAAGCCGTCAAAAGTTACCGTCTCGTTGCGTGTGGGGAGCCTTCCAAAGGCTTGCAGGACAAGTCCGCCGATGGTGTCGAATTCCTCATCACTGAACTCGACGTCAAACGCCTCATTGAAGTCTTCAACAGGCGTCAACGCTTGAACGAAGAAGCTGTCCTCAGTGAGCTTGCGGATTTGAACCTCTTCGTCGGAATCAGTCTCGTCCTCAATTTCACCCACGATCTCTTCCAATACGTCCTCTATTGTTACGAGACCTGCCACGCCACCGTACTCGTCGATAACGATAGCCATGTGATTACGCGCCTGTCGGAACTCTCTCAACAGCACGTTTAAACGCTTGCTCTCGGGAACAATGACCGCGGGTCGAAGCAACGCTGTTAAATCAAAGTCAGCATTGGGATTTAGTACGAAGGGCAGCAAATCTTTTGCGAGCAGAATGCCTTGAACATCATCCGTTCCCTCACCCACCACCGGGTAGCGTGAGTGTCCTGTATGAATGATCTGTGGCAACACCTCGTCCAATGTGGCGCCCGATCTAATCACAACCATCTGCGCACGTGGAATCATGGCGTCGCGAGCTTGCATCTCCCCAACAGTGAGGGCGCCTTCCATAATATTTCGCGCATCCTCATCGATGACCTCGTTGTCAACAGCCAACTGCAGCAAGCCTTCGAGATCGGCCCGGGTATAGGGCGTGCCAGTAACCATCTGTGTCAGTCGATCCAGCCAGGATCTTTCTTCAGACTCGTTGTTGCGTGTGTCGTTCGTATTCATTAGGTGAGATTTTCGGTTTGGTTGTAAGGGTTTGAAATGGATAAGTGTGCTAGACACGCGACCTCAAGTGCTTCCATTAATTCTGCGTCGTCGTCAGCAATATGATCGTAGCCGAGTAAATGAAGTGTGCCGTGAATGGTCATATGCGCCCAGTGGTGCTCGGGTGTCTTTGACTGTTCATTCGCCTCGCGTTGCACAACATCGCTACAAATAATGAGGTCACCGAGTAAGCCCGTTTGTTTCTGCAGTTCAGCGTCAACGGGGAAAGAAAGCACGTTAGTGTCCGTCTCTTTGCCGCGATATTGGTAGTTGAAGCGTTTCATTTCCTCACTATCGACTACTTGAATGCTGACTTCAGCGATGTCCGTTGGGCACCACCGAGAGTGATATCCCAAGAGCGCGGTTGCCACCCATGCTTCAAAAGCTTCGGGTTTTGGGGCGTCTTGGTGGCCGCAGTCAACGTAAACGGAGAGGTTCACGAGTGCGGCGCCTCGTTTGAGTTCATGATCGCATCGTGTTCCTCGTAGGCATTAACGACGCGCTGCACCAGCGGATGACGGACAACGTCCTTGTTGCCGAACCAAGTGAATGAGACGCCATCGACACCATCAAGCACTTGAGTTGCATGGATTAGCCCAGAGGGTTGACCGCGAGGGAGATCAATTTGCGTCGCGTCACCCGTAATCACAGCCGTCGAACCAAAGCCTAGTCGCGTCAGAAACATTTTCATCTGCTCTCGAGTGGTGTTCTGTGCCTCATCAAGAATAATAAATGCGTTGTTAAGTGTACGACCTCGCATGAAGGCGAGCGGCGCGACTTCAATGATATTGCGCTCAATATATTTGCCCACTGTCTCGAACCCAAGCATCTCATAGAGTGCGTCGTATAGAGGGCGGAGATATGGGTCAACTTTCTGCGTCAAGTCACCGGGCAAGAACCCCAGTCGCTCTCCCGCCTCAACCGCCGGTCGCACGAGTAGGATGCGTTTTACCTCTTCGTCGAGAAGCGCCTGCACCGCACAGGCAACCGCAAGGTATGTCTTTCCCGTACCGGCAGGTCCCACACCGAAATTCAGGTCGTATCGTTGAATGTCCGTAACGTAACTAATCTGGCTATGTCCGCGTGGCTTCACCGGGCCGCGTTTGGTCTTAATTGCCTTAATCAGAACGGACTCATCAGTAGCTCCCTGATCCTGCAATAATTCGAGATCAGCCTGTTGCAATTGTAAATGAATCGTCTCAGGGCTCAGACGAATGCCTTTGATAACATCGCTATACAGTTTTTTTAGGAGTTTTTCCGCGGATTGAGAGGCTGCCGAAGGACCACCGATTTTAATTTGGTTGCCTCGATTACTAACCGAGACCCGGAGCCGGTCCTCAATGAGTTTCAGATGGGTGTTCAGATGCCCGCAGAGCAGCGCAACATGCTTCGCGTTTTCAGGTTCTAGCGTGAAAGACGTGGATACTATGTCCTCCCGACTGTCGGGCTCAGGAGGTGTCGGGTCAATGTCCAAGGACTGTTTGGCCGCTCATATAACGTATGGGCAGGTGAAGATACATTGCTTGCGACGCATGTCAACCAACAAGCACACCACGCAGTGAGTTTGGCAATGCATCGACAATATCGACCGTAGCAAACTCTCCAATCAAGTTATAATCAAGGCAAGTAAAGTTGACCACGCGATTGTTTTCCGTCCGACCAGCCAGCTGCCCGGGATCTTTCTTGGAGACTCCGGTGATGAGAATACGCTGCGTTGTTCCAACCATGCGACGACTGATCTCCATCGCCTGCTGATTGATGCGACTCTGAAGTAGGTGGAGCCGTTTCTTCTTAACATCCTCGGGTGTATCGTCCTGGAGATCCGACGCGGGCGTTCCAGGTCGAGCGCTATAGATAAAGCTGAAGGACGTGTCAAATCCGATTTCCTCAATCAATTTCATGGTCGCAAGGAAGTCTTGCTCGGTTTCGCCAGGGAAACCAATGATGAAATCCGATGATAACGATATGTTGGGGCGAATCTTTCGCAGGGCACGGATCTTTGATTTGTATTCTATCGCTGTATGACCGCGCTTCATTGCCATCAAAATACGGTCTGAACCACTTTGCACAGGTAGATGCAGGTGATCGACCAGCGCGGGTATATCTCTGTAAGCCTCAATCAGTGCGTCACTAAACTCTACGGGATGTGATGTTGTGTAACGGATGCGCTTAATGCCGGGTACTAAATTGACGAGACCTAACAACTCGGCGAAGTCGACGACCTCGCCAAGATGATTCTCACCGCGATAGGCATTAACGTTTTGTCCCAGCAGATTGACCTCTTTAACACCTTCAGACGCTAAGTGCGCGATCTCGGCGATCACGTCGTCAACCGGGCGCGATACTTCTTCGCCTCGAGTGTAAGGCACAACACAAAAAGTACAGTACTTGCTACAACCCTCCATGATGGAGACAAATGCTGTTGCGCTGCCAGTTGACGGCTGAGGCAGTCGATCAAATTTTTCGATCTCAGGAAATGAGATGTCGACAACAGCACTGTCTCCCTCATTTCGTGTCTCGAGCATCTCAGGCAAACGATGGAGTGTTTGCGGGCCAAATATCAGGTCAACGTAAGGTGCGCGCTCGCTAATTGCTTCACCCTCTTGGCTGGCAACACAGCCACCGACACCAATGACCACTTCGGGACGCTTTGCCTTGATAGATTTCCAACGCCCCAATTGGTGAAAGACTTTTTCCTGTGCCTTTTCTCTAATGCTACAGGTGTTCAGCAGTAACACATCCGCTTCTTCCGCGTTGTCCGTGCGCTCGAGCCCGTGGCTCTCGCGCAGCAGGTCACCCATGCGCGAAGAGTCGTATTCGTTCATTTGGCAACCGTGGGTCTGGATGAAGACTTTGGATGGGGTTTTTGTGCTCACGTGTTTGTGCTCAATGTGTTTGCTAAGACGCTATTATACCCGTGTATTTCTTAAATGGGCTGGCGCTACCCCTTCCGAATTCTGGCAAAAGTGGTAGCATCGCGCGCCCCGGACTTAATACTTGAAAAAGCATGTCAAATCAGCCTGTGTATAAAATTATCTTTCACAACGGTAAGCAGATCTTCGAAGTCTTTGCTAAACACATCTACCAGAGTGATATGTGGGGCTTTGTTGAGATTGAGGAGATGCTTTTCGGGGAGCGCTCTGCGATTTTAGTAGACCCAGGCGAGGAAAAGCTCAAGTCTGAGTTCGCGGGGGTTAAGCGTAGCTATATTCCCATGCAGTCCATCATTCGAATCGACGAGGTTGAGAAACAAGGTGCTGCGAAGATTAGCGAAGGTGGTGAGTCCGGAAAGATAGCGACTTTTCCCATAAGTCCGGCCGCCACCTCGGGTGCGGCATCAGACGACTAACACAGGGAGAAAAGTTACGGCAGCTGTGCAGTCATAATCGCGCGTCGTGGTGATGGATGCCCTTCTACGGTTTTGGTTGGGTCCTCAGGGTCCAAAAAATTCACTAGAGAGTGAAAGGTCATCCAGTCAGTGGAACGCTGCTCCTTCAAGCCGGTCTGGCTGATATCGACAAGCTGAATATCTTCAAAACCCACTTTTGAAAGCCAGAGTTTCAGTGCTTCCTGGCTTGGCAGGAACCAAACGTTGCCCATTTTCGCGTAGCGTCCGGGCGGCACAAAGACAGTTTGTTCGGTACCTTCAACCACCAGAGTCTCAAGTACCAGCTCCCCACCCGGAGCGAGGGTGTCGCGAAGGTCTGTAAGGTGGTCTATGGGTGATCGGCGATGGTAGAGCACTCCCATCGAGAATACCGTATCGAACGCCTGTAACTTTGGTGGCAACTGCTCAAGCGTCAGCGGCAGAACGTGTACTGCAGGCTCGTTGAGATATTTTTGAATGGCCTTGAATTGCAGCACGAATAACGCGGTGGGGTCGATTCCAATTACCTCTTCTGCGCCCGCGCCTCGAATACGCCAGCAGTGGTAGCCGCTCCCGCAACCGACATCGAGTACGCGGCGACCCTGTAGCGGTGATATCGCATCAGCAAGACGATCCCATTTAAAATCGGATCGCCACTCAGTTTCGATATCCACACCAAATAGCGAGAAAGGCCCCTTTCTCCATGGGTGCAAGCCTCGGAGTGCCTGTTCTAAATCGTCTCGTACTGTCGCGCTTATGTCGCCGCTTGCGCCGACATAAGCGCGATCTAGATTGACCGTTCCGGCTGTGAGGTCGGGCAGCAAATTCATTGAGTCCCGCCAGCGCTTTAGGTCGCCGTAGCGCTTCTCGGACATGGATTGAGCTAATTGCTCGGGCAGGCTTTTTAGCCACTCGCAGAGCTTTGGCTCTTCCCATCGCGCTGCGAAGGCTTCTAGGTCTGCTATCAGCTCCTTAGGTATTTCCACCGGCGATCACGCAACTGCGATGAAAGATGCAAAGTTCAAGCACTGAAACCAAATACTTGATCGTGAAAACCCTGCTTCCGAGAGGCGTTCACTGTGCGCCTGTGCTGTTTCGGGGATGAGAACGTTCTCGATTGCATCTCGTTTTTGAGCAATTTCTAGGTCGCTGTAACCTTGACTTCGCTTGAAGTCGTGATGCAAGTCAATCATCAGTGAATCCATGGCAGGGTCAGCCATAGTAATCTTCTCTGAGAGGATCAATAGCCCACCCGGCACCATCGCCGAGCGGATGGATTTGAGTAGGTGGAGCCTCTGAGGGACAGGAATAAATTGCAGTGTGAAGTTCAATATCACCACGCTGCAAGGGGCGAAGTTGACCTCGAGTGCATCGGCTTCTATCCATTCGATACGAGACTTTGATTCTGCTTGCTCCTGTGCGCGGCGAACCATGGCCGAAGAGTTGTCGATTCCTATAAGCCGACAATCACTCCGCGAGGCAGTACTGTCCCCGAGCGCGAGTTCTACTGAGCGTATGGACTCGCCTAACGAACAGCCAATATCGTAAACGCAGGTCCCCGGTTGCGCATATTGCTCAGCGAGTACGCCAGTCATTCGTACTACTGTCGAGTAACCCGGTACTGAACGCTGGATCATGTCAGGGAAGACATCGACAACCGAGTCATTGAAGCTAAATAACGCCTTATCACTGAGTAATTCGGCAAAAAGGTTGTCGCGTCGATTGGAAGACATGGCGGTACGTGTTTGATCGGTTAAGAAATTGTCTGTGAATAATATCAGGCATTTATGCGGCTACACCCATACCGTATACTCCTGCCCTGTTTTTTTACGTAAGAGCCTTCGATGTTAGAGCAACTTTCTGTTTTATCACCCGATCCCATCCTTGGTCTTGCCGCTGAGTGTCGCGCAGATCCGAACCCAAGCAAGATTGATTTGACGGTCGGTATTTATATGGATGAAGCGGGCATATGCCCCGTTTTTCAGGCAGTACGTCAAGCTCAGCAGCAGCTGGTGGCGGATGAAGTCACCAAGGCTTATCTGCCAGCGGCCGGAGATGCTGTTTATTTGCAGGCTATGAAGTCACTGGTTTTTGGGGACGAACTTGTGGGGGATGGCTCGAATATCGCGGCTATTCAAACACCCGGTGGTTGCGGTGCGCTCCGCATTGCTTCTGAGGTATTGGCTGCAGCAGCTCCTGACGCAACAGTTTGGATCAGTAACCCTACTTGGCCTGTTCATATTCCATTGATGGGATCCGTTGGGCTGAAATTCCAAACCTATAGTTATTACGATCCCGCGTCGCACGGCGTTGATTTTGACAACATGGCCAGTGATCTAAAGTCTGCCCAAAAGGGCGACGTTGTACTTCTGCATGGTTGTTGCCACAACCCGTCTGGTGCAGATCTGACCTTGGAACAGTGGGGCCAGATCGCCGATATGGCAGAGGCTCAAGGCTTCACGGTCCTTGTTGACCTAGCGTATCAAGGAATGGGCACGAACCTTGAGGCTGATGTGGCAGGACTTCGCTTATTAGCGGGTCGTTTAGGTGAACTCATCGTCGCTGCATCCTGCTCCAAAAATCTGGGTTTGTACCGTGAGAGAACGGGTGTAGCTTTATTTTTCGGAAAAGACACGCAAACCGCAGCGGCAACCCATAGCCACGGGTTAGGTGCGGCGCGGCGCGTTTATTCTATGCCGCCTGCGCACGGCGCATTACTGGCTGGGCGCGTGCTGAGCGACCCCACACTGCGTGCATCTTGGGAAAGTGAGCTCGCAAATATTTGTGCCCGGATGATCGAACTTCGTACCCAGTTATCCGAGAAGCTCTCCGAGAAAACGAATCAGAACTTTTCTTTTATATCCCAAGAGAAGGGAATGTTCTCTTTCTTAGGCCTTTCGGTCGATCAAGCGCGAGGGCTTCGTAAAGACCGCGGCCTTTATATGCTCGACTCGTCGCGTATTAACGTGGCAGCACTCAACCAACGGAACATGGATACGGTGGTAGAGGCGGTTGCCTCAGTTCTTTAGCGAGCTGACATAGCTCAAATGCGGCTGAGTAAGCGTGCACTGTGCTACGCCAATGTTGTTCACTGATCTTTGTGCCTGGGGGAGTGTGCATCAAGCGTAGCGCGCAGAGTCGCAGTAAAGTTAGCGAATAGGTAGTTCAGAGATAATCACCGAAGGAGTTTCAGTCAGCTTATTTCAGTGAGAGCTTATCTCTGTGCATTGATCATGATGTGCCGAGGGCGCTTTATAAATTTGCAGAGGCCCGAATCTAAATCCCCTAAGTGAGCTTAAGGTAGAGTTAAAGGGAGTCAGGGGAGCCGGGCGTAGAGTGAACGAGCACGACAAGCTCCGACGCTAGGCGAGAGCTGGTATCGCCTAACCTTCGAGCTCTATCAGCCGCTCTAACGCGTCATCTAGCGAGGCGGTTACTGTCGTGAGTCGCTCCAGTGTTTTAGCAACCTCATCGCCATCACCCGTGAAAAAAGAAGGGTCTGCGGTTTTGGTCTCGAGCGTAGCTTGCTCCTCTTCGAGCTTCGCTATCCGATTGGGTAGATCCTCGAGTTCTCGCGATTCCTTATAACTTAGTTTGCGGGCGGCAGCTTTAGCGTTAGCAGTGCCCTTCGCCTGCGGACCGAGCACCGTCTCGAGGTGTTTTGGTTTTGGCGAACCAGCGCTTCCTATATCAATACGCGCCCCGATGCTCAGCAGGGTTCCACCACGGCTTTCCCAGTCAGAAAAATTGCCTGCCTGTTCTTCAATCTCGCCCGACTCGCTGATCACCAACAAGCTGGTCACGACGCTATCCATAAAGTCTCTATCGTGGCTCACCAATAGGACGGTTCCTTTGAAATCCAACAACACCTCTTCTAAGAGTTCCAAGGTTTCTATGTCGAGATCATTCGTCGGCTCGTCGAGTACCAGTAGGTTTGCGGGCTGGGTAAAAAGCTTTGCAAGAATCGCACGGTTGCGCTCTCCGCCAGACAATACTTTGGTCGGCGCCCGAACTCTGTCGGGAGAGAACAAAAAGTCGCCGAGGTAGCCAATGGCATGCCGTTTTTTTCCGTCAATCTCAATGAATTCCTGGCCGCCACATATGTTATCTATCAAGGTGCCTTCGGGGTCCAGGTGACCACGGAGCTGATCTGAGTACGCAATTTCCAATTTTGATCCAATTTTGATCGTGCCTTCATTCGGTTCCAGTTCGCCCAGAAGCATTTTTATGAGTGTTGTTTTACCCGCTCCATTGCGCCCCACGATTCCGATGCGATCGCCGCGTTGAATAATGGTATTCACGTTTTTGAGAACTGTTTGGTCACCAAAGTTCACGCCTGCGTTTTTTGCTTCCGCTACAAGTTTTCCCGACAGTGAGCCTGCGCCCACGTTGATATTTGCTTTTCCTGTCTGCTTTCGACGTGCCGCGCGCTCTTCACGCATGGCCTCAAGACGACGAACGCGTCCTTCGTTGCGCGTGCGTCTAGCTTTGATCCCCTGTCGAATCCAAACCTCCTCCTGCGCGAGCTTTTTGTCGAAGAGCGTGTTCGCCGTCTCCTCTGCTGCCAGTTGTTCCGCACGGTGTTTTAGAAAGTCGCTATAAGTGCCGTCCCAAACGCTCAACATCCCCCGGTCAAGCTCGCCGATTCGGTTGGCAATGGCTTGCAGAAACCGACGGTCGTGGGTGATAAGGACGATGGCGCCTCGAAAGGATTGCAGCTGCTGTTCGAGCCAGATGATGGTGGGTATGTCGAGATGATTGGTAGGCTCATCAAGCAGGAGTAGGTCTGGTTCCGAGACCAGCGCGCGCGCGAGTGCAACGCGGCGTCGCCAGCCGCCCGATAAATCGGCCAAATACTCACTCCCATCAAGTCCGAGTTGTGTCAGCGTGGTCTCGACGCGGTTTTGACTGTTCCATCCGTCGCTGGCGTCCAGAGCCAACTGAATCGATGAGAGTGCTTCCATATCACCCATATTGCTGGACGATAATAGCGCTCGGTATTTAACAAGAAGGCTTCCAACTTCCGATAAGCCTCCAGCTACCCAGTCAAACACAGATGTTTGACCCTCGAGCGGCAACTCTTGCTCAAGGCGCGATAGTTTTACACCTGGATCAATCCATCGCTCACCATCATCTAGTTGCTGCTCACCCGCAAGGACCCTGAAGAGTGTTGTCTTACCCACACCATTTCGGCCCAACAGGCCTAAGCGCTCACCCTTGGAGATAGTGAGGTTTAATTTATCGAGGAGTATTTGAGTGCCGAAATGTAATTCGGCATCATTTAATCGTAAGAGCGCCATCAACATCATCCTTGTTGTGGCGGGGAGTCTACTTTAGTCCCCGATTCGCGTCTCGAGTTTGTTAAACTTACGGCGCTGTTTTGGGGGGCTGGATGACTGTAATTACTTCTCATCGCGATGACGCGATAATTGGCCGCTGGCTTGCAATCTGTGCGGTCACAATCTTTGGCATGATTTTATTGGGCGGCGTAACACGTTTAACGGAATCTGGTCTGTCGATGGTGGATTGGCGGCCAATCATGGGCGTTGTGCCTCCAATGACGACAGATGATTGGGTCTACCTATTCGATCAGTACAAACTGTTTCCTGAGTATCAGTTGGTCAATACAGGCATGTCGCTGGATGAGTTTAAGCAAATTTTTTGGTTCGAATATTTGCATCGCATGCTGGGCAGACTCATCGGCATTATGTTTTTTGTTCCACTGATGATCTTCCTCTGGATGGGTAAAGTGAAGCCGGCACTGAAACCGCACTTGCTTTTCCTTCTGGTTTTGGGAGGTTGTCAGGGGCTTATGGGCTGGTACATGGTCAAGAGTGGCTTGGTGGATAGGCCGGACGTGTCGCAATACCGTTTGACGGCGCACCTTGGTTTAGCGGTTGCGATTTATGCCTATATCGTTTGGTTAACCATTGGTTTGTTGTCGCCCAATCGCTCACTGCGAAACGATTCGGGTTTGGGTATCTTTGCGGTTATTGCGCTTGTTTACGTCATGATTCTTAGTGGTGGTTTCGTTGCAGGAACAAATGCCGGCCTATCGTTTCCGACTTGGCCGCTCATGGGAGACAGCTTTATACCGCCAGCACTTTATGCACAGGGATTCGTTTCCGCCTTTGAGCAGGTGACGACCATCCATTTTAATCATCGGATGTTGGCTTACTTCACTGGGGCTGCTCTGGTCTTTCTTGCGCTACGGACCTGGTTCTCAGATTCTGACACACGATTACGCAAAGCTGGCTTGATTCTGCTGGCTGCTGTCACCCTCCAAATTGTCCTAGGCATCAGCACAGTACTGTCGCATGTCAATGTCGCTATTGCCGCAGGGCATCAGGGTGGTGCCGTGATCTTGTTGACGGCGACTTTGTTCTGGGTGCATTGTAAGCGCACTGAGGCTCAGCGGACCTAACGAGCTTGCATCAATGAGGGAGTTATGGCCCGCGGTCTGATTTAGAATTGTTAATGCTGTCAGGCGCGAAAAGCGGAAGCTCGAGGCTCTCAATGAGCCTCATAATAACTACTTTAGGGGATTGGGGTGGCGGTACGGCCCGACAACAGATCTGAGCGGCCATATAAACGCGCTATGACCCTCGAGCAGGCAATGAAGATTATTTTAGAGGGCGATGGTTGGACTGATCCTAAGCACTTCAGACCCGATGTATTGGATGCCTTCGAGGGTGCCAATCAGGCGATGAATCATATCTTCGAGACCATAAAGGACTGATTGACGTTAGGTGTGAGGGGGGAAATATGAAAGCATTGATTGTTGAAGACAGCACAACCCTTTGCGCTATTTACGAGGCTTATTGCCGGCCTAGGACTTGAAATTCACATCGCAACGACGCTGGAGGAGGGCAAGGCCAGCTTATTTCGTGTTAAGGCCGATTTCGTCTTACTCGATATTGAACTTCCCGATGGCAATGGACTGGATTTATTGGCGCATGCTGTTCAGCTGGATCCTGTGCCTGTGACTGTTGTTATGACCGGGCACGGCAATGAGTGGGCTGAGCGGGCTCTTGACAGGGGTGCCGCCGACTTTCTCGCTAAACCCTTCGATTCCATTCGCTTGCGCGTAACCCTCCAAAATGCCATGCGCCGCAAAGAGCTCAATGATCAGATTGAGTCACTGTCAAATAAGCGAGGCCGGCTCGGTGGTTTAGTTGGCTCATCGCCACCCATGCGCGCTGTGTACGATGCTGTTGAACGCATTGCCGCGGCTAACGGAACGGTCCTTATTCTAGGTGAGAGCGGTACGGGGAAGGAGTTGACGGCTCGGGCTGTACATGACCTCTCTGCGCGTTCCGCCGAACCCTTTATTGTCGTTGACTGTGCCGGAACATCTATCTCTAACTTTGAAAGAGAGTTTTTCGGCGAGGATGCCCGCGAAAGTGGCGCTGGGGGGATACACCGGGGCTTGGTATCGCGCGCCGAGGGAGGTAGCTTATTTCTCGACGAGGTTGCGGAGTTGGACTACGCGGCACAGTCGTCATTATTACGATTTATAGAAAGTGGCGTTTTTCGACCGCTGGGCGCTGACACTGATATGTCGGCTAATGTGCGAGTTATCGCCTCCTCCAATCGTGACCTTTTGGACGAAGTGAGGGCGGGGCGATTACGAGAGGATTTGTACTATCGTCTGCAAGTATTGCCCATTCGACTGCCGCCTCTGAGAGAGCGTCTCGATGATATCCCCTATCTAACAACAATTATTCTGAATCGACTCGGCACGGAGACAGGTAAAACATTTGATTCCTTGTCGAGCCGATCCGAAGATCGCTTACTCAGTTATGCATGGCCGGGTAATGTAAGGCAGTTGGAGAATATGTTGCGCTGGGTTGCGACTATGGTGGTCGGGTCTGAAATTGGTGTCGACATCATTGATGAGGCAATTACTCAATTTGATAGTCAGCCTGAGGGTTCGCTCCCCGCAGGTCGTTCTGACAGTCCATCCGACGTCGGCGTTGAAGGCGTAAGACCCTTATGGATGGTCGAGAAAGAGGCGATTCAATACGCGATAGACGTGAGTGATGGCAATATCAATCGTGCGCCGACCTTACTCGAGGTCGCTCCTTCTACTATTTATCGAAAAGTCCAGGCATGGAAGAACGCTTAATCCAACCAAAAGTCATCACGTATTTCGCAGGAGGTTGTTAAATGTACGGGGTTATCAATAAATCGCTTAGAGATATGGTGACGGAGGGTTACGGCGATGCTGTTTGGGATCAGGTGCTTGCAAAGGCCGGAGTCCCGAGCAATAGCTTCCTTGCGATGCGGAGTTATGACGACGAGTGACTTTTGAGAGGAAAACCTATGCGAGCCCTCGTGTGTCTCGACATTTCAGATGATTTTTCAGGTGTATCCATTAGAAATTTACCGCTGCCCGAGCCAGCCCCGGGGGAGGTAAGGCTTCGAATAAAGGCGGCCAGTCTGAACTTTCCCGATCTTCTGCTGTGCCAGGGAAAGTACCAATTGAAACTTGATCCACCTTTCACCCCGGGAATGGATACCGCCGGCGAGGTGGACGCATTAGGTGAAGGGGTAACCGGTTTTGCTGTTGGTGATGCTGTCGTTGCTGGTATGCGCTTCGGTGGATTGTCTCAGTACGTCTGTGTGCCTGTGGAAGGGCTTCGTAAAAAGCCGAGTAACATGAGCTTTGCCGAAGCGGCTTCTTATCAAGTCGCCTACCTGACTGCTTATGTTGCGTTGGTGCGAAGGGGTAACTTACGAGCGGGCGAGACGCTGCTCGTGCACGGAGCGAGTGGTGGGGTGGGTATGGCTGCGGTTGATATGGGTAAACTTTTGGGTGCGAGGGTGATCGCTACCAGTGGAAGTGACGAGAAGCTTGAGCGCGTCAGAGCACAGGGTGCTGATCACGTCATCAGCACTGACGGCGGATTTCGTGAAGAGGTGAAGTCACTAACCGAAGGGCGAGGTGCAGATGTTATTTACGATCCTGTTGGTGGGGATGTTTTTGACGAAAGCACCCGTTGCATCAATTTTGATGGTCGACTGCTTGTCATTGGCTTCACCAGTGGTCGAATCGCATCGATCTCTTCGAATATGCCCCTTATAAAGGGGTTCTCGGTGGTGGGTGTACGCGCGGGTGAGTACGGCCGGAGATTTCCTGAAAAGGGCGAGGAAAACCTAAATACCATCTGGCAATGGGCTGAGGAGGGCAGAACCCGCCCGTGTATCCATGATGAACTGCCACTGTCTGAGACGCTCGAGGGCTTTCGTATGTTGGAAAATCGGCAGGTTATTGGGAAGTTGGTTATCCGCCCAGATTGTTAATCGCTGTAATGGCGAACTTTCTGAAGGCCTCATTCCTTAACTGATAAGGTCGCGCAGTAGAGTTGTGTAGGGTGCTGAAGTTGGGAGACTGATTATTCCCTCCCAGATTTAGCGATTGCTGTACGCCAAAACGTTCATAGGGTTTTAAGCCATTAATTATTAGGGCTGCCCAGTCTGATTATGAATTTAGCTTGCGTGGGGGCATTGTTTCTGCGTCCTGTTTAGAGTATTCCCCTTCATGGCTAGGGGCTAATTAGCCATTCGCAGGGCCTAAATATGGTGATTAATCAGGCCAGACATGCTGCTTCATGTTTACTTTAAACTGGCGCACCTCGACACCCTCAGTCTCTAGACGGGACTGTGCGACGGCTTTATGTGGGCATGTTATCAGCCCGTTGTGCCCAAGTACCCGATGCCACGGTATTTTGGTGTCGCTTGGCAGCTGACTTAATATTTTTCCCACCCACCGCGCTTTGCGCGGAAATCCAGCAGCCTCAGCAATTCGACCAAAAGACGAGACACGGCCTTCCGGGATCTGACTTACGCTGAGCAACACGCGAGATTTGGCATTGGCTTCGTCATCAATTTTCAATACGCACGCGTCCCACGCGATTAGAGCTGCTCTGGTGAATTAACAGATCACCGTCCCGCGTCTTCCAGGTGTGTCTAATGATTCCAATACCTGATGGCATAGCCCAGCTTTGAAATCTCTCGGTTGCGGGGTCAAAGCGCACTAGAGCATCGGGGCGCATACCGCTCTCGTTGTACCAGACGATGTCGTCAATTACCGTCATCGAGTAGGGGTGTGAGCGCTCTCCACTAGGTGAGTCCCACTGGGCAATCTCGCCAGTGCTGACCGTTAATTTACCGACCTTACCTAGCGAAGAGTTCACGAACCAGACGTTACCTTTGCTATCGATATCGAGCCTACGGATACGGGTCCGCTCGTCGGGAATCGGGTAATAAGAGATCTCCAAGCTCTCGGCATCCATCCGACCAATCGCATTCGTGCCGTTAAAGGCAATAAAAAGATCGCCCTCAGCGCCCACCTTGATGCCGTAGGGTTTTCGACGCGTTTCTATTTCGAGGATCTCACCTGATTCAGGGTCCAAGCGACCAAGCATGTTTGAGTGCTGACTGGTGAAATAGAGCTTGCCGTTTGGGTGGAACACCGCCGTATGTGGATCGCGTGCTTGAGTCGGAAATTCCTTGATACTTCCGTCCGCAGGATTTAATCGGCCAATCGTGCCGTTACTGTTGCCCGTATACCAAATAAAGCCTTTGTCGTCGGGCACAATCGAGTGCGGACGTGCCGAGCTGGGCAACGGATACTCCTTCATCGTACCGGTTTCTGGATCAAGTCGCCCGACGAGAGAGGCCCACATCCCAGTCCACCAAATGGCACCATCGGGGGCTTCAATAGGGTCACGGGTTCGTTGGCCTAATGTGGGTGTTACCCATTGCTCGATGAGAATATTGGTATCACCATCGACCAAACGCGGTGCTTTTTCGGGTTTATGTGGATATTGGCTCGCGAGGTACTCGCTGATGGCGCCTAAGCGAGCGGAAGGTAACAGAACCATGCTGCTGATGAGATGCGACCATTCGGCACTTGTATCGTAGCCTTGAGCAAGGTCGAGGTATCGTAGTCCATGGCAACCAGAGCAAGTCTGTTTGACGTCTGTTTCGGCGTCATAATCGATGGGCAGGTCGTTTGCCTGAGCAAAGCTCTGCCCGCCCACGAGTAGGGCGAGCAAAGCGGTAACGCGAGTCTTTAGACTCTTAGCAGTGTGCAAATCTTGTTACCCGATGGGTCTCGAAGATAAGCCAAGTGGATGCGACCCATATTACCGTCGCGGACGCCGGGCGGATCTTCGCAGTCTGTGCCACCATTGGCCAAGCCTGCTGCGTGCCATGCTTCAGAGGCCTCAACACTCGGCGATGCGAATCCGATGGTGCCGCCGTTAGCAGCCGTTGCTGGGTTGCCATCGATCGGCATTGAAAGAGCAAAAATACCTGTATCGGTCATGTAAAATACGCGACCTTTTGGGTCCATTACGCCAGGGCCGTAACCCAGAGCACCCAAAGTAGCATCGTAGAATTTTTTGGAGGCTTCAATATCTGACGCTCCGAGCATGATGTGACTAAACATGATTAATGTTTCCTTGTGGTTTGGCCTTGCCAGACAAGGCTACTCAACGAATGCTCCTGTTGTCGAGTGAATAAGCAAAGACGCGAGGAAGTGACAGCTGACCTATTGTTTTTCTGGGGGCGATAACATTTTACTAAACGAACAAAAACACAATGAAGAAAACGAAGGCGCTTTAGAGTGACCGCTCTCTTCGATTATCAGCCCTGTTTAAAAATGGGGGAAGCACCGTTTTCAACTGTTTGAGGCTGCTTGTATTGATAGTTCCACGGGTACGCCATTGATGGCTGCGTTTCCTGAGAGCTGATCGAGAAACTGCTCATCAGTCACATCGTTACAGCTGACGCCTGCATTCGTATTGGCAACTTCTGAGCGAGTTCCCTGTAATCCATGACCGTAACCATGTGGCAAGCTAATAACCCCGGGCATGACTTCAGCGGACGGTGTTAGCTCTGCGGTGATAGCGCCAACACGACTCTTAATGGTCACTTGCATGCCCTCGGACCAGCCTTCTTTTGCAACGTCGTCGGGGTGCATGAGTAGGTTGCAACGAGGCTTTCCTTTCACTAGACGTTGGTGATTATGCATCCATGAATTGTTATCGCGCACGTTCCGGCGCCCAATTAACCTGTAGCCACCTTCACTGATAGTGACGTCCGACAGCAGGCGGTTGATATCCGCTAATGCCTCGGGAATCGCCAGTGGAATTCGTTTATCGGTAGTTTGCAGACGCTCAGGACAAGAGGGTTCCAGCGGACCAAAGTCGATACCCGAGGGATACTCTTTTAGCTTCTCGATGCTGAGGTTCCACTCCGAGCCCCGTCCATACGGCCCTGCTTGAAGTGCTGCGTCGACCACTTTATGTGGTGGCACTCGCGGCATGGGTTCTACTCCCAGTCGTTCAGCCAATCGGTCTCCGAGCTCTGCGAAAATTTCCCAGTCATGAAGCGCCCCTTCTGGCTTGTCGAAGACTGCTGGGGTGTAGCGGGCGGTATTTCTAATGGCTAGATTGTGAAAAGCAAAGTCGTAATTGTCGTGCTCGAGGGGCGACGTCGGCGGCAAGATGATGTCGGCGTGCCGCGTCGTCTCATTGAGCGCGGGGTCGAGTGAGATCATAAATTCGAGCTCTTCGAATGCTTCGTCGACCGCACGGCCATTGGGTGTAGATAACACGGGATTACCTGCACCCGTGAACATCAGTTTAATTTGACCTTCCCCAGGGGTCTTAATCTCGTCGGCGAGTGCTGCAGCAGGTAGCTCATAGTTGAACTCGGGCAGCCCTCTTCCGCGACTTCTAAACCGCGCAAAACCGCCGCGGCTACTGTTCGTAACCTGATCCATGGCCGGTTTGGTGAACAAACTACCGCCTGGTTTATCAAGGTTGCCCGTTATCACGTTGATGACCTGAATAGCCCACTGACAGAGGGTTCCGTAAGCCTGCGTACTGACGCCCATGCGTCCGTAGCAAATACCAGCTCTAGCAGTGGCCATGTCCGTAGCTATGTGCTCGATATCTGAAGCGGCAACACCGGTAATGGCTGACGCCCAGTCAGGTGTCAGTGATAAAACCGCACTTCGAACGTCTTCAAGACCGTCAGTGAAGTCTGCCAAAGCGCCCAGTGACAACAAGTCGTCGCGGAATATGACGTGGATGAGTGCAAGTAGTAGCGCCGCGTCGGTTCCGGGCTTTATAAAGTGGTGCTCGCTGGCGAGTTTTGCCGTCTCGGTTCTTCTTGGGTCAATCACCACTAATTTGCCACCACGCCCCGTCAGATCTTTGATACGTTTTCTGACATCTGGCACGGTCCAGATGCTGCCGTTTGACGCAAGCGGGTTGGCGCCGAGCATCAAAAAATAATCGGTACGGTCTATGTCAGGGATGGGCATTAGTAACATGTGACCGTACATCCACATAGACACGAGGTGATGCGGTAATTGATCAACCGACGTTGCTGAGAAGCGATTTCGCGTGCGGATGTTGCGGAAGAGATTTCGCTGGTGGGTCATCATCCCGTAATTGTGGGCGGACGGGTTACCAAAGTAAGCACCGATCCCATTAACACCATGCTTTTTAATTGTGTCAGCCAGCGCATTGGCTGCGAGATCAAGTGCCTCGTGCCACTCAATTTCTGCGTGCTCATAGACCCCAGGGGCGGAGCGAACTCGTTTTAGCGGTTTTCTCAGGCGGTCCGGGTCTTCATGAATATCCTGCAGGGCAACTGCTTTAGGACAGATGTGGCCCCGACTTAAGGGGTCTGACTTATCTCCGCGAATATCAATGACTTTGTCGCCCTCTGTCTTGATGATGAGACCACACATGGCCTCACATAAATGACAGACACGATGGTGGGTTTTAGTCGATGCAATCATCACGGCTTGCAAGCCTCAACGTTGGTGCCCAGTGCCCAAATTAGGTGAGCAGGTATTATTTTGATGATTAAGAGTACATGACTTGGCTGAAAAATGGGGCGGCTTGATGGTCGTATTACAGTGATAAAGGACTATCAAGGTTCTATTTATCTCAGCTGTTTAGGCTGTGAGGCTGTCGAGGCCACTAACTACTGCCTTGCCTATTAGTAATGGGTGTTTAACAGCGCAATGACAAAACCAGTTGCTGATTGACGAATCTCTAAGTCGGCGTAAACAAACGCGTTAAGACCAAACCAAAGGCGTCTTATATGCGTTAAATTCTAAGTTATTGGTTAGCCCTGCCTGAGGAAAATGCAATGGTCAGCATTGGAACTCCATTCTCATCAACTGCCACGCGTGTTCTTTTTTGCGGCTCTGGAGAGCTTGGCAAAGAAGTGGTCATCGAGCTTCAACGACTAGGCGTGGAAGTGATCGCCTGCGATCGTTACGAAAACGCGCCTGCCATGCAGGTGGCGGATCGATCGCACACGTTTTCAATGCTCGATGGTGCTGAACTGAGGCGGGTGGTTGAGGCGGAAAAGCCCGACTTAATCGTGCCTGAGATAGAGGCCATCGCCACCGACACTTTGGTCGAGCTTGAATCGGAGGGATTCAAAGTAATTCCCAGTGCGCGTGCCGCACAGCTGACGATGAACCGAGAGGGTATTCGCCGTCTAGCGGCCGAGGAGTTGGGGCTGGCAACTTCCCCTTATGCCTTTGCTGCTGATAGAGCTGCTTTTGACGCAGCGATCGCTGATATTGGCATTCCTTGTGTGGTGAAACCGATAATGAGCTCTTCAGGCAAGGGCCAGAGTCTTGTTCGATCAGACGCAGATATTGATCATGCTTGGGACTATGCGCAGGCAGGTGGTCGAGCAGGGGCAGGCAAGGTGATCGTTGAAGGCTTTGTTGATTTTGACTATGAAATTACGCTGCTCACCATTCAACACGCGGGTGGTGTGAGCTTCTGTGAGCCTATTGGTCATCGTCAAGAGGATGGGGACTACCAAGAAAGCTGGCAGCCTCAGCCGATGTCCAGCCTTGCGCTATCACGATCTCGCGACATTGCAGAACAGGTAACTGAAGCACTTGGGGGTTACGGATTATTCGGCGTAGAACTCTTTATCAAAGGTGATGACGTTTACTTCAGCGAGGTATCGCCGCGTCCACATGACACTGGGATGGTGACACTGATCTCGCAGGACTTATCGGAGTTTGCGCTTCACGCTAGAGCAATTCTTGGACTGCCCATCCCAAATATTGCATTCCATGGGCCATCGGCTTCCAGCGTTATTTTGGTCGACGGTGAATCAACAGAAACGTGCTTTGGTAATCTCAGCGCCGCGCTATCCGCGCCCGATACCTCGGTCAAGCTGTTTGGCAAACCCGAAGTGGCTGGAAAGCGACGCATGGGCGTGGGTCTTGCGCGGGGCGAAACAGTTGACGAGGCTCGTGCCAAGGCCAACGCAGTCTCCGATGCTGTGGATGTTTCTCTCTGAACGCGACGGCGCTTTTCACAAAAATGTCGAGTCCGCATTTTCGAGCGCTACCTGGGAAAGAGCGTTTTTATATTGTCTTCACTGAGAAGCATCGACCTCACGTAAAGTGTCCTGCGCAAAAACGTTATTTAAATCCCATCCATGGCGCTGGCCAAGATATAACAAGTAAGCAGATATAAAGGGAGCTCTCAAAAAGATCCCGCCCACCCCAATACTGATGTCCGGTGGCGAAGTCCGGTTTCGCCATGCAATCCAAAGAGCTGGCATTAGCAAGAACATGAAAAAGTCGAGATAGAACAGCCCTTGCCAATTCACCTTGCTCATCTCGCCAAAAAAGCTGGGGAGTAGCGTCAGCAGACCGAAATCGGCAATAACAGGCGCCGCGTAGACGCCCACGATGAGAATGATACTTCGCAGAAGTAATTTAGCCGTCGTGGGCCTTCCTTTTTAATTATCTGACCTACTTAGCGGTTATCAAAAAGTACGTTGGATTGAGAAACTCCGATGAGAGTTTCTTGAGGTTGGCCAAGAAATTCTAAGGATCGACCTTAAAGTGGTTGATAGAGACTCTTTTGGGGCTCGGTGAACCACTGAGCGCCTGAATCGGTCATGTAGAAATGATCTTCAAGGCGAATACCGTACTGCCCGGGTACAACGATCATGGGTTCATTCGAAAAACACATGCCAGTTGCCAAGGGTGTGTCATCGCCTCTAACAAGGTAGGGCCCCTCGTGAATCTCGAGTCCAATACCGTGCCCTGTGCGATGTGGAAGGCCTGGTAATCGGTAATCCGGGCCGAGTCCATGAGCCTCGAGAACAGCGCGAGCTGCCGCGTCTACATCCCCGCAGGGAAGACCAATTTGGGCGGCATCAAAGGCTGCTGCTTGCGCTTCTTTTTCTAAATCCCAGAGCGCTTCAACACGATCGTCTTGTTTGTCGAGCGCGTAAGTTCGTGTGATATCCGAATGGTAGCCATCGATCGTGCAGCCAGTATCGATCAGTATCAGTTCTCCTTTGTTGAGAACCTGATCTCCCGGAACACCGTGTGGGTGCGAGGTACCTTCACCGAATTGAACAGCGCAGAAGAAACTCCCATTGTCGGCGCCGCCCGCGCGGTGTAAGCGATCGATTTCAGCAATCACCTCGCTCATTCGCATGCCGGGTTTGATCCACTCAAATATCGCCACATGAACGTCCAGCGTGAGGGACTTTGCAGCTTGCATGAGGGCTAATTCGCTTGCGGACTTATGTGCGCGCAATGATTGCAGAATAGGTCCTGCTGAGGTGACCGTTGCCGATGTGGCATTGCCAAGGGCAAACGCCTGACCATACGAGCAACTCGGATCAATCCCCACGCTTTGGCAGTTATTATCCGACAGAACCCCTGACACCACATGACGAGGATCTTCATGCTCTTCCCACCAGGCATAGTCATAAGGTGAAGAGAGTGCGGCGAGAAGCGCTGTGTCTTCAAATTTTGGGCAGACGAATACCACGCGCGTTGCGGTTATAACGGCGCAAACGAGCCTTTCCGTCTCACGCCAGGTAAGCCCGAAGAAGTAACGCATACTGGCGCCAGGGGTAATCATCACAGCGGCGAGCTCAAACGCGGGCAAGCTGTTTTGTAATGCGCTAAGTCGCTGTTGGCGCTCGTCGTGGGTAATGGGGGAAGCGTTGTCTCTCGCTGACATAGTCTTCAATGTCCTTGGATTCTAGGTTTCTTATTGTCAGAGTTTCTCGACGCGAAGTGCAATAACTTATCGAGGGGGCACATGCTATATTTGAGAGCAGTTGGAGATGCTCAATTTGAATAATAAAACACCAGCGAACACGTTCACGCGTGCCTTCTACGTTGCCAATACGCTGGAAATCTTCGAGCGCATCGCCTGGTATGGTTTTTTTACGGTTTCGTCGCTTTACATGAGTACCTCACCGAGTGCGGGTGGACTTGGTTTTAGTGACACCGAGCGCGGTATTTTGCAGGGCATCATTCCTTTCTTTGTGTATGTCTTGCCTGTGATCACAGGCGCAATGGGAGATCGGGTAGGCTATCGCAAAATTTTTTTGATCGCCTTCGTGCTACTCACTCCAAGCTATTTGTTGTTGGGTCAAGTGCACGAGTTCTGGCCATTCTTCTTCGTTTACATGCTTGTGGCTTTAGGCGCCGCCATTTTTAAACCCCTCGTGGTGGGTACGGTCGCACGCAGTGCGAACGATGATAATCGCGGTCGTGCCTTTGGCATCTTCTACATGATGGTTAACGTTGGTGGCTTCTTGGGGCCCGTTATTGCGGGTTATGTAAGAGCCATAAGTTGGGAGCACGTTTTTTGGCTCTCATCGATTGCGATTGGTATCAATCTTCTTATCGCGCTTTTTCTCTTGGAAGATGACTCGCCCGAGCGAGTTCAAACTCAAGAGAGTCATAGGCGCGGGGATGTCTCTTCTACTCAGGCATCGCAAGTGGCGGATCCTCAGCAGACCGTTGAGACGACGTCTGGTATCAGCAAAAATGATTTAAATGGCTCGACACAAAGCGCCGCGTCTGCTGCACTCGCAGACGCTATCGAAGTGCTCGGTAATGGCCGCTTCGCCCTAATGCTCATCCCCATCATTCTAGGTCTTATGATTGCCGGAGGCGGTTGGGTGGCCTGGCGTCATTACGGGTTGTTTTTGCTCTTTTGGCTAGGCGCTCAGGTTATGTGGGACAAAGCGGTACAAAGTGCCGCTTCCGTTGGTCAGGATTCCCACTCACTCGCGCAGGGTGCTTTCTTACCCGCTGAGGACGCTTCTTCAGCTGTGCAGGTCAGCTCATCACGCGCGCAGAGGGGTGTGTGGAAGGCGCCTTGGTATCGTCAGAAGTTGAGAGTGGGCAACGTGCCGTTTCTTGTCTATCTGCTCGTTCTGTCGCTTTTTTGGGCTGTCTATAACCAAATTTTCCTTACGTTCCCGCTATACATTCAGGACTTCGTAAATACATCGGACGCTGTTGCCGTGGCTCGGTCTTTCTCCGATGGCTTTGCGCAATTTATCGCACCGGTTGACGAACCAAGACTCGCCGAGGCACTGAAGACACTTTTGATTACTCAGCCGGAGCTGGTAGAAGTATTCAGAGCACTGGTGCAATACCAAGTCCGTGTTCCCGAGACCGAGCTGGTATACGGCTTGGCTGCGCTGAGCTCGGGAGGCATCAGCGCAGATGCGCTCGCTAACGAATGGGCGAGTGAGTTTCGGCAGGTAAGCCCCGAATATATTATTGCCTTCGATTTCCTGTCGATCGTACTGTTCCAATACTTCATCAGTCGGTGGGGAGAAAATCGCTCGCCGTTCGGCATGCTTATTCTTGGTACGGGCATGATCGGTGTGGCTTTTGTCATTGGCGGTGTGTCACACATAGTGGCCTTTGGCGGCGTCTTAACCATTGCCGTTGTCATTGTTTTTGCGTTTGGTGAAATGCTTGCGTCACCCAAAAGTCAAGAATACGTAGCCTCAACGTCGTCACCGGAGAAGGCGGCGCTGTTTCAGGGTTACTATTTTGTGTCTATCGCAATTGGCTACCTGCTAGCAGGCATCATGTCTGGATGGGCCTACGGCGAGATCGCTATAAAGGCGAATCAACCGTTTGTCATGTGGGCCCTATTTGCAGGTTTAGCGGTACTGGCGATGTTCGCCCTAGCGTTGTTCAATCGTTATCTGGCGCCGCGTATGGGCGCAAAGCAAATACAGAGTGAGACGACTTATGACTGATTTGAAGACTATCGCCGCGGGTTGGGAACTCAGTCGGATATCGGCGTTGCGGGGTGTGATGAGCGCGATGAAACTCGATGCATTGGTTATTCCGCGTTGGGACGAGCATCAGTTCGAATATGTATCACTCGCGAATGAACGACTGGCGTGGACAACGGGCTTTACAGGTAGCTGGGGGCTATCGATAGTGACTCATGATGATGTCATTCTATTTATTGACGGGCGTTACCCCGAGCAAGCTGCACGAGAGACCAGTGGCGATTGGGTGACGCTTCAGCATTTGTATGAGGAACCGCCCGAGAATTGGCTTGCCCAACATGCGCAGTCTGCGTGGCGCGTCGGTTTCGACAGCGAAGTGGTGACCCCCGACTTATACGATCGCCTTCATGCCGCCTGTGAACACAAATCGGCGGTTATGCAGCCGACTAGCGCAGACCCGTTCGATCAATGTTGGCTCGATCGGCCCGAGACGCCTCGGTCAGAAGTCATACAGTTGTCTTCTGAGTGGGCGGGAGAGCCGGTCGCGGAAAAGTTAGCGCAAGTTCGAGAGCAGATGCGCGTGATCGAGGTGTCTTGGCTTGTTGAGACACAGCCTGACAACGTCAACTGGCTGCTTAATATTCGTGGCCAAGACCTGCCCTATTGCCCGGTAGTGCGCGCGAGATTACTGATTGGATTGGAAGGCGAAATTCACCTCTTTGGGGATTTGAAGGAAAGCGACGTCGAGAGACTTGCGAGTGCTGACATCCCCGTGCGCTGTTATGCACGAGAGCAATTTTTGGGTTCGCTTGAGCATGCAATTCAATCCGCGGACCGTCTCTGGGTTGATGAAACACAAGGGCCACAGTGTGGGCGTCAAGTGGCCGAAGCGGTCGGTGGTGAAGCACTTATCCAGCGAAGTCCCATTACCGATTTAAAAGCGCGCAAAAACGAGACCGAACTCAGTGCACTGCGCAGTGCATGCCTGTCTGACAGTGCAGTTTGGGTTCGATTGCTTCACTGGTTGGAGTCCGCGGTTCACAGCGAGACGGTTACAGAGCTGGCGGTAGAAGAACGTATTCACCATTTCAGGACCAAGATTGAAGACTACACAGCGCCTAGCTTTAGGACCATTTCCGCGGCTGATGGGAATGCGTCGCTTGCCCACTACTCAGCACCTGCGGATGGGGGGGCGACTCTGAAACCCTCAACCCTGTTTTTACTAGATTCAGGTGGGCAGTTCAGTCGGGGCGGTACAACGGATACCACACGCACTTGGTGCTTCCAAACGCCGACGTCAGAACACAGAAGCCTCGCAACCAGCGTACTGAAAGCGCATATTGCGGTCGCACAACAGGTCTTTCCTGCGGGTACCTTGGGACATGCTCTAGACAGCGCCGCAAGGCTCCCAATGTGGCAGGCGAAGCTAGATTATGATCATGGAACAGGGCACGGGGTAGGGCACTATCTCAGCGTCCACGAGTTTCCCCAGCGAATGCAAAAGGCGGGAACCACGGTGGGACTTCAGGCCGGCATGACCCTGACCGTAGAGCCCGGTTTTTATCGAGCCGATGAGTTTGGCATTCGACACGAGAATCTTTGCGAGGTCGTTTGTCTTGGAGACGGGTGGTTAGGCTTGGAAAGTATGGCCTTTGTGCCCTTCAACCGGCGCTTGATCGATGTCGAGATGTTGACCTCAATCGAGTGCGCGTGGGTGGATGAATACCACCGGGCGGTTTTTGATAGGGTGAGTCCGCTGTTGGGCGATGATGAATTGATTACATGGCTCGCGGTAGCAACAGAGCCGCTACTCGATCATTGAATATGAAGTCCCTGAATTTCCCTCCTCGCCTCAGTATGAGCCCGGTAAATAAAACTGGCTTGGAGTTCTGCCATGGACCGCGTTGATCCTATTCAAATAGTGCAATGTCACGCCTGTGGGGAGGTGGGCGATGTGATTGTCGCGGGTGTTGCACCGCCCCCGGGAGAAACGCTGTGGGAGCAATCACGTTGGATTGCACGTGATCAGACCCTGCGTAATTTCGTTCTCAATGAGCCCCGTGGAGGAGTGCACAAACACGTTAATTTGTTGGTCCCGCCCAAGCATCCAGAAGCCGATGCGGGCTTTATTATCATGGAGCCTGCTGATACACCGCCAATGTCGGGGTCCAACTCTATGTGTGTTGCCACCGTGCTTCTCGAGACGGGTCGCGTTCCGATGGAAGAGGGGATGAATTCACTTGTTCTGGAGGCCCCAGGCGGCCTTGCCCGGGTAACAGCAGAGTGTCGCTCGGGCCGTGTGGAGTCAGTTACGGTCACTAACCACCCGAGTTTTGCAGGTCATCTCGATGCCGTTATCGAGCTGGAGGGCCTGGGCAGCATAAAAGTTGATACAGCCTACGGTGGCGATAGCTTTGCGGTGGTCGATGCGCCGGCCCTAGGCTTTAGCCTAATACCTGACGAGGCCAAAGATCTTGCGGATCTGGGGGTAAGGATTTCCGATGCCGCGACCGAGCAGCTGGGGTTTCATCATCCAACGAACCCCGACTGGCAGCACATTTCTTTTTGTCTGTTTCGCACGCCGGTGGTAGCAGGTGAGACTCGGCATGCGGTGGCGATTCGGCCTGGGAAAATTGACCGCTCGCCAACGGGCACAGGGGTATCGGCCCATCTTGCGTTACTCCAGGCGCGAGGCGAAGCCGACATCGGTTCGACTCTGGTGGCGCGTTCGATTATTGATTCAGTATTTACAGGCCGCGTTGAAGCGGTGACGCAGGTAGGGGGGTTACCGTCAATTGTTCCCTCTCTCACAGGTCGGGCCTGGATTTATGGGCGATCGGAGCTGTTTCTAGCGCCAGACGATCCATGGCCGCAGGGTTATCGAGTAGCCGATACGTGGCCCGGGGCGTAAAAAGTTTCAGTAATTGCTGCAAGAAGTGTTAGCTAGAGATGTGTAGCGACGTGCGGAGCGGCATATGGGGAAAGATATGAAGAGACATCTGGGGAGAGAGAGCTGGAAAGCCATTTGGGTAGTCATGGGAGAGGCCGGCTAAAGGAGCTGTTGTTGGAATGGTGCCTACAGGGGTGAATTTACGCGGAGTTAACCAAAGCTTTGACTGAGACGACTGACAGCGAACTGAAGATTCTTGGCCCAGAGCTTGCTCGCCATTTAAATTGGGCTGACGCGATGGAAGCGCTTCGCGTGGGCCACACATTTCCGAGAGCAACCATAAGTGACATGCTTACCCCCATGGCAAATGGTGAGTTACTGACGCGCTCTGCCGCTATTGTAGGTATGGGCGCCGGTACAAAGTCCGTAACCATTCGTCCTGGAAACCCCGCACTTTTACCGCCGGCGCCGAGTGTGCAGGGTTTATTCACATTGTTCGACGAAGACCGAGGGCATCCTGTAGGTTTGGTGGACGGTGCCTTACTAACGCTTTGGAAGACCGTTGCTGACTCTCTTTTAGGCGCCCGTTATCTGGCGTCACCGGATGCAAAATCCCTTGCTGTGATTGGCACGGGCCCTATTGCCCAGCGGCTGCTTCAGGGTTACACCGCACTTCACCCGCAGCTGACGGATATACGTATATGGGGCAGAACACGTGAACGTGCTCACGCAATTGCTGATGCAAGCCTTCTTGATGTAGTGGTTTGCGAGACAGCCGAAGCAGCTGTTCGAGGTGCAGACATCGTCACTAGTGCCACGGGAGCCAGATCACCGGTGCTCATGGGTAAGTGGATTAAAGAAGGCGCGCATGTTGACCTGGTGGGTGCACACGGTCCCGAGATGCGAGAGGGCGATGACGAGCTCATTTCAAGCGCATTGCTGTTTGTGGATTCGCGCGAAACCGTCCTTGAGCACATCGGTGAGCTACGCATACCCCTTGCTAAGGGTGTTTTGTCAGTTTCCGATGTTTTAGGAGATCTGTATGAGCTCGTCGGAGGTGATGGCGATGAGCGATATCGCAAAGAAACGACTGTTTTTAAGAATGGTGGTGGCGCCCATCTCGACCTGATGATGGCGAACTACTTTTTTGAGCAATCTAGGGAGTGACCGACCAGTAAAAAAGTGCGACGCAAAGCGCAATTTTCTTCTGGTCTAGAATAAAAAAGCAGCGGCACGGACCACTGCTTTTGGAGAATCGATGGTAGCTCCGAGTGGACTTGAACCACCGACCCCAGCATTATGAATGCTATTGGTGACTACCGTACTACCGCGTAAAAACCAGGGTTTAAGTGCGATTACAGCGTTTCACTTACCCACTAGTAAGCATGAAATGTCATAAAAGTCCCGCAAAAGTCCCGCAGACAAAAGGGCAGGCGTTGAGGCCGGACTCAGAGCATCCGTATCAAACGTGACTCGTTGGTGTCACACCTTATGATTCTCGTCGTTACATCAAATTTGGGCGTCGTTTTTGCCCCACTTACCCAATTAATTTTGCTATCGAGCGGTTTATCATCCATGTTGACGGAAGTAGTGCCACTTCGATGACGGCAATTGAGTCTCGATAAAAGCAACAAAGATAACGTTCATCAGAAAGAGAAAATAGATATGTTCGCGTTAATCGACCTCACGTCATTGTTGTTTGTCATGTTCTCATCGATCGCTGTTGTATTGGCAAGCGGTTCCGTTGGTAATTCCAAAGAGGGTTTGTTAGCGGCCTTGCCAGAAATTGGAATATTTGGAATGTATGCTGGGTTAATCATCATGATGTCCAATATGTACGATCCGGCAAATCTTCCGCCAGCTATCGCGGTTGCCTTTATGCCCATTTTGTATACATCAATTATTGGTTTTGCGGTTGTCTCAATGTTGAGCAACGAGGATGAGTCTGAGGTTCCAGATGCCTCATGGCGTCCGATCGTAGGGGTGGCTGTTTTTCTTGCGACTATCTCAGCTATTTTTTACGAGCACACTGCGGCAATGTTGATTCCACAAGCAGCTTTAGTGGTCGCCGTGTTGATTGCAATATGCCTAGGTGCACAACGCTTTAGCGGACGAAATGATCCGTCTCAGGTATTTTCGTTACTTCCCTCGATTGGATTGCTCACTGGAGGCATGGGTTTAATCTTGGCGTTGATAAATATCAGTGATCCCAAATCAGTGGGCCCTGCTCTAGCAATCGCTGTAGGGGGGATTATGTATACCAGCCTGATTAAGATGCTTTGGTTGCTATTGTGTCCCGGTAACGTGCAACAGCCAGAGGGAGCCAGTCCCGCGATTGACTGGGCTCCAGCCAGATCTGCGTTCTTCGGCGTCTCGATACTTATCGTAGCCCTCTCATTCTCGCTCTCGGATCTTGGCTAGCTAAGAATGACGCCGAGGTGAGCGCAGAGCGTCAGTTTGGAGTGTTTGGATTAGAGTTGCGGTGACTACTCTTTCATAGTTTGAAGTCGGAGTAATCACCGCAATTTAGGCTATTGCTTTGCCCAGCCTTTCAAAACCTCAACTTGCGAGGTATTAACCACAGTACGCATGCTGCCGACTTCGCTATTGAATTTGGCGAATGCAGGGTGTGCAAGCATCTGCTCACTAATTGTATTGAGCTCTGGAATCGATCTCGCGCCTGTCCAAACCCAGTGAGTGAATTGATCGCGACCAAAATATATCGCCCCGAGGCCATAAGAACGAAGGTCAATGTCTTTTGAAACAGTCGTCATCATCTCGTTGTAAGCGGCTGCATAAGCGGCTTGATCTTGAGGTGCGACAATGATGTCGAATTTTGAAAAGACTGTATCTTGCGTCCAGTCATTAGCATCGATTGGTGCTGCACCCATGTACTGAGTTGTCGGAACTGTACCTGCTCGGGCAAGCTCTGTTAAAAACTCAATTCCCGCCGGACAAGACCTCATTAGCTGAGCAGCTTTGGCTTGATCAGCCGAGTTTTGAAAAGTATTGATAATGAAGTGTGTTGATGGGTAGGACCCATTGAACACCTCTTGAGACAGAGCCACGTCCGCTGGATATTGCTTGCCACAATCCGACGCCCAAAACCGATCCATTGAATCTACTAAGGCCGCTGGGTTAGCAACTTGTAGGTGGTAAAACGCATAGAAAGGACCAGAGTCGTTGTGGTCATCCGCGTAAGCGTTGAAAGAAAAAAGTATTACAAAGAACGAAAGCAATAGTTTCATTGAGAGTTTCCCCCGGTTATTTTTTATGTGAACGCGTCGGGAACGCTTGTTCAGTATGGTCCGCTGCAGGCGTTTTGCAATTTTATTTTGAACAAAATAATCCAAGCCTCCCGAAACCGAGCAGCTAATAGATTTCAAATTGTGGGCCAAGTTGGCTGCTATGAGCCGGGTACAGATTTCTGGCCGAAGCAAAAGTTTAGAGAATGTTGCTTTACCTTACCGATAGAATCTCTGCGGTTAAGTCGTCTGCGGATCCGCAAGCATCGGCCATCGCCATGAATAGTCTCTGCCACACAGGGTCTTCATTTTGCCAACTAGCTGCTTTTTCGAAAGATTCCGCGGAGCTGTGAACATCGATTGAAGCAAGAGCACCGTCTTCATGAACCGCGGACACAGCTGAGTAGGGGTAGGGCGATGCTCCGCTCTCATAAGTGATCATTTCGTTCAAAAGTTTAATGCCCAACTCGAGGTCTTCGCAGGGCCAGTGGTAGACAACAAGCACCTGACCACTTTTAGCCGCTTTACTTATTTTGCCGCCCTCGTGATGACCAGCGTGCGTCAACATTGTTAGGGATATCGCGAGCAAACCAATTAGAAATCTCATGTTAATACTCCAGTTAAGATGATTTTGTTTTTATTAAATTTCCAATCAATCTTTGTCCGGTTTTGGGGGTTTTTCAATGTCTATTTTCAGAGTTGATTTGAGATTTCTCAGCCAACTTCTAATTAGGACTTTTTTCGAACATTTGTGAGGAAATTATGCCTCGAGAGGTTTGCAACTCACTTTCAAAAGTCTAAAAATACTTCTTCAAATCTGAGTGCCGTATTATCTCGTAACCTTCGGTTGTGAGGATTGAAATACCTTATCGAGATTCGAGGTGGTCGGGCACCGCGTTAAATTTTTTTATTAAAGAGGGCAGTTGTTCATGAGCTGGGTCTGGCTTTTTTGGATCTTCGTTGTAATTCACGGTTTGATTTTTCAGTCGATCACGGACGCGGTAGCAAAGAAAAAGGGCATCAGTCGACTTTGGGCGCGATCGGCATGGTACCTCGGTATCTTTGCAGTCCTGTTGATGGTGTTTAGACCACATGAGATACCATCCCAGCGAGCAGATACATTTGATGAAGAGCCAGCTGACGTGAAGCTCCTTTGGCAGCTGCTCCACATTCCAGCTATTTTGATTGGTTTCTTGCCGCTTTTTTTTGAGTCGTACTCTGGCTAAGACGCAAGTTCAAGCCTACAGATTTAAGGGCAATGTTTCTTTGTCAACCCTCATCTTGCAGCGACTTTATGTAAGCGTCTGTACTGAATTCACGCCCAAGAAAGTCGGCCACAAAATCACTTGCTGGTTTACTTCCCGCCGCTTGAAGAACCTTACGTCTATAGTCGTTGGCGACCTCGGTATTGCGCAATCCAGCCTCCTCAAATCGTGAGAATAGGTCGGTAGCGATCGCAAGTGACCATTGGTATGTGTAGTAGTTGGAGCTGTATCCATTCAGGTGCCCAAAATTTGCATAGAAGTGGGTGCCCGGCAGGTGGGGATAAGCGGCATAACGCGCCTCAAGCTCTTTCATTAACTCATCAAGGTCAAAGGACTCGGGGTCTCGGTTGTAAAAGTTAAGCGACAGGTTTGCGTAATAAATCTGAGTCGCTGTGCCGGTAGCTCGGCCAAAGTACCTTGCCCTCACCATCTTTTCGACCAACTCCCTCGGAATAGTCTCGCCCTGTTCGTTAATCGCGAACTGGCTCAGCGTGTCATAGTCCCAAATCCATTCCTCGAGCATTTGTGATGGCGCCTCAACAAAATCCCGCTCCATCGACATGCCGGCTACTGGTGACCACTTCTGAGTGCTCGCAAACATGTTGTGCAACAGGTGACCAAACTCGTGAAGAAACGTCTCAACCTGACTGTGCTCCATCAATCCTTTAGGGAAGTTTTGAGCAAGCCCTGACATAGGAATTTGCTTGTCTTTAATCCCTGTTCGTAATGTCCAGTGGGCAGCGTGCTGGTACTTGGCAGGGCGAGGGTGGTTGTCCATGTAAAACCTACCCAAAAGCTCGCCATTTTCTTTTATTTGAAATGTCTCGACGTCCTCGTGCCATGTCGGCGTGTCCCACGGCTCGATTTCGACACCGAATAAGTCCTCGGTCAGTTTGAAAATACCGTCTCTGACTCGGTCGTATTGGAAGTAGGTGCGGACCTCTTGTGAATCTAGAGCGTAATCTTCCAGCCTGAGTAGGTTTTGTATGTACGCCGACTGCCACACCTCGACCGACTCTGCGTCTGGTTGATCCTCCTGAAGACGCGCCAGCATAATGGCAAGTTCATCTTGGACCGGCGTATCAAGTGCATTACCAATGCTATTGAGGAAGTCTTGAGCGTTGACGGGCGAACCGATCATTTGACTGTCCATAGACAGCGCCGCATACGACTCGAACCCTAAAGCGCCTGCTAACTCATGACGTTTTTGAATGAGCTTTTCTAAGAGTTCCTTGTTGGCAGGGTAACCCCGGGATCTGGCTTTCAGTCGCAACGCCTTTCGCAGATCGTCACTCTTGGCATAGGTCATCACAGGATAGAGATCAGGGTAATCTGTGGTGATCGTAACGAGCCCAGAGTCATCGGACGGATGAGCATCAATATAATCTTGGGGTAACCCCTCAAGTTCGCTTGCCTCTACCTGAACAGACCGCACATCCTCCCGAATGTTCTTGTCGAACTCATTGCCGATGGCTGTAATTTCATTTTGTAGATCACGAATTTGCTGCCTAGTGGCCTCATCTTTATCAACGCCTGAACGTCTAAACCCTGCCAGCGATTCTTCAACCATGTACCTTTCAACGTCGTTCAGGCTTGACGTATCTATAGCCGCAATACGATCGTAATAGGGGCGCGAAAGTCCAATCTGAGAAAAGAAATCGGACTGCTCTTCACTGCATTTGTTGGCTGCATCACGAACATCGGCATCAGGGTGAACCGATCTAAGGTGCCATACGTCTCCAATGCCCGTTAACGCATCACCCACCCTTTCATACTGACCGAAAACCGTCTCAACTGTGGCTTCTCCCGTTTGGGCTTCTAGGGCTGCAAATTCGGCTTTTGCTTTGCTGAGTGCGGCTTCGCAAGCGGCAGTGATTTGCTCACCGTTGGCGGTGGCCCGGATACCATCTATGAGTAAGTTTTTTTCTGGTTCGACCGACATCTCATCACTGCAGGAGGAGAGTAAGCTAGTAATAGTTAAGGCGAGCAGACTATTCCGTAAGTGATTCATTTTTTGTCCGACAATTGGTTTCTTAGGCAAATCATAAAGGAATCTAATTCCGACTACTTGTTAAGTTAAATTAAAAACGTCCGAAGTTTATCAGCGTAGGTGCCCGCGAGATGTAATTTTGAAAGTAAATACCAATATTGCCGCATCGATTGCTCAGAGTGCTGTTACCTCCTCCCGGCGGGAGCTTGATACCGCGATGGAGCGGTACCAAGTCCCGCAAAAGTCTCGCACGAGCGACGTTATCACGATGGCGACGTATCGTCGGAGTTTATAAACTATTGATTTAACTGAAAATTAGGTGGTAGCTACGGGTGGACTTGAACCACCGACCCCAGCATTATGAATGCTGTGCTCTAACCAGCTGAGCTACGTAGCCACAAGGCCGCGGAGTATCTCGAGAAATAGTTCACAGGTCAATGTCCCGCAGGTTGAATTTGTTACTTTTTCGCGCCTTATTATGCGCTATTACAGTGCCTGGTCAGAAAACCAATGATTAAGCCTTTTCGCCGATTATTCGGCGGTTCTAACAATACCGTAGCGCCATTAGATGCTTATGTGATTGATGAGTCCGAGCAGGCCCTTGGCTCGACCGGGAGCGATTGGATCGAGCCGGCGATTGTTATCGCTGAGTCAGAACTGGACCTCGCCGATCTGCCCGAGGCGGCAGGCGCTTTTGTGCGTCAGATCGTTCGCGATGCACTCAACGACGAGCTCGAGTTGCCAATCATGCCTGAGCTCGGTCTTGCTGTAAGGCGCAAAACGCTTGATCCATAGTCCTCAGCATCTGACCTCACGCTTATTATTCAAACTGATATCGCGATCACGACAAAGCTTATTCAGGTAGCGAACTCTCCGCTTTATCGAGGCTACGAACCTATCCAATCACTGAACGAGGCCATTGCCCGCATTGGGATGAATGCCGTTCGCGATATCGTTACTGGGCTCACGATCAAACAAATATTTGTTACTGAACAACCTCGACTCCGACGGAGAATGCGGTAGCTGTGGGAGCATAGCGCGCGGGTGGCTGCCAACTGCTCGATTCTTGCGCGCCATGAGCGAGGTATAGACCCAGAGCGAGCTCTGCTTGCGGGCTTAATTCATGATATTGGTGAGCTGGCGATTATCAAATACGCTAACGGGCTGTCTGCCGAAGAGCTTAGCAGCGAGGCTCTGGCGGACGCTATCCAGCATTTAAGTGCTAAATTGGGCGCGCTGATTTTGCGTCAGTGGAAGCTTGATGAGGAGTTCGTGGTCGCTGCACTGCATGCGGATAACTTCAATCGACAGCCGGAGGGGGTGGCCCGTCTCGTGGACTTAGTCCAGGTAGCGCAATTACACCTTTTATCGGTTGTCCCCAGCTCTCAATCGCTGAACTTGGGCGAAGCGCCCGCGGTAAAGCATTTGGGTCTTTCATTAGATGAGTCTGGAAAGGGTATAGCGCTACTCAGTGAGGCTCGTCACGAGATAGAAGAAGTGAGAGCTGCACTTGCGATTTAGTGCTTAAACGTTGAATCGGAAGTGGATGACATCTCCGTCAGCAACCGTGTAGTCTTTTCCTTCCAATCGCCATTTACCAGCTTCTTTCGCACCCGCCTCACCTTTAAAGGTGATGAAGTCGTCGTAGGCGACCACCTCAGCTCGGATAAAACCTTTCTGGAAGTCAGTGTGAATGACGCCCGCAGCCTCCGGCGCGGTGGCGCCGATTTTGACTGTCCATGCTCTCACTTCTTTGGGGCCCGCGGTGAAGTAGGTCTGTAAATTGAGTAGTGCATAACCAGCGCGAATAGTCCGATCGAGTCCAGATTCTTCCATGCCCATATCAGCCAGGAACTCGAGTTTCTCATCGTCTTCGAGTTCTGAAATCTCAGATTCGAGCTTATTACAGATGGCGACGACGCCCGCGTTCTCGGCTGCTGCGAATTGGGTAACTACGTCAAGATGTGGATTGTCCTCAAAGCCGTCCTCAGCAACGTTTGCAATGTACATCGTTGGTTTTGTGGTCAGCAGATGCATCATTTTTACGAGAGCTTGCTCGTTCTCATCAAGATCGAGGGCACGAACGGGTAGCGCTTCATTTAAATGCGGAAGTAGCTTTTCCTCAAGCAGGGTCTTTGTTGCAACAGCTACTTTATCACCGCTCTTTGCTGTTCGAATCACGCGCTGCAATTGCTTCTCACAGCTTTCTAGATCTGCCAGCGCAAGCTCGGTGTTAATGGTTTCGATATCTGCCAAGGGATCAATTTGGTTCGCTACGTGAATAACGTTGGGGTCTTCGAAACAGCGTACGACATGCGCGATAGCGTCGGTCTCTCTAATGTTTGCAAGAAATTGGTTACCTAGGCCTTCGCCCTTCGAAGCACCTGCAACCAAGCCGGCAATATCAACGAACTCCATGGTTGCGGGGATGCATCGCTCTGGGTTGACTAAAGCTTGGATCGCATCCTGACGAGGGTCGGGGACCGATACCACGCCAGCATTGGGCTCGATGGTGCAGAATGGGAAGTTTTCAGCATCGATACCAGCTTTAGTAAGCGCATTAAATAGCGTTGATTTGCCAACGTTGGGGAGGCCAACAATGCCACATTTAATTCCCATATAACCTTTCCTTCAGAGATCGTCTTTGGTTTTGTCGTTACTGTGCAATTGCGTCATG
>CBFHHL010000043.1:0-7542 GCA_965655685.1 Luminiphilus sp.
CGGCTGACCATTGACTTTTAACGCGGAGTACATGGGTGGTACCTGTTCGATGTCACCGACAAATTTACCCAACGCTTTGCAGACAGCGGTCTCTGTCAATTCGCTAGCATCAGATTCAGCGACCACCTCGCCCTCACTGTCAAGCGTGGTCGTACTAGCACCGAAACAAAACTGAGCTTGATAAGCCTTATCCGAGTCCAATAGATACTGTGAAAGCTTTGTTGCTTCGCCCAGGCAAATAGGCAAAACGCCACTCGCAAGGGGGTCTAGATTACCCGTATGGCCAGCTTTTGCTGCACCAAAGAGGTGTCGCACACGTTGCAGTGCTTGATTTGAGGATGGACCAACCGGCTTATCGAGGACGATGATTCCAGTAACAGGCCGGCCTTTACGACGCCGACCCATTCAGCCCTCGTCTGTTTCGTCTTGAACAATATGACGCGCGTCCGAAGCTCTCGCCCTACCCAGCAAGTCTTCCATGTGCCTACCATGCCCTACACTTTCATCAAACCTGAAAGTCAATTTTGGCACTGTGCGAAGGCTAGAGCCTTTCGCTATTTCAGTTCTGAGAAAGCCTGCGGCTCTGTCAAGAACACGGGTGACGTCTGCGGCCGAATCCGCATCCTCAAGGCCAAGTTTTGTGAAATAAACCTTGGCGTACCGGAGATCGCGACTAACGTCCACCGCAGTGATATTGACGAATTCGGCACGTGGATCTCGGACGCTGTGCAACAAGAGCTTTGCAAGCTCCTGTTGCAGGTAGTCGGAAATACGTTCTGTGCGGCTGTACTCTTGCGGCAAATCAGTACCTAATTATCTAGAGTGAACGCACAACTTCGTTCACGTCATACACTTCAATGAGGTCTCCGACCTTAACGTCCGTGTAGTTCTTCACACCGATACCGCATTCCATGCCGTTGCGGACCTCACTCGCATCATCTTTGAACCGACGTAGCGACTCGAGCTCACCTTCATAAATCACGATACTGTCTCGCAACACACGAATAGGCTTCGAACGGAAAACGGTGCCTTCGGTAACCATGCATCCGGCGATGAGTCCAAACTTCGGCGATCGGAAGACATCTCTGACTTCTGCAATACCGACGATTTCTTCACGCAATTCTGGCGAAAGCATGCCGGAAAGTGCCGCTTTAACATCGTCGATGATGTCGTAGATAACGTTGTAATAACGAACTTCAACACCTTCATTTTCTGCCATAGTACGTGCCTTCGTATCGGCACGTGTATTGAAGCCAAAGATCACTGCATTACTCGTCACAGACAGCGACACATCAGTCTCCGTGATACCGCCTACCCCACCGGCAACGACGTTGACCTTGACCTCCTCGTTGCCGAGATCGGACAGCGAGGATTGCAGTGCTTCAAGCGAGCCACGCACATCGGCTTTGATAACAATATTTAGGGTCTGAACCTCGCCCGCTGTCATCGTCTCGAACATGCTATCGAGCTTGGCGGCCTGCTGACGTGCGATCTTGCTAGAGCGCTGCTTCTCCTGACGGAAGTCGGCAATTTCACGGGCGCGCTTCTCGCTCTCCACAGCGACAAAGGGGTCGCCCGCATCAGGCGTACCGTCAAGCCCCAAAATTTCGACAGGGATACTTGGACCGGCTACTTTAACTGGTTGACCATTTTCATCGAGCATCGCTCGAACACGACCGTACTGCAGGCCCGCCAAAACAATATCGCCCTGGTTGAGCGTGCCCTGCTGCACGAGGAGCGAGGCTACTGGACCGCGACCACGATCCAAACGTGATTCAATGACAAGACCACTCGCCGGAACATCGGCTGGCGCTTTAAGCTCTAGCAATTCTGACTGGAGAAGGAGCGCCTCAAGGAGCGTGTCGACACCTTCACCCGTGTGAGCCGACACCGGAATAAACTGTGTATCTCCACCCCAGTCTTCCGGGATCACTTCTTTCGCCGCAAGCTCGTTCTTAACCCGGTCCGGGTCAGCACCTTCTTTATCCATCTTGTTAATGGCAACTACAAGTGGCACACCCGCGGCACGCGCATGCTGAACCGCTTCTTCGGTCTGAGGCATAACACCATCGTCTGCAGCAACGACGAGGATTACGATATCGGTAGACTTCGCTCCACGCGCACGCATTGCAGTAAAGGCGGCGTGTCCTGGGGTGTCAAGAAAAGTGATCATCCCCTGATCAGTCTTTACGTGATAAGCACCAATGTGCTGGGTAATACCGCCGGCTTCACCAACAGCAACCCGAGAACTCCTAATGTAGTCCAGTAACGATGTCTTGCCGTGGTCTACGTGGCCCATTACCGTGACAACAGGCGCTCGAAGCTCAGGCGTACCCTCGTGATTCGCCATTGACTCTTCGAGGCGTTCTTCCAACTCGTCGTCGGATTTGAGCTTGATTCGATGCCCCAGCTCTTCAACAACGAGGCTTGCCGTATCCTGATCAATCATTTGATTGATGGTTGCCATGACACCAAGCTTCATAAGTTCTTTGATGACGACACCTGCCTTAACCGCCATCTGCTGGGCAAGATCACCGACGCTGATATTGTCAGGCAGCTCTACATCGTAAACAATCTTCTCCGTTGGCTGCTCAAAAGCGTGCTGATTTTGATCGTCACCCGACCGTCTGCGCTTGCCGCCGCGCCCCCGGCTCCTGCCACCCTCTGCGGCTTCGAGCTCAGATAGCGAGAGATTGTGACCACGTTGCTTACCACGAGCACCCGACATATTCGATCGATCGAGTCGTCCGCGACCGGACTTGTTACGACGACTGTCGTCAGAGTCACGTCCACCCGCAGGCTTAGGTGCTTCATGAAGTCGCTTGGGACGCTTATCGCCTTGTGTAGCTTCAACTGTCTCTGCTGCAGCCGCCTTCTGAGCGGCCTCCCGCTCAGCGATTTTCCGTTCTTCCTCAGCCTTACGCGCCGCAACTGCCTCATCGAGTTTACGCTGACGCGCTTCTTCCTCTAATCGGCGGCGTGTTGCTGCCCGCTGACGCAGCACTTCAGGATCCATGTTTCGAGGATCCTCTTCGATTTCAGGTTCGGCCTCTGGAGCCGCAGCTACTTCCTCAACCTCAGGTTCCTCTGCGACAGGCTCAATGGGTTCTGGGTCGGATGCTGGCTCTTCAACCGCTGGAACTTCTGGATCAGGAGCCACTGGCTCAGCCGCAGCAGCCACTTCCAGATTTACCATATCGGCCGTTACTTCTTCCTCGACCTCCGGAACCTCTTCAACTTCCGGTCGTTTTACGTAAGTGCGCTTCTTTCGCACCTCAACGTTGACCGTTCGTTTCCCAGAGCTTCCACCCGTCTTAAGTGTGCTAACCGACTTGCGCTTCAGCGTGATTTTACGAGGCGCTTCATCCGTGCCGCCGTGACTTCGCTTAAGGTGCGAGAGCAATGTACGCTTGTCGTCGTCCGACACGATTTCATCGGATGCCTTGTGGGGTAGTCCCGCATCCTTCATCTGCGACAGCAGTTTTGCCGCATCGGTACCTACGGTCTTTGCCAACTGCTCTACGGTTACTTCAGCCATTCTTTTGTCTCTCTAATCTCGCTGTTGATCGTCTGCGCTGCTGATTGTTGGTTCAGCTAGGCAGTCTCTCCCTCTTCCGCAAACCACGGTTCGCGAGCAGTCATAATGAGCTCAGCAGCCCATTCCTCGGTCATGCCTTCGATCTCCATGAGCTCGTCAACGCTTTGCTCTGCAAGATCTTCCATCGTTACTACGTCCATACTCGCGAGAACATACGCGAGTTGTTTATCCATGCCGCGCATTTCAAGCAAATCCTGTGCTGGCTCATTGGCACCAAGCTCCTCCTCAGAAGCAATCGCCATCGTGAGCAACGCATCCTTGGCTCGGGCCCGAAGCTCTTCCGCGATATCTTCATCAAAGCCCTCGATATCAGCCATCTCTTCCAATGGGACGTAAGCAACTTCTTCAACGGTTGTGAAACCCTCTTCAACCAAAACGGCGGCAACGTCTTCATCGACGTCCAACGCTTTCATGAAGGTCTCCATGACTTCACCGGCCTCGGCTTCTTGCTTCTCAATCGCCTCGTCAGTGCTCATGACATTGATCGTCCAGCCGGTTAATTCAGACGCCAGACGCACGTTTTGACCACCACGACCAATCGCCTGCGCGAGGTTATCCTCCGCGACAGCCACTTCCATGGTGTTGCTTTCCTCGTCGACAACAATCGACTCCACTTCAGCAGGAGACATCGCGTTAATAACCAACTGGGCGGGGTTGTCGTCCCAGAGAATGATGTCAACACGCTCAGTGTCGAGCTCGTTTGAAACCGCTTGAACACGTGAACCACGCATACCCACACAGGCGCCTACGGGGTCGATGCGTTGATCGCCTGTCTTAACGGCGATCTTAGCTCGTGAGCCGGGATCGCGCGCGGCGGAGCGAATCTGAATCACGCCCTCTGAAATCTCTGGCACCTCGATTTTGAAAAGCTCAGTGAGCATTTCCTTGCATGCGCGAGACATGATCAGCTGAGGACCACGTGCCTCCTCATTGATCTCAGTGAGGATCGCGCGAACACGGTCGTTCATTCGGAACGTTTCGCGGCCTACGAGTTCTGAGCGAGGCAGCAAACCCTCTGCGTTGTTGCCGAGGTCCAAAATAATGTTGTCTCGAGTCACTTTCTTAACAGTGCCCGCTAACAACTCACCCATCCGATCTTTATACAGATCAACGACTTGCGCGCGCTCTGCCTCACGGACTCGCTGAACAATCACCTGCTTTGCGGTCTGTGCGGCGATGCGACCAAAACCGACGTTCTCAATGATTTCTTCGTGAACATCACCGGGTCGAAGGTTTGTATCCACCTCAATTGCTTCCTCGGTAGTAAATTGCGTACCGAGCAATGCCAATTCAGTATCGGGAACGACTAACCATCTGCGCTTCGTGACGTATTCGCCCGAGCTTCGATCGATAACCACCTCAATGTCCGACTCTTCGTCGTACCGTTTTTTTGTCGCAGTGGCGAGTGCCAGCTCGATTGCTTCAAAGATAATGTCTTCAGAAACGCCTTTTTCATTTGAAACGGCTTCGGCGACCATCAAAATTTCTTTGCTCATTCCCTATTTCTCACTGTGATCGAGGACTGCGTCGCCCTCTTTAACGCTTTCATTTAATTCAGTAATTGCGGCAGGTCTGGCTCGCTCTATCCACTCCGCCGTTGGCTCTACGCGAGCTCTATCTACACTGCTCAGAGGCAACAGATATTCGTGCTTGTCGACGCGGACGATAATATCGTCGCCGTCAAACCCCAAAAACCACCCTCGAAATTTTCGTCTTCCGTCAAACGGAAAGCGCAGCTTTACCTCGATAGGTTGCTCTACATACGCTTCAAATTGATCTCGCTTGAACAGCAGGCGATCGATCCCTGGTGACGACACCTCAAGTGTGTATTCTCCAACAAAAGGGTCTTCAACATCCAACACACCGCCCACATGACGACTGACTGAAGCGCAGTCGTCGACGGTGACACCTTGCTCCTTGTCGATATAAA
Organism: Luminiphilus sp.; assembly: GCA_965655685.1. Taxonomy (GTDB): domain Bacteria; phylum Pseudomonadota; class Gammaproteobacteria; order Pseudomonadales; family Halieaceae; genus Luminiphilus. Next base: position 5,529 of record CBFHHL010000043.1, read on the forward strand.
CCCGCAACGTCGGCCTGCGATTAGGGCTAAATAACTCAAGGCCCCACAGCTCGAAGCCCAACATCTCCACCGTTGGTTCAAGCATGGTGAGCAACTGACTCTCTTTACCACCCATCGTATTCATCGCCGTCCTCGGCAAATTTCAGACACAAAAAAGGCCCAAACAAGGGGCCTCAAATGCAGCGCCAAACCATCGCGCTATGTTGGTAGCGGGGGCCGGATTTGAACCGACGACCTTCGGGTTATGAGCCCGACGAGCTACCAGGCTGCTCCACCCCGCATCAAGTCTTTGCAATGCCCCTTGTTTCGACGCTGGTATCGTCGAAGGCACTCCCACAGCACCCTCGGCGCTGCAACTAAGGGGGCGAAGTCTAGGGATTCCCCACTAACCCGTCAAGGGAGAAACCCAGAAAAACCGCAGTATTTCGGGTCCCAGTGCCGCTTAGCGGAATATTTGACAGGCTCACCAATCCCGACTCGCCACGCACCCTGAAAGAGACTCAGCAGCGGTGACGGCATCAATGATTGCTGACTCGACCACTCTAGCTGCCGCCACACCGATCGAATTAAGGTTGGCGGGAAAGTTTAGGGCCTCCTCCGCATTTTTGTCGGTAGTAGCAGTAGAGACGGCAAAGAGAGCGTCACCATCAAATTGCGTATGCACGGGCCGAATCGCTCGCGCAAACCCATCGTGCCCCATTTCAGCAACTTTCTTTAAATCAGCTTTCGTAAGCGGCGCATCCGTCACGACAATACCGATCGTAGTGTTGGATCCAATTGGCCCCTGTCCGTCTGAAAGCCCCATGGCAATATCGACCGCAGGGCGGTACGCGCCTTTCTCCGACCCACGAACACCTGCGATGACAGCTCCCGTTGCACTATTAACGATCTCACCTACGGCGTTGACCGCAACCAGCGCAGCTACTTTAGTCCCGTCGGGAAGTCGCAACAGGGCGCTACCCAGGCCACCCTTGGTGGCAAACATAGGTCCTGCCAACTTACCTACAGTAGCACCTGTACCCGCACCTAAATTGCCTGACTTCACGGGCTCTGGCGAGGCGTCGTGCACCGCCTGCTTTCCCCACTCCGACGTGGGCCGAATTTTTGAAGAGCCAATAGCCAGATCAAAAAGGACAGCAGCGGGCACAATCGGCACCACAACATCAGGCAGTACAGCAAGGCCCTGCCCCTCTCCTTCTAGTGCCGTCGCAACGCCGGAGGCTGCATCCAAGCCGTAAGCGCTACCCCCCGCAAGAACGATGGCATGAACTTTATCTACTAAGTTGCCAGGCTCAAGTAAATCAGTCTCACGTGTTCCGGGCGCGGCGCCTTGTACCGAAACAGCCGCTGTCGCCCCGTCCCCCGCAAAACGGATAACGGTTACACCGGTAGCGTTTTGCTCATCAGTGACGTGCCCGACGGTGATACCACTGATCGCGGTAATCGTTTCATTACTGCTAAACATCAGATCCTTCCACTTTTTCAATTGAGCAAGACCCTCTGGAATCTCGCTTCTTTAGGTTTACCCCCATCAGTGGGATTCGGCAAGCAATGACAATCTTTTCCACTCAATACAGCCCTATAGCGGGCCTCGAACTGGCGATTTAGCGCTCGGGTGCACCACGGTGCTCTCACCTCCCACGATGATATTCCGATCCGCAAATTCGCGTACTAGACCTATAACCAATCACCCGTAAATGCTACTTGGTAACACGTGAGGGGTAGACGCGAAGTTGGTTACATAAATCATCTGCAAATAACACGGCATTCTATTTCGTTCAGGCCAATCACCGCATACACTCGGAAACCTAAAACAATAAGCATGCCAGAGGAGATTTACATGGCAGACCTTCCACAACACGCGCGGGTTGTTGTCATCGGACAGGGTGGTATCGTCGGTGCATCAGTGGTCCATCACCTCATCGAGGAGGGTTGGGATGACATTGTAGGACTCGAGAAGTCTGCTATCCCCACTGACATTGGTTCGACCTCACACGCGTCTGACTTCTGCTAC
>CBFHHL010000044.1:0-3639 GCA_965655685.1 Luminiphilus sp.
GCACGCTAGCACTGATACCGGTGGTCTACGGCCTATTTGCAGCCCCTCTTGAACGGCTTATGCCGTTCAGCCGCAACTGGCTCGAAGGCGGTAACGACATGACAGTTGACATCATGATGTTCATATCAAATGCATTTTGGAATGGCTTCGCTAAATATCTGATACAGGCGCTATTTCTCGTCTCACTCGTGGAATTCCTAGAGCCCTACGGGCATTCACTTTGGCCAAATGAGCTCCCCGGTGCTGTTCAAGTCATGCTGTTTATATTAATTAAGGATTTTTTCCGCTACTGGTTGCATCGAGCACTCCATGAAAATGCTTTCCTATGGCGTTTCCATGCATCACACCATTCCGTGAAGCGGCTCTATTGGTTAAACGGGATTCGCACTCATCCGGTGGAGGTCATTGTCCAGGCCATCTTATTTGCAGCGCCGTTCGCTTTGCTTCAACCCTCTGCTGAGATCGTCATGGTGGCTCTCTTCATGCAGCTCAGCATAGGCATTTTCCAACATTCAAACATTGATCTTAAGTTGGGCTTTTGGGAGTACATATTTTCAATCGGCGATAATCACCGATATCACCACTACCCCAACAAAGCGATTGGTGACTGTAATTACGGTGGTGAATTCATCGTATGGGATATTTTGTTCGGCACCTTCCACAAAGTGAAAGGTGAGCGCCCCCGTGACGATATCGGAATTGGTGGGTCCCCTGATTACCCCATGACAATGATGGGACAGCTCATCGCACCCTTTCTTAAAAACCAGCGATTCGATTTGGGAACGCGACAGACGAATCAGGCCAGCAGTCACTAGTCGCCAATGAGAACTAGCGCGCTACTCTCTCAGCGATTCCCTCAGAAAAGCGTCCTTTGAGGATCAATGGAAGCATTTTTTTGAATGGGTAAGGGCAGCTCAGGCGAATCAATTATCGCATTATTAACTCGGTCAGAAACTTGATGAAAAGCGACAGGATAGTCAGTCACACAATCTGCAGCCGCCGCACTCGCCAACCACCCTGCGGCGGTTTGCGCCGTCAGCAATACAGGCTGGCGATGGTGAATATGCTCAATAGCAGGTTGGGCTGCCGTCGTTACGATCGCACAACCACTGAACGGATGATAAACACCCGCGAAACGCAGTAACTCTCCTTCTCTATGGTGATACCAGGGCTGTTTATTTCTCGCTGAGCGCTGCCATTCATACCAGCCATCCGCCATGAAGACACAGCGTAAGCTGCCTTTAAACGAGGGCTTCTCGTCGAGGGTTTCCAGGCGCGCATTAAACAAGTGCATCGGTGTTGTAGCCCACGAGGGCGAGAGTGACCATGGCATCAGCCTGAAGCCATCGAGTCGTGTTTCAACCAACACATCGGACTGCGGCGTAATATTGCGCCTGTCAGGGACCTTGAATTCGAGCGTCGCCAAATCAGGTTTATTCGACGCCGTTAGTGTGTAGCGACCACACATCTATCTTGGCTCTCAAGCGTTTTGTGGAACTGATCCGGGTAAATCTTCGTACTAGCAGTCCAATGGTTCACGAAGCTAGTCAAATGAGGCAGTGCTGTGCCTGGTCGAGTCAAACGCATTGCTCTCAAGACACCGGGCTTTAGAGCGCAGACTTGAGTAGTTCGAGCGTCTTCGCCCAAGCCACTTCAGCCGCGCCCTCGTTATAAACACGAGAATCCAGTACACACCACCCATGCAGCGCCCCCTCAAACACAGTCACCTCGGCAGTGAGTCCCTCGGCAGAAAAGGCCTCTCGCAAAACTGACTTGTCATCGGGGTTGCGCTCGTCGTCGTTCTCAGCCAACGCAATCAAAAATTGGCCGTTCATCTTGGAAATCAGGAGATGCGGACTGTCATCATCTTCTGTCGCCAACGAGACAGGGTGATAGGCACATCCAGCGCCAATTCGATCAGAACGCTCCGCAGCCGCGCGCATCACCATAGGACCGCCCATGCAATAGCCCATGGTTCCTATAGACCGCGATGTATCTACGGGACTTTGTGCATCGAGCCAATCGACAAAAGCTCTTGCATCGGTTCTGTGCGTCTCTGGCGACAAATTGCGATACATCGGCAGCACCTTTTTCTGGGTCGAGGCGTCTTGAAAGCTTTCACCCGCCTCGACGACGGGCGCTACCGCATCACGATAATAGGGATTAATACAGAGTACGCTGTAACCACTCTCTGCTAACCGCGTTGCCATTGTTCTGAACGAAGCTCTCAGCGCCAAAATATCCGGCCAGATCAACACCGCAGGGTGCTTACCCTCGGATGGATAAACGAAAAAAGCGTCACAGTTTCCGTCTGGTGTAGTTATTATCACGTCAGTCGCAGAAACCGCCTTTGCATTTGCCACAGCTGGCAGGGTAAAGGCTGCCGCAGCACCCGCGGCCAGGGTGTTGAACTCGCGGCGGGTTATCGATCCAGCCCTTCCTAAATCTTCCGCATCTTGAACCGTATTTTCGTCACACATGGAATTAAACTTCTCGTCCCTTGGGAGCAGACAGGCTAGCACACAACAAGCGAAACCATCACGCGAGGCCCTCGCTGACGAAGTGAGTGCAGTTTGAGATTTGAAGGGGAGTGACTCACTGAGCGATAGGGAGTGTTTCGTAAGCGGGTGGCGAGGCGCTTTTTATTGTCGCACCCTTGTGCAGATTAGCGTCGGTTGCGCCTCCTTAGCCTTACTGCGTTCGACTCGAACTCGGGAGCTCGAACTCTTTTCAGATCCCACATACAAAAACATCCCCTTTCTGAGGTGTCTTTATATATGGCCCGCCCGGAGAGATTCGAACTCCCGACACCCAGGTTCGAAGCCTGGTGCTCTATCCAGCTGAGCTACGGGCGGAGGGGCCGTCGTATTTGACAGGCCGCGAAGTCTACCACGCCTTGCGCGAACATCCAGTAGCGCAATGTACTTTCGTTAGTGTTAGACTCGCCTCGCCTTCGGGGGTGGGTAACTATGAACGCAAATCGAAGCTACATATCAGCGGCATTAACAGCTGACGAGAACAAAAGAGCAATAGAAAATCACTTGCACGAAGTCCTGGAGCAGTCGTTGACACCTATGGAGCCCGGCCAAGCAAAGGTCTACATGGAACACACGGCGGTTCGCTTGGCTGAAGAAGTCGGTGCGGGCGTAACAGCGTTCCAAATGGTCGAGGTAAAGCACGCGAGCACGGCTTACATAATCCGCCTCGCTGTGCTCACAAACGGCAGCGCAATTGGTCTCGACCTAATGGACATGGAAAACGGCCAATATTTCATCCCAGAGGTGTGTCCAGTTATTCCTCTCGAGACGCCCACTGTAAATTGAGCGTGCAAAAATCTGGTTTTAGTCGTCGCGAAACCCTGACCTTCGCAACCATAACAGGGCTTCTCGCCCTCATTCCTGTATCTACCGATTTATATCTTCCAGCCATCACAGCCATGTCTGGTGCATTGGATGCTTCGGTGTCGGAAGGCCAGTTAACGCTTTCAATTTTTATGATTGGGGTAGCGCTAGGCCAGCTATTTTTTGGTCCCTTGTCAGATAACTTCGGGCGGCTCCCCGTGGTGCGTGCTGGCTGTTTAGCGTTTATCAGCTTTTCGTTAATGAACTCACTTGCATGGAGTATCGAGTCGATGTGGAT
>CBFHHL010000045.1:0-3967 GCA_965655685.1 Luminiphilus sp.
CCAGGGCCTGGTAACCTGACGCCGATAACTTAGCGGTCAACTCCGCTACGTCATTGCTCATGGGTGCTACGGTTAACCCAACAAATACATTGGCAGAGCTATTATCAGTACCCCGGTAATTAAACTCGGTGATATTGCGCTTTCCAATAGCACCACAAAACGCCCGAAAGGCACCGGGTTTCTCGGGGATCGTGACGCTCAGGACGGCCTCGCGGCGTTCGCCAATATCAGTGCGCTCGGAGATATAGCGCAATCGATCAAAATTGGTATTAGCGCCACTCAACACCGCAATCACCGACTTACCCTTCAGCTGATGCTTAGCGATGTAGGACTTCATTCCCGCTATTGAGAGCGCACCCGCGGGCTCCGCAATAGCGCGAGTATCATCAAAGATATCTTTTACTGCGGCACACATCTCATCGGTTGTGGCGGTAATAATTTCATCAACGTACTGGCTGATGACTCGGTGGGTTTCCTCCCCTACACGCGCGACCGCACAACCATCGGCGAACAAACCGACTTCATCTAGGGTCACCCGGCTCCCGTTCTCTCTCGCCGCAAGTGCGCAGGCAGCATCTGCTGGCTCGACGCCAATAATAGTTACTTCCGGCCAGACATGCTTGAGATAGACCGCCATACCAGAAAGCAAACCGCCGCCACCGCACGGAATAAAGACGTAATCTACAGGCGCACGAGCCTGTCTCGCCACCTCAACACCTACCGTTCCTTGGCCTGCAATCACGCTCGGATCATCGAAAGGATGGAGGTAAGTCGCGCCGCGCTTTTCTACGAGCGCATTGGCATATTCTGATGCCTGATCGAAAGCATCGCCCTGCAACACGACGTTGGCACCGCGTCGACGAACTGCGTCGACCTTAATTGAGGGTGTGGTAACCGGCATTACGATGGTCGCGTCGACACCCAACTTTTGCGCCGCCAATGCCACGCCTTGCGCATGATTGCCTGCTGAGGCCGCAACAACACCACGCGCTCGTTGCTCGGCCGATAGCGAGGCCATCTTGTTGTAGGCACCGCGACATTTAAAACTGAAAATCGGTTGAAGATCTTCCCGCTTTAGGTATACGTCGCAGGCCAACCGCTCCGACAGCGACGGCGCCTCTGTAAGTGGCGTTTCCTTGGCGACTTCGTAAACGTCAGCACTCAGGATTTTGTCGATATAAGGGTCAGTCATGGCAAAGCGCAAACAAAAACCGCGAGTCTACGCGATTGCGCGGGCCTTCGCCCCTATTTGTCTGAGCGGGCGTCGCAAAACATCGCTCTTCGGACTCACAGACTGCCGCTACTATATCGCTCGTGCATTTCTGACAATGAAAGCGGTGTGATCTTAGACGCGTGACCCGCACAGCCGAATGCTTCAAAACGAGCACTGCAAATATCGCGCATAGCAACTAGGCTCTCTTTAAAATACTTCCGGGGATCAAATTCGGCCGGGTTCTCGGCCAAAAAACGGCGAATCGCACCCGTCGACGCAAGTCGTAAGTCCGTATCAATATTTACCTTCCGAACGCCGTGCTTAATGCCCTCGACAACCTGCTCAACGGGGACGCCGTAAGTCTCAGGGATCTCGCCGCCGTATTCATTGATAACGGCTAACCACTCCTGCGGAACTGCAGAGGAGCCGTGCATGACGAGGTGTGTATTGGGAATGTTTGTGTGGATGGCCTTTATCCTATCAATGGCCAAGATATCCCCTGTGGGCGGTCGGGTGAACTTGTAAGCACCGTGGCTAGTACCGCAGGCAATAGCGAGCGCATCCACATGAGTATCGGCAACAAACTGCTTCGCCTCGTCGGGGTCTGTCAGCATCTGATCGTGCGTAAGTTTCCCCGCGGCACCAACACCATCCTCCTCTCCAGCCTCACCTGTTTCAAGCGATCCCAAACAGCCCAGCTCACCCTCTACTGAGACCCCGCAAGCGTGCGACATCTCGACCACTTGACGCGTCACACTCGCGTTGTAGTCGTAGTCCATGGGTGTTTTACCGTCGGTCCCCAAAGAGCCGTCCATCATGACGGACGTGAAGCCCAGCTGAATTGAACGTTGGCAAACTGCGGGTGACGTACCGTGATCCTGGTGAACAACAATCGGGATATGGGGAAATTCAGTAGCCGCCGCTTCCATCATTGCCCTTAAAAAAGGCGCTCCCGCGTATTTCCTAGCACCGGCACTCGCCTGCATGATCACGGGCGAGTCGCACTGGTCAGCCGCCTCCATAATGGCCCGCGTTTGCTCGAGGTTGTTCACATTAAACGCAGGGATACCGAACTGATACTCCGCCGCATAATCGAGTAGCTGTCGCATGCTAATAAGCGCCATTATCTTCTCCTAATAAGCTCATTAATGTTGATACAGAATCAACGGCCCGTTTGGTTCTCCAGTATCGCAACCGCAGGCAAGGTCTTGCCCTCAACAAACTCTAAAAAGGCGCCGCCACCCGTCGATATGTACGACACCTTGTCGGCAATCTCAAACTGATCGATAGCGGCCAGTGTGTCGCCGCCGCCTGCAACCGAAAAACCCGCGCTCTCAGCGACGGCATTGGAGAGCGCTCGCGTACCGCCAGAAAACGCGTCGAATTCGAAGACGCCCACCGGGCCGTTCCACAAAATCGTTCCCGCCGACAAAAGCACCTCTGCCATGCGATCCTGCGACAAGGGGCCAATATCCAAAATCATATCGTCATCCGCCACGTCCGCCGCTAACTTTACCTTTGCCTCGGCAGAGGGAGAAAACTCTTTGGCTACAACAACATCGATGGGTAAGGGAATCTGAGTCTTCGCCATAAGCGCCCTAGCCGTGGGTATCAAGTCCGTCTCACAAAGGGATTTGCCAACGGGATAGCCCGCGGCTGCAAGAAACGTATTCGCAATCCCACCACCGACAACCAACTGGTCACACACCTCAGACAGCCGCTCGAGTACAGCCAATTTTGTCGAAATCTTTGACCCGCCAACCACAGCCACCATGGGTGTCGCTGGTGCACTCAAGGCCTTCGCCAAAGCCTCGAGCTCTCCTGCAAGCAAGGGCCCTGCGCAAACCTCGGCAGCAAATTTAGCTACCCCGTGCGTTGATGCCTGGGCGCGATGTGCGGTGCCAAAGGCATCCATAACAAATACGTCGCAAAGCGCTGCGTAGCGCTTTGCAAGTTCATCGGCATTGGCTTTTTCACCCTCGTTAAATCTAACGTTCTCGAGCAGCCAGATCTCACCCGACTCGGGTGCACCAGACGGCCAATCGGACTGCAAATGAACCGGTATTCGCAAAAGCTCTGAAAGCGCATCAGCCACGGGGGCCATCGAGTATTGCGCATCGAACTCGCCTTCAATAGGTCTTCCGAGGTGCGACATGACGATCACATGAGCACCGGCATCAATAGCCGCCTTGATAGACGGCACAGCGGCTCGCAACCGCGCGTCATTTGAGACTCTGCCATCTCGAATCGGCACGTTTAGATCCTCACGGATCAAAACCCTCTTACCGGATAGCGATAATTGATTCATCGAGCGCATATAAACTCCCGGTCTCCTGTAAACTTCAATTCGCAATAGTTTGCTGGACGGATGCCTTCTCGTCTTCAAAATCTGACATTGCGATGGCGATATCTACCATTCGATTGGCAAATGCCCACTCGTTATCAAACCAAATCATTAACTTGATCAGTCCGCCTGCGCTGACCTGCGTTTGCGTCGCATCGACAATGCAGGACGCGTCCATACCCAAAAAATCACACGAGGCGAGTGGCTCATCATTGACCGTGAGAACACCCGCGAACCTGGAGCTCGCATCACGAATCATTTGATTGACGCTCTCCACTGTCGTATCGACACCCACCGCCAAAACGACATCGAGCGATGATACGTTCAGTGTTGGCACTCGCAATGCTCGTGCGTGAATTTTGTCTGCGAGATGCGGCATGAAGCGCTCCACCCCCTGAGCTAACCCGGTC
>CBFHHL010000046.1:0-11610 GCA_965655685.1 Luminiphilus sp.
GTATCGGTCGATACATCAGCAGCTGCAACGCCCGCCGTGGCGGCGGTTGATACAGGCCGCATTATGAAGGCGGCTGAAGAGCCCGAGATGTGGTTGACCTATGGTGGTTCCTACGACGAGACACGACACTCATCGTTGGCATCGATAAACGGCGATACCATTCAAGATCTCGGTGTTAGCTGGGTTTACACCATGGACAAGCCTCGTGGCGCGGAAGCTACCCCCATCGTTGTAGACGGCGTTATGTACGTGTCTGGATCATGGTCTGTCGTTTATGCGATTGACGCCAAAACCGGTGAGGAGCTTTGGACCTACGATCCGCAGGTCTCAGGTGAAGACGCTGCCAAGGGCTGCTGTGACGTCGTTAACCGCGGCGTTGCCGTTCATAAGGGGAAAGTCTTCGTCGGCGTCTTCGACGGCCGCTTAGAAGCGTTGGACGCTGCAACAGGTGAGGTTCTCTGGAGTAACGTCACGGTTGATCAATCCAAGCCCTACACCATTACCGGCGCGCCTCGCGTATTTAAGGACAAGGTGATTATTGGTAATTCGGGCGCCGAGCTCGGTGTCCGGGGCTACGTCACGGCTTACAACGTCGAGACAGGCGAGGAAGCCTGGCGTTTTTACACCGTGCCTAATCCCAACAAAGAGCCCGACGGTGCAGCATCGGACGCAATCTTTGCTGAGCTTGCTAACGATAGCTGGGGCGACACAGGCGCTTGGACTACTGACGGTGGTGGCGGTACGGTGTGGGACTCGATTGTCTACGACACTGTGAATGATCAAGTTCTGATTGGGGTTGGCAACGGATCACCGTGGAACGCATCGGTACGAGACCCTGAGGGTGATTTCAGCGGTGCTTATGACAACCTGTTCCTGTCCTCCATTCTCGCTGTGGATGCCGATACAGGCGCATATCGTTGGCACTACCAAACAACACCACGTGACCAGTGGGACTTTACCGCCACGCAACAAATGCTCTTAGCGGAACTCCCGCTGGGTGAGAATGGTGCAATGCGACGTGTAGTGATGCAGGCGCCCAAGAACGGATTTTTCTATGTCTTGGATGCGGCCGATGGTGAGCTTTTATCAGCGACACCGTTTGCTGAGCAGACGTGGACTACGGGGGAAGTGGATGAAAACGGCCGGCCTGTGATTTTGCAGGAGGCGATCGACCTCGATAACTATGTTGTCTATCCGGGTCCTACTGGGGCACACAATTGGCATCCTATGTCGTTTAACCCTGATACAGGCCTTGTTTATATTCCAACCAATGTCGCTCTGCCCATGGTCTATTCAATGGATGAAAAAGCGGAGAATGCGAAGAGCTTTTGGAATATTGGATATAATTACGCGGCTGGCTGGGCGTACGAGTTCCCCGAGGGGACTATCGAGTTTACTAAAACGCTTGATGGCGGGACGTTGGTCGCTTGGGATCCAGTGAAAGGTAAACCTGCATGGATGGTACCGTTTCCACAGGCCTTCAACGGCGGCACTTTAAGTACGGATGGTGGGCTTGTCTTTCAAGGGAACAAAGCAGGCGAGTTTGTCGCTTATGATGCCTCATCGGGTGATCGAGTATGGACGGGTAAACTTTCTGGTGATGCTTCTGCGGCACCGATGACGTACGAGATTGATGGAGAGCAATACGTTTCGGTTCTCTCAGGCTGGGGTAGTACGTCGAATCTTACCTATGGTGTTGCCCTGGAGAAGCCCGTATCGGCAGAGCCGGGTCGGGTTGTAAGCTTTAAGCTGGGCGGTACTGCAGAGATGCCTAACCCTCTGGCGTACAACGTTGTGGAGACGCCGAAGGCTGCGCTCGCTGGTGACGCGGAGTCGTGGCAGCTTGGTATGCAACGCTTTGCCGAAAACTGCATGTTCTGTCATGGCGCTTATGCCATCAGCTCCGGTGTATTGCCCGATCTTCGATGGTCGGCTATGGCGGCAACGGCACAGTCATGGTCGGCGATTGTGAAGGATGGCGCTTTGTCACAAAATGGTATGCGAAGGTTCGACGATATTCTTGATGCCGAGGAAATTGAGGCCATTAGGACCTACGTCCTTCGCCAAGCCTGGTTGGCGGTTGAAAACGGCCAGGCCGAAGCGCCTGACTTAGCGGCGGCTGGCGATCAGTAAAACACTAGCGAGCGCCTATTAGCTCAAGAAGCTTATAAGTGCTGCTGTTACCGCAACGTTCAGTGATTCAACGCCATTTTCCATAGGAATGCGCAGCGACACGTTCGCTGCGTTTTTCATTTCGGCGGAAGCACCGTCTGTCTCACCACCCAAAACAAATACCGTATTGGCGCGATCCTTTTCATCAAAAAGTGACGCCTCAGCGTGGCTATCCATAACGGCAATGTTAATGCCATCTGCCTGAAGGGTTTTCATGCAGCTGAGAGGTTCCTCACAAAAAACGATCGGAGCTCTAAACGCGGTCCCAACTGACGCTTTGATGACCAGTGGCCCTAGGGTCGCAACTGATTTTTTTGGATAAAAGATCGCATCAATGCCGGCGGCGCACCCCGAACGGATAATCATGCCAACATTTTGTGGATTGGTTATGCCGTCTAGTAGCAGCCCTTTAAAACGCTTGTCCGGGTGTTGTGCGCGATCTGACAGCAATCCCTCCAGGGTGTTGTAGTTAGGGCAGAAAAGATCCAGCGCCACACCCTGATCCTGCTTCCCATTTTTAGATATGCGAGATAGAGCCAGTCTATCGTGGTAGCTGATTGGGATATCTCGTTTTTTGGCGCCTGTTTCAATCTGACTTACAATGCCCCCCGGCTTGTTACTCTCTGCAAGGTGCAGGCGTTGTGGCGAGAGTGTTTTGTCGTTTATCGCCTCAAGTACAGGTTTTCTCCCGTAAATAGTCAGCGTTTTCGATAAATCCATACGCGGCTCGATTAAATGAATTGTCGGGTAATGATTTAGGAAAAAGGAATCATCATTTCTATGAGCCTCACACTATATACGAGTCCCGGTTGTCATTTATGCGAGCAAGCGGAAGAGATGCTCGATTATCTTAATATTCCTTTCACTGCGGTGGATATCAGTACTGATGTTGGTCTTGTGCGAAAGTATGGGGTCCGTATCCCTGTTTTGCACCGGGCTGAGAACGGTGAGCTTTGCTGGCCTTTTGATACCCTCGATATTGAGCGTTTTTCTGCCTAAGACTATTTTTCTCTATCAACTCTCACGGCCAGAACATCACAATCAGCGGCGCCAAGGACGCTGTCAGTTGTTGTGCCCAAGAGTAGCTCAAGTCCCCATCTTCCGTGGCTACCAAGCACAATAAGGTCAGCACTGATTTGCTTTGCTAGTGTGGGTATTTCGTGCTCAGGGCGTCCGCTTCTAAGGTGACAGTGCTGTTCTGGAATGTTTAGGTGAGTGGCGAGTCGCGCCAGATGCGTGTCTGCTTGCTCATTGATCTCTTCCTGCAGTTCTGAGGTGTCCAGGTGCAGATCCGCGCCGTAAGTCAGGGAAAGCGGCTCTACAATGTGTAGCAGATGAATCTCTGCCTGCTGATTTCGCGCCATGGTAGTTGCTTTGGTCGCAATTTGATCGGAAGTTGCGCCCAGGTCGATGGCAACAAGTAGTCGTTTGTAAGCCATAATAGAATCTCGCGGAGCTGACTATTGGGGAAGAATACCGCGCTGTGCTCCCGAGAACTACCAACATTCAAAACCCGTAAGATGTTCACAGCCTCGCTGAATGACTTGCGCGCCTGAACAATGACAGGCTACAAGAGGCAGTGCGAGGCACTATTCCTAATTTTTGGGTTCATTAGCAGCGTAGCCGACCTTGGTGGAGCTAGACGTATCATGAGTTTTGTTAGTGCGGGCAGAAGTTGGAGACGGAGACCGTTGTGTCGATTGTTTGGATTTTGTTAATCATTGCCGTTGCGGTGGCGCCGCTGATGTCAGCGCTTCCCTCGGAGGCTCAGCGCTATGAGGCTAAAGTCAGAGCACACGCGATGGATAAGGCTATCTCCGTCAAATTGGGAGTAACTCCCGAGATTCCTGCGCGATTTCGTATGCCTGCAGAATTATCTCTAGTTGCCTACAGGCGCCGACGACCTAAGCGTGATCCACTGTTCGAAACATCGCATCTCGCCGTTAAATCAATGGGGGTGTGGGTCAGTGTGCCCTCGGAACGGCCGTTGATCGAAGGGTTTTTATCGCTGCCCGATGGGGTGTGGATTCTTGAGTTAGGCGTTGATTACGTGTCTGTTTTTTGGGATGAAAAAGGAGATACTGAAGCCGTTGATGAGGTGATCACTGCGCTCGATACCTTGATCAGTGTCCAGGGTTTTGAATAGTTCTGCAGACACCAATTTCATATTAAGTGCTTGACCTCAGCCCATCTATGTCCCTTACACTCCGGCGATTGCGGCAGTGCGCCGTCTCGAATACCACTTCTAGAGATGTTAGTTATTACATGGGTAAATCACTCGTCATTGTAGAATCGCCTGCAAAAGCGAAGACGATCAATAAGTATCTGGGCTCGGACTTCATCGTTAAATCGAGCGTCGGGCACGTTCGGGATTTGCCTACTGCAGGTAGCTCGCCGGCTTCGGATCCAAAGGAGCGCGCTGCGCAAGCGGCTATCACGCGCAAAATGGCACCTGATGAGAAGCTGCGGTACCAAGCGAAGAAAAAGCGCGAACAACTTGTACGACGGATGGGCGTTGATCCAAAAAACGGGTGGGCTGCGCGTTATGAGGTGTTGCCCGGTAAAGAGAAGGTGGTTGATGAGCTTAAGAAGTTGGCGAAATCAGCTGACGCTATCTATCTCGCTACCGACTTAGATCGGGAAGGAGAGGCGATTGCTTGGCACCTTAAAGAGATCATAGGTGGCGATGACTCTCGATACCAACGTGTCGTGTTTAACGAGATTACTAAGCGAGCGATTCAAGAATCTTTTTCGAAGCCTACCCAGCTTGACACTAACCGTGTAAATGCGCAGCAAGCGCGACGGTTTCTTGACCGTGTTGTTGGTTTTGAGGTCTCACCCTTGCTGTGGGCAAAGATCGCGCGCGGCCTGTCAGCAGGTCGTGTTCAGTCTGTGGCTGTTCGTCTGATTGTTGAGCGCGAACGCGAGATTCGAGCATTCATTCCCGAGGAATATTGGCAGGTTCATGTTGACTTGCAGCGATCTGACGATGCGTTGGTTCGCTTTGAGGTAGTGCGATACGAAGGTAAGGCGTTTGAGCCGAAATCGCAGGTCGATGCAGCTGTCGCAGTGTCTTCACTTGCCGATTCATCATTCGCAGTATCTGATTTAGAAGCCCGTAAGACGAGTTCACGACCACCGGCTCCCTTCATTACGTCGACACTTCAGCAGGCAGCGAGTACTCGTCTCGGCTTCAGTGTGAAAAAGACGATGACACTTGCACAGCGCCTCTACGAAGCGGGTCACATAACTTACATGCGTACCGACTCTACCAATTTAAGTAGCGAGTCTGTTGTGTCGTGTCGCGATTATATTAGCCAGCAATTTCCAGACGCTTATTTGCCCGAATCGCCTAATCGTTATGGTGCACGAGAGGGCGCTCAAGAGGCGCACGAGGCGATTAGACCATCAAACGTCCAAGTGCGGGCAGAAACCCTCAAAGACGCTGAGAGAGACGCACAGCGCCTCTATGAGCTTATATGGCGTCAGTTTGTAGCGTGCCAAATGACTCCCGCTCGCTATCTCAGTACCACGGTGACAGTGAGCGCTGCAGGTTATGACATGACAGCGAAGGGACGAGTGGTCGAATTTGAAGGCTATACGCGGGTTCAGAGCCCAATGGCACGTAAGGGGGACGACGCTATTTTGCCCGATTACAAAGTGGGTGACGTGCTGTCCCTGACCGAGTTGCTTCCCTCGCAGCACTTTACTAAGCCGCCGGCGCGCTACGGTGAGGCGAGCTTAGTGAGAGAGCTTGAAAAACGCGGCATAGGTCGTCCGTCGACTTACGCTGCTATCATTTCCACGATTCAAGATCGGGGATACGTGAAGCTCGAAAATCGGCGATTTTACGCTGAGAAAATGGGTGACATTGTCACTCAACGTCTGCAAGAAAGTTTCGAGGATTTACTCGACTATGGATTTACGGCGTCCATGGAAGAGAACCTTGATCAGGTGGCAGAGGGCCGCAAGGACTGGCGAGACGTCTTGGATGCTTTCTACGATGATTTTCGTGCCAAGCTTGAGCTCGCGGAGGGGCCGGGTGACGGCGGTATGCAGGCAAATGCGCCCACTGCTACAGGAATCGCCTGCCTACAATGCGATCGACCAATGCAGATCAGAACGGCAAGCACGGGCGTGTTCCTGGGCTGCTCTGGCTACAACCTGCCACCGAAGGAGCGTTGTAAAAGCACGGTTAATCTGATTCCTGGTGATGAGGTGGTCTCTGTTGACGCGGATGACGAAGCCGAATCAAGACTCTTACTGACCAAAGAACGCTGCCTCAAATGTAACTCCGCTATGGATAGTTACTTGATCGATGAGGCTCAAAAGCTCCACGTTTGCGGCAATAACCCAGATTGCGATGGCTATTTGGTGGAGCAGGGCAGTTTTAAGATAAAGGGTTATGACGGTCCGACACTGGAGTGCGATAAATGTACTGCTGAAATGCAGTTAAAAACCGGACGTTTTGGAAAGTACTTCGGCTGCACTAACTCTGAGTGTTCCAATACGCGTAAGTTGTTGCGCAACGGTGAGGCCGCGCCACCCAAAATGGATCCTATCCCAATGCCGGAACTGCGTTGCACAAAGGTCGAGGATCACTATATTTTGCGCGACGGCGCAGCGGGGTTATTCCTGGCCGCCAGTCAGTTCCCTAAGCATCGCGAGACGCGGGCGCCTTTTGTCGATGAGCTATTGCCACATCAGGCAGAACTGGATGCTAAGTATCACTTCTTATTGGATGCGCCGACCACAGACGATGCTTTCAATCGCACCCAGATTCGCTTTAGCCGCAAAACTAAAGAGCAGTATGTCATGACTGAGGTAGACGGTAAGGCAACGGGGTGGAAAGCTTTTTTTAGTTCGGGCAGATGGATAGCTGAAGGTTCTGGTAAGCCCACCGCGAAGAAAAAGGTTAAGCCCAAAGCCAAGGCCAATTCGCGAGCCACAGCTAAGCGGAAAAAGTAGGGAAGAGATCATAGATTGAGCCAGGCCCAGTCCTATGCAAACCATTCGCTCTACATGTCGTCTATCATCATTGACGACTGGAGGGCGGCGCTGTCGAAGCAGACGCATTCAATGTCGGCGATCGATGCAGCCTACGGGCCAGCAGCACGACTTCATCTCTTGAATGCCTATGGTTGGCAATTGCTAGCTTGCCAACGCGTTGTACAGATGCCCGCTATTCCCCCACACTCTGCGAATGAGTTACCCAAACTGGCTCCAGGTATTGCGATTTCTCCCGAGGTGAGGGAGATGGCTCTGTTGGAGGAGCGGGGCTGGCTTTTGGAATTAACGGCGCCTATCCCTCCAGGATTAAGTGCACGTCGCCCGCAGAATGTTCTCGCCGTGACCAGTGGGAATTTCGACTCGGTTACAGCAGGTGAGATTTTTCGACAACTCGAGGCGCTAATCGAACGTGTTTCCGGTGCGATTGATGAGTCGTGAAACCCGCCTCAGTTTGTGGCATTACCCGATCTATAGTGTTACTGTCACTAAAACAACACGACATATTGTGAGGTTGTCAGATGTCTTCGTCTCTTTTAGAAATTGTTGATTTGGGTGATGGTGAAGTCGTGCTGCAGCGAGCGGACGACGATTCGGAGCCGTTAGTAAGCATCCAATTCTCGGAAGAGGCGAGCGCTTATCTCATGGATAATAACCTTGACGTTGCAAAGGTCATGATCCAGGCGGGTATACAAGCTGCAGCAAAGATCGCTGAGATGACCGGTGTTGAAATGGAGTCTTCCGAGTCGGCGGACACTCCTGAGTCTCGAACGCTTCACTAGTATTTACGCTAGTTTATCGTCGAATTACCCCAACGCTAATACCCTCTATCGTCACCTGGTCCTGGCTCAAGTCCAGTTCGATGGGCGCGTATGCGTCGTTTTCGGCGACTAGGTTGACTCTGGTATCGCTAAGACGGGTCCATCGCTTAACAGTGACTTCTTCATCGATTCGTACAATGGCAATCTGTCCTTGTCTAACGTCTCTTGTGCTATGGACGGCAAGGAGGTCGCCATCAAAGATCCCTGCATTAATCATGCTATCACCGCACACCTGAAGGAAATAATGTGCTGGTGGTGAGAAAAAATTTGAATTGAGGTCGCAATAGTCCTCGATATGTTCTTGGGCTAGTAGCGGGGCGCCAGCGGCAACTCGCCCCACTATCGGGATACCATGTTGCTCGGTCAGCCTTATGCCGCGTGAAGTCCCTGCAACCAACTCAACGACGCCTTTCTTGGCGAGAGCCTTGAGGTGCTCTTCTGCAGCGTTGGCAGACTTAAAGCCCAGCGCTCGCGCAATATCAGCGCGTGTGGGCGGCATGCCTGTTGCATCGATGCTACCTTTAATTACGTCCATTACCTGCTGTTGTCGAGCCGTCAACTTTGCCATGGCATTGCTCCTCGTGATCGACTGATCATAACGTCAGTATGTATAAATGTACAGTATTGGCCGCGCGCCGTTCCATGCTTAGCTTATAGGCATTAACCATAGGAAATTTGCATGGAATCCATACTTAATCTGGTATTGCCACTCAGCGATCTTTTAGGAACGCCCCCAATTCCCACCGCGTTCGGATCACTTTTGTTGCTCGGGGCAGTCGCACATGTTGTGATTCGAAAGCTGGTCCAAAAACTAGGCTCTTTTGCTGATACGACTTCAGCGCGTTGGGATGACGTCGTTTATTACGCGATATCGCCACCGGCAGAGTGGGCCATGTGGATCTGTATTGCGTACATATCGCTTGGGCTTTTTGAGCAGGCTAACAGCTTGCGCATGACGCTTTTGCAGCTTGCTGACACGGGCGCCATTTTACTGATTGGCTGGCTGCTACACCGAATATCAGTAGGTACTGAGGCCGAACTTCTTTCCGAGCATCGTGGGCCTAAAGGTTCAGACGATCGCGCTTCTATCAACGCGGTGGCAAGGCTCGCACGGATAACGGTTTGGGTTTTAGTGCTTCTGATGGTGATGCAGTCGCTCGGCGTCTCAGTATCGGGTTTGCTGGCTTTCGGGGGCATCGGTGGTATTGCGGTTGGCTTCGCGGCGAAAGACCTTCTAGCAAACTTCCTGGGGGGCGTCAGTATCTATCTGGATCGGCCTTTTGCTGTTGGTGACTGGATAAGATCCCCAGATCGGAATATCGAGGGAACTGTCGAAGACATCGGACTTCGTATAACGAGGATCCGGACCTTCGATCAAAGACCTCTCTACGTGCCGAACTCGACGTTCTCGAGTGTGTCTCTAGAAAACCCATCACGTATGACCAACAGGCGTATTTATGAGACGGTAGGGGTGAGATACGAGGATGCGGCAAGGGTCGCCAGCATAGTCAAGTCAGTGCATACCATGCTTCTCGAGCACCCTGATATAGCTCAGGATCGCACGCTGATTGTCAATTTTAATCACATGGGGCCTTCGTCCCTCGACTTTTTCTTGTACACGTTTACTAAAACGACGAACTGGGTGGAGTATCACGCGATCAAAGAAGATGTTCTTCTGAAAGTGCTCGCGATCGTGGAGGATCACGGCGCTGAAATCGCATTTCCCACGCAGACCATACACCATGCACCTATCGAGCCTACTGATTGAGTGGTGGAGGTTGTTGCTCTGCGTTTAATGGTATTTTCTTTGACTGCTGAGTTACCAAGGATCGAGTTAGGCTATCAATGTCTTTCCTGACACGCTGTGCCTCTCCCAATTCATAGAGCTCTGAATACTTGAGCTCTCTCCATACGGCCGCAACTTGAATTACCGGATGATCGATGTATCTCACGTACCCCTCACGTAGGTCTCTGGTTTCATTTAGAGCGATGGCATGCTTTAACGGAGGTTCTGTACGCTTTTTTGAATCTATGTCGGTTGTATCTTGCGGTTGAGAAGATAAAGACGTGATAGTAGTCAGGCCTGTCGAAATATCGATAAATTCTACGCTAGGGACCTCCGCTGCCTCACTAGGCGTGCTCTGGGGCTCAATGATTAAAACGCGAGGTGGTAAGGCTGGTATTGCGATGGCAGGTAGTCTGGCAGGAAAATAATGTGCTGTTGTGTTTGCCCACACCTGTGTCGATAGCTGGAATCCGTCGGTCTCATTTTCGCCGCGGGAGATTTTCACTGTTCCCTGTAGCGCGGGAAAAGCACGCTCGTCTGACCAACTATCTACAACGACGGCATCACGGTCGCCGCTCATGGGTTGCAACCACGAGAGAACTGATATCGGGCGCTTCCCTGTTTCTTTCTCAAGTTTCTCGAGCCCGGGCGCGAGCATCTCAAGCGGCATCGCTTGATAGCTTGCAGGTAATGGGGGAGGGGTCGGCTCCACCATAAGTGGGGCGCTTTCAGTTGCTTCTTGGGCCGCGTTGTCCGGCAGCCAGTTAATGGCCTCTGTGCCCGTGCGATCATCAGCGAGTCCGGATGTCATCCCACGTTCGCCAGCCAATCCATTGAAATTCTGTCCGAGTCCTTCTATCGCAAAGAAGTTATCAGATTCTCTTCCCGTCTCTGCGGGATCTTGGCTAGCTAATTGGTCTGTAGCAGCAATTTTTGAGCCCTCGAGGAGCTCTGTGGACTGCCTTTTGATAGCATCGGCGAGAGCGCTTTCATCTCCAGGCGGTTCGACGCTCAGCGCGCTACTGACAGAGGTGTGCGACCCATCAATATGGGTCTCCAATGCATCGATTGCCAACGTGCCGACGCTCTCTTCAGAGTCGGGCCTAGATGCCTGAAGACTCTCTAGGGGTATCTTCCGGGCGCCGCCGGATGGTTGCTCATTGACTTCTGAGATCGGCTCGGAAAACTCGGTTGCAATCGGCTCATTGCCCGTCAATCCACTTGATTTCAGACGGAGCTTAGTCTGGTCTGTTGACTGACGACCCGACATACCCAACGCAGCGGTGCCCAGCGTTTCCATGTCAGCATTTGCGAAGCCGCTTTCGGCGATGGGTGCTTGTTGTATGAGGCCGGAGGAGGTCGGTTCTTGGTAACCTAAATCGTTGCTATTCGGCGAAGACTGCCCACGGTCATTGATAGACGCTGATGTTAAAGTCGTGCTGCCTATAGGTATGGCTTGTGAAGAATCCCACAGATTTTCGGTATCCTCCTGCGGAGTCTGTGCAAGTTTGAGGGTTGGGGCGGGATCCGGTTTGGGCTCAGGCGCAATCACTATAGCGCCGTTGGCATCGATACTTACTGAGGACTCACCCCATTGATCCATCAGCGCCTTGATCTCAGCGTAGTCAGTTAACCATCGTCGGTTTGTCGGGTACCCGAGCTTTGGTTCGATCTCCCAAAACTCTGAGTCTAAAGCTTCGTCGCTGTTATCTACGAAGATGGCGACTTCTAATCGCATCCAGCCCGAGGGTTCGTCGCTGTTTTTACCGATTGAGGCTAGGGCATCGTCTTTGCTTTGGCTGATCGCCTCGAGAGTAAAAAGAG
>CBFHHL010000047.1:0-1227 GCA_965655685.1 Luminiphilus sp.
CTACTACGGGCGCTCATTGTCGGAACTAACGCTTGCCGAACACGCTATGCTGGCCGGTGTGCCCCAGGCACCCTCTCGCAACAATCCGCTCAGCAATCCCTCCCGAAGCGAGGTTAGGCGTAATTGGATTTTAGGCCGAATGCTGACGCTAGGTATGATTGACCAAGCCGCGCACGACGCTGCTGTAAAAAGTGTCGATGTCGCGTCATTTTATGGGCTAAAAGTAGAAGTAGACGCTGACTATGTCGCAGAAATGGCGCGACAGGTTGCCGTAGAAAAATTGGGTAATGCTGCTTACAGCGACGGTTATGTTGTACACACCACCGTCGATGGAAACCTGCAGCAGGCCGCACGTGACTCGGTGATCGATGGACTCATCACCTACGACAATCGTCACGGCTGGCGTGGCCCTGAGCAACAACACCCTCCAATCGAAGATGAAGCGCCAGAAACACGCACCATGCGCTGGGAACGCGCACTAAGCGCGATGCCCGTCGTCGCCGACCTTTTACCCGCGATCGTAACGTCCATCGACGCTGAAGGTGCTGAATTGCTGATTAGAGGGGGAGATCTGGGGCGGTTATCATGGCAGGAAGATCTTCAAAAAGTACGGAGATATGTAACTGAAGACCGTCTAAGTGCCCGCCCAACTGAGATAGAAGATCTCATCGCAGTTGGAGACCTTATTCGCGTAAGCAGGGACGGAGAGGTCCTCAGGTTAGCTCAGGTACCGAGAGTGCAAGGTGCATTGGTATCATTGGACCCGAACGACGGGTCCATCAAAGCCCTCGTGGGCGGTATGGGTTTTGTCTTGTCCAATTTCAACAGGGCCACGCAGGCAAAACGACAACCGGGCTCAAATTTCAAGGCGTTTCTCTATGCCGCCGCCATTGAAAATGGAATTCATCCTGCGACGTTAATTAACGACGCGCCGGTCGTTGTAGGAAATCTGACCGATGAAGACTTGTGGCGGCCAGAGAATGATAGCGGGCGATTCTACGGACCGACGCGGGTGCGAGAAGCGCTCACATTTTCACGAAACTTGGTATCCATTCGCGTCCTACAACAGCTCGGCGTGAAAAAATTGATCGAAATGGCTGATCGTACCGGCTTCGACGTTGAAGAAATGCAACCCAACCTTACGCTCGCGCTCGGCACTCACGCCTTCACGCCCCTGGATATAGCGCGAGGCTATACTGCGATTGCGAACGGCGGCTTTCGAGTTGA
>CBFHHL010000048.1:0-9507 GCA_965655685.1 Luminiphilus sp.
CGCATGGAGAAGTCGCTTGAAGCTTTGGGACAAAACTTTAATAAGATCCGTACGGGGCGTGCTCACCCGAGTATTCTCGATGGTATACGCATCGATTATTACGGATCTGAAACACCGCTCAAACAAATGGCAAGTATTAACGTTGAAGACGCTAGAACGCTTGCTGTGAGTGTGTTCGACAAATCGATAACTCCCGATGTTGAAAAAGCGATCATGAAGAGCGATCTGGGTTTAAACCCTTCATCAGCCGGTGATGTGATTCGCATTCCGATGCCGATGCTGACTGAAGAGACTAGGAAGGGTTATATCAAGCAAGCGCGGGCCGAGGCTGAGTCAGCACGTGTTTCCATTCGGAGTGCGCGACGCGATGCAAACGGGATGTTGAAAGACCTGGTAAAAGAAAAAGAAATTTCAGAGGACGACGAGCGTAGAGGGCAGGATCAGATTCAGAAGCTTACCGATGCGTTTGTCGCTAAGGTCGATGCGGCTCTTGCTGTCAAAGAAGCTGACTTAATGGAAATCTGACAGCGGGTTGATGACGAATTGAATCTTCCGGCCAGCACCACAGGGTCTATTCCCGAGCACATTGCGATCATAATGGATGGCAATAACCGCTGGGCTAAACAGCAAGGTGTTCCGGGCCCTATTGGGCATCGTGCTGGTGCAGACGTCGTTAAACCGCTTATGTATGCCTGCCGCGACCGCGGCATTAAAACGCTCACGCTGTTTGCTTTCTCGAGCGAAAACTGGGGGCGACCGCTGCCCGAGGTTCGAGCGCTGATGGCCCTACTGTCACGTTATCTTAGACGAGAGATTAAAGAGCTCGCGGCTGACGGTGTACGAGTGCAGTTTATTGGTCGACGAGACCGTCTGAGTCCGAGAATTGCAAAGTTGTTGGCAGACTCCGAGCGCGCGACTAGCCATAACACAGAGTCAACTTTGGTGTTGGCGCTTGATTACGGCGGTAGATGGGACGTGAGCGCTGCCGCTTCTTCGTTGGCGCGTGATGTTGCTGCGGGTCTGATTTCTGCAGACGATATCGATGAAAATCTATTGAGCTCACGGATGTCACTTGCTGATAAACCAGCACCGGACCTCTGTATTCGTACCGGCGGCGAGTGGCGACTTTCCAACTTCCTTCTATGGCAATTCGCCTATGCTGAACTCTGGTTCACTGATACGCTGTGGCCTGATTTTAATGTCGCTGAACTAGACGTGGCCATAGAGCACTTTCGCGGTAGAGACCGGCGATACGGTGCGAGGCCACTGGGGGAGAAGGTCTAGTGTTGATCAAGCGCATCTACACGGCCCTGATAATGTTTGCCGTCTTTCTTACGGCAGTGACACAGTTGCCGCCGTCTTCCATGTCTGTACTGGTCGCTGTTGTGTTCGCTGCGGGTGCGTGGGAATGGGCTGCCTTGGCAGGGTGGGAGGCTCGCTGGATACGAATGGGTTTTTCCTTGGTTTTTGTAAGCCTCTGTGCCGGATTCGCGATGGCCTATCACCCCGATCTCATCGAGAACCCGGTGGCGATTCGGCCGATTTTAGGGATCGCGTGCTTCGCGTGGCTAGCTAATGCGCTGCTGGTTAATAGTTACCCAAAGCTTTCGTTTATTTGGCGAGCGCCCGTTACTCGAGCCTTGATGGGATTCTTTGTATTGGGCACGGGCTGGTTATCGCTCTCTTATATGGTGGGTCTGCCCAACGGCTGGGTGCTGACTACCTTGTTTATTGTTCTGGTTGCCGCCGCCGATGTTGGGGCCTATTTCGTCGGGGGGGCTCTCGGGCGAAATCCATTGGCACCTGATGTCAGCCCCAAGAAGACTGTAGAAGGATTCTGGGGGGGGGTGCTAGTGGTTATGGGGCTGGCAACCCTTGTTTGGTGGGCATTACCACCTGAATATGCTCATATTCATCCGGTAGAAATCTTTTTGATTGGCGCGTTTTGCTGCGGTGCTTCCGTTCTTGGTGATCTCACGATAAGCATGTTTAAACGCGAGAGTGGTTGTAAAGATTCCGGTACGCTGTTGCCGGGGCATGGCGGTGTGCTCGATCGTTTGGACTCCATTTGCGGGGCGGCTCCATTTTTCGCGCTCTCACTGATCCTGGTGGGATACCTCTGATGCAACGTATTATGGTCCTCGGTGCTACTGGATCGATTGGGCTCAGTACACTCGATGTCATTGGTCGACATCCGGATAAATATCGCGCGCAGATCCTCGCTGCGAACCGATCTGTAGATCAGATGGAGAAGCTTTGCCTCGAGCATCAGCCAGTCCATGCTGTGATGTTCTCCGCTGACGCGGCCCAGGAACTAGAGAGTCGTTTGCGAGGTAGGGTGGAGACCTTGGTTCACGCTGGCGAGCAGCCCATGGCAGAGTTTGCCCAGAGCGACGAGGTCGATACGGTTATGGCCGCCATCGTTGGCTTTGCTGGCTTATCGGCTGCACTCTCAGCTGCGAAAGCGGGAAAAAGACTCTTGCTTGCTAACAAAGAAGCTCTTGTCAGTGCTGGTGGCTTGTTTATGACCGCTGTTCGTGAGGGCGGGGCATTACTTCTCCCCGTCGATAGTGAGCATAATGCTATGTTTCAGTGCTTGCCGAGTGATGCTAAGGCAAGGCCCCAAATGGAGCGGGTCGAGAAGATCTTGCTAACGGCCTCAGGCGGCCCGTTTAGGGGGCGGTCTCGAGACGCGCTGTGCAACGTGACCCCTGATGAAGCCTGTGCACATCCAAACTGGTCAATGGGCCGGAAGATTTCTGTGGACTCAGCATCGCTGGTAAATAAGGGGCTGGAGTTAGCTGAGGCGTGCTGGTTATTTGACAGAAAGCCATCACAGATTGAGGTGGTGGTCCATCCGCAGTCGATTATTCATTCTTTAATTCGATATGTGGACGGGTCGGTTCTGGCTCAGCTCGGCCAACCCGATATGCGAACCCCCATCGCTTACAGTTTGTCGTGGCCGGATCGAGTGGAGGCGGGCGTTGACGCCTTGGATTTAATGAAAACGGGTCGACTGGACTTTGAGTCGCCGGATCTTGATGCTTTCCCATGCCTGCGTCTCGCTTATGAGGCAATAGATACGCCCGGTGGCATGTGCGCCTTCAGTGCAGCAAATGAGATCGCAGTGGATGCATTTCTGTCTGAGAGGATTCGATTCACCGATATCGATAGGACAATCGAGGCGACGCTCGAATCCACCAGTTTGGTGGAACCAACGACGTTGCTTGAGGTCCAAGCGTTAGATCGTTCGGCGCGAGAGGCCGCAATGGCGTTCGTTTCAGATATTTCGCTCAGGTAGTAACCACAAAAGCATGCAAATTTTATTTTCTATCCTCATGGCGTTAGTGACTCTCGGTGTTCTCGTGACAATTCATGAGTTCGGTCATTATTGGGTTGCCCGTCGTTGCGGAGTGCGTGTGCTTAGGTTTGCAGTCGGCTTCGGAAGACCACTTGCGAGCTGGAGAGGAGAACACGGCACCGAGTTTGCGCTGTGTGCCATCCCGCTTGGTGGCTATGTGAAGATGCTCGACGAACGCGATGACGAGGTTGTCGTCAGCGAGGCTAACCGATCTGAATCTTTTAACGCTCAGCCGGTTCGAAACAAACTAGCCATTGTGGCTGCAGGTCCTGCGGCTAATTTTCTACTTGCGATACTGGTCTTATTTGGCTTGTTTCTCCGCGGCGAAACGGGGCTGGCGCCAGTGATTGAGGCCGTGACAGCCGGCTCGGTTGCCGATAAAGGTGGCCTTGCTACGGGACAAGAAATCATCGCCGTCGATGGCGAGTCGACAAAGACCGTGTCAGCCGTGAGGTTTGAATTATTAAAGCGTTTGGGGGACTCCGGTGACATTGAGATAACGGTGGGTAGTGGGCTCAGCGATATTACACGGCAGTACAGTCTCCCTATTACTAATTGGTTGGGTACTGAGGAGGCGCCAGATCCCGTTGCAGCGTTGGGTCTTACGCTGGGCATTTCGCCCGTAAAGCCTGAGGTGGGGTCCTTGTCAGAGGAGGGTGCCGCTACTCGGGCAGGGTTTCAGGTGGGCGATCTCATTATCGAGGCCGGCGGTGAGCAAATTGATCAATGGTCCCAGTGGGTAGACTTTGTGCGCTCACGCCCTCAGGAGCGGTTTGACGTTCTGGTCAGCCGAGCAGGAGGTCAAGTGACGCTGAGCGTGATGCCTGAGAATCGCAATTCCGTGGGTACTGTCGGCATGGGGGTTGCACTGCCTGAGATTCCAGAGAACCGAATTCGACGCCAGAGTCGAGGCCCAATTGAAGCCCTAGGTGCGGCGATCGACCGCACATACGCCTTGACCGCATTTACCTTCGAGTCAATGTGGAAAATGGTTCAGGGGCTTATCTCTCCAAAAAATCTATCAGGACCAATATCGATTGCGCAGGTTGCTGCCAGTACAGCTGAAAGTGGGTTTGCCACATGGCTGTCATTTCTCGCGCTGTTGTCAATCTCACTCGGTGCGATCAATTTATTGCCGATTCCAGTGCTTGATGGAGGCCATATCGTTTTCCATCTGCTCGAGGGTATATTGGGCAAGCCTGTGCCTGAACAGATCCAAGTGATGAGTTTTCAGGTCGGTTTGGTCGCAGTTTTTACACTAATGATGTTCGCCATCTACAATGATGTGGCTCGACTGTGAGATACTCCGGCGCGCTTTACAGCAACCTAAGATAATCAAAGACGAAAGACGTGAAATTAGTCCTCAAAAAAATAAGCGATTGGGCTCGGCGCTGGTTCATTAAGATCAGAATTCCAGCCGTAATTATCGTGGTCATTACTAGCTGTGGTGCCGCGATTGCGCCGAGTGCCCTTGCGCAAACGGAGCCCTTCGTTGTGTCCGATATTCGCGTAGAGGGATTGCAACGGATTGCGCCGGGTAGCGTGTTTGCTGCGTTGCCTATCAGTGTCGGTGATGTGGTCGACGGACTCGCGATCCAAAGCATATCGCGTAATCTGTTTTACACAGGAAATTTTGACGACATCTCGGTGGGACGAGACGGTAACGTACTCGTTATAACCGTCGCTGAGCGACCCAGTATCAGCGAGATTACGATTGAGGGTAACAAGGCTATTGAGACAGAAGCGCTTCTCGATGGTTTGAAAGGCGCCGGTCTTGCCGTCGGTCAAGTTTTTCAGCGGTCTACGCTCGAGGGGATGCAGGGAGAACTGCGACGGCAATACGTCATCCAAGGGCGTTATGATTCCTCGATTGACACGGAAGTCATACCTGAACCAAGAAACCGCGTGTCGATTAGTATCGAGATTGACGAGGGGACGGTTTCGAAGATCAAGCATATTAATATCGTCGGCAACGAGGTCTTCGACGATGAAACGTTACTCGAGCTCTTCGAATTGCAGTTAGGTGGCATGTTCTCGTTTTTCTCAAGCGCCGATAAGTACAGTAAAGAAAAGCTCGAGTCCGACTTAGAAACGCTCACCAGCTATTACCAAGACCGAGGCTATCTGCAGTTCGAAATCGAGTCGACGCAGGTCGCAGTATCTCCATCCAAGGACTCGGTCTACATTACAGCCAATGTTTCCGAAGGCGATCTGTTTACCGTCACTGATGTCGACCTTTCAGGAGACTTGGTGTTGCCTGAAGAGGATTTATCTCGATTCCTTTTGGTTGGCCCTGGTCAAATTTTTTCTCAGCAGCTGGTGACGAGTACAGAGGAATATCTCACTCGGCGATTGGGCAACGAGGGCTATAACTTTGCCAAAGTAACTGGTATTCCTGAGGTGGGTGAGGGTGATGCTGAGGTGGCAATAAAGTTCTTCATCGACCCAGGTAGAAGAACTTATGTTCGACGTATCAACTTCAAAGGCAACACACGCACGGCCGATGAAGTGTTGCGACGTGAGATGAGACAGATGGAGGCGGCACCCGCCTCCGCTGCTGCGATCGAGCAATCGCGAATTCGGCTTCAACGACTTGGCTTTTTTAGTACCGCCGAGGTAGAGACGGTTGAGCTGCCCGGGTATGACGATCTGGTCGATATCGACTTCTCGGTTGAAGAGCAGAGCTTTGGCTCCATTGGTGGCAGTTTAGGCTATTCGCAATTTGCCGGTCTGATCATAGGATTAAACCTTCAGCAAAATAACTTTCTGGGGACCGGTCGTCAGGTCGGATTGAATCTCAACTCATCGCAGTGGCAGAGCGTCGCGAGTCTTAACTACAACAACCCTTACTTCACTGAAGATGGTGTGAGTCGCGGCTTCAGCGTCTTCTACCGAAAATCGGATCTTTCGGAGATCAATGTGGCGAGTTACACGACGGATACCGTCGGTGCGACCATGTCATTTGGCTACCCCATTAGTGAAACTCAGCGTTTGGGCTTCAATCTGGGGATTACTGACACCGACATCACTTCTGGGCGATTTGCGGTACAGGAAATCAGAACGAGTCCAAGACTTCTTGAGGGTGTGGATCAATATTATGTGTCGACACGGCAACCGGATGGGACTTTCTCCGGGCCCGAGGTGCTTTTCCCTATTACAGACCTTCCGCCCGAAGCATTTGTTAACCTCAATAACGACGGCTTCTTAGATCAGAATGGATCGCGCTTTACTAACTGGTCGATCACTGGCTCTTGGGTTCAGTCCACGCTAAACAGAGGACAGCTTGCGACCCGAGGTGTCTCGAATTCGCTGTCGGCGCAGTTGTCGATGCCAGGCTCAGACCTTGAGTTCTTCAAGTTGAACTACCGAGGAGAGATGTATCTTCCCATCTATCGCGAGTTCACATTCCACTTGCGGGGCGAGTTAGGCTACGGCGATGGTTACGGAGACACCACTGAGTTGCCATTTTATGAGCACTTCTTTTCAGGTGGCTTTGGAAGTGTTCGAGGCTTTGAAGCCAATACCTTGGGCCCCAGAAGCACGCCGCCAGTTATTTATCAGACGGGCGTTGCTGCTACTGCGATCGATGAACAGGGCATCCCCACCGAACTCGGCGGTCCCGATGGGCTAGGTTTTGGCTACATTGTTAATCCAGAGACTGGGCGTATTGATACCCAACAAGTGATCACGGGGCGTCGTCGCGCCGATCCATTTGGCGGCAACGTCGTCATCGAAGGTTCAGCGGAAGTACTTTTCCCAATGCCTTTTGTGAAAGATCGTAGTTCGATTCGGTCAGCACTATTCCTCGATGTGGGTAACGTGTTTAATACAAATTGTCGTGAAAATCAGCTTAACTGTTTTGGTGTTGATGCTGCCGAATTGCGGTATTCCGTGGGTATCGGTGTTACGTGGCTAAGTGGTTTTGGGCCGCTCACATTTGCGCTTGCTAAGCCGCTCAATGCTAGCGACACTGATCGCACTGAAGTTTTCCAGTTCACGCTAGGGCGTGGATTTTAATTACTAATCTGGAGGTTAATCCTAATGTTGTTCCGCTTCTTCGCCGTTTTGGTATTGTTGGTTGCATCGACCGTTGCTCAGGCTCAAGGTCGCATTGCTGTTGTAAATTTGGAGGAAGCAATTTTGCAGACCGACCTCGCGCAGCAGCGTTTGCGCGACTTTGAGGCTGGTGAGGCTTTCGCTGAAGATAAGGCTGAATTTGATAGTCTTAAGGCCGAACTCGATAAATTGGTTCAAGACTTCCAACGCGATCAAGCGGCTATGAGCGATGATGACCAGATCGCGGCTCGTCAAAAAATGGCTAGCAAGAACGCGGATCTTGAGTACGTTGCCAAGAAGTTGCAGTCATTGCAGCAGCAAAATGCTCAACGAGTTTTTCAAGAGCTTGTGCCCGCTGCACGCCAAGTGTTAGGTGAAGTAATTGAGACTGATCAGATTGGTCTGTTGCTGCAAGCGCAGTCTGTCATTCATGCAGATCTTGGCTACAACATCACGGCGAAAGTGACTGACAAGCTCAACCAGCTGCCACAAGAGTAATATGCCTACTCTGGGCGATGTTGCCGAGGCCTTGGGTCTACCCTTTCGAGGTGACCCATCCTTGAGCTTGGATCGTCTAGCGCCCATCTCCCAAGCCGGGGTGGGCGATCTCTCCTTTATTTCGCAAAAGAAATTTGCCAAATCGTTAGCAACTTCAGGCGCAACCGCGGTTGTCTGCCCTGAAGATTGGGTTGGGGATTTTTCCGGCGCAGTGCTTTTTAGTGACGATCCTTACGCCGATTTTGCAAGAGTCACACGTCTTTTCGACAATCGTCCTGCGCCGTCTAGACGAATCGACAGCGGTGCTATGGTCGCAAAGACGGCCCAGCTTGGCGCTAATGTAACTATCGACGCTGGAGCAGTTATTGCCGAGGGCGTTACGATTGGCGATGGGGTATGGGTTGGGCCTAACGCCTGGGTTGGCGATCGAGCGATTATCGGTTCAGGTACTCAATTGCGAGCTGGCGTGGCGATATACCACGCAGTCACAATCGGCCAAGATTGTCTCATTCACGCCAACACGGTTATCGGTTCAGACGGTTTTGGTTTTGCCCCAACACGTGCTGGCTGGGAGAAAATCCTTCAGTTGGGTAGTGTCTGTATTGGTGACAGGGTCGAGATTGGTGCTGGATGTGCCATTGATCGTGGAGCCCTGGATGACACTATTATCTCTGACGACGTCATCATTGATAACTTAGTGCATATTGCCCACGGAGTGAAAGTTGGCCGCGGATCAGCGATCGCAGGGCAGGTTGGTTTTGCTGGCGGAACTGAACTGGGCGAACGATGTACCGTTGGCGGGCAAGCGGGCTTTGCAGGGCATTTAAGTATCGCTAACGATGTTCATATTGGCGGACAGGGGAGAGTGTCTAGAAATGTTGCTGAACCTGGCCACTATGCGTCCGGTACGTCGTTAATGCCAGTGCGGGACTGGGCGCGCAACGCGGCGCGTTACGAGAAACTAGCGGACATTGCAAAGCGTATCGATGCGCTTGAAAAATTACTGTCTAAAGAAGACAACACAGCCCATTAGAGAAGAACGAAATATGATGGACATCGAGGGTATTAGAAAACATCTGCCTCACCGGTATCCCTTTCTGTTTGTAGATAGGGTTGTGTCGCTGGAGCCCGGTGTATCTATCGAGGCCTATAAGAATTTAAGTATCAACGAGCCTTATTTTGACGGCCACTTTCCTGGTAATCCCGTATTTCCGGGCGTGCTACTCGTTGAAGCGATGGCTCAGGCGGCCGGAATCCTTGGTTTCGTTACCATGGGTAAGACTCCCCAAGATGGGTCGATCTACTACTTGGTGGGTACCGATAAACTGCGATTTAAGCGCCCCTGTGTGCCCGGTGACTGCATCAAACTTGAAGCATCGATCGTCAGCGAAAAGCGCGGTATTTGGAAGTTTGACGTGCGCGCGTCGGTGGAGGGGAAAACAGCTGCCTCCGCGACCATTTTATGTGCTGACAGATAAATAATGATCCACCCAAAAGCTATCGTGGATCCAAAAGCTGACCTCGACTCTACGGTCAGCGTCGGGCCTTATTCGATCATTGGCCCGGGGGTCGTTATCGGCGCAGACACCATT
>CBFHHL010000049.1:0-11780 GCA_965655685.1 Luminiphilus sp.
CTGGCATGTAACTGATTGGTAGTTAAAGGGTTTTTTATGAGGTTTATTCCCCCCTTCCGCACCAATATTACGATGCAAAAAACTTAGAAGTTAGGTTCTTTTACCTCTAAGGCCCAAGACGTTTAAGGTCTGATTACGCTGGCTTTAGATGGTCGGGGAAATTCAAATTCCAGCTGGCTTCTTGTTTTCTCGAGGCAAACAGCCAGCAGTCATCTACCCGCACGAACTCATCGACATACCAGATGCCTAATATAAAGGTCTGCGTGCCGTCTTCCACTGCCATCTCCATGGGGTTGAAGCACATGACGCGTCCTGTGGCTGTATCACCATCAATTTTGAACTGCGTGTTACTCACGAGGTGTTGATGGTTGGGGAAGAGCGACATGGTTTCCGTCAAGAAGGTAATCATTTCGTTTACGGAGCATTTCGGCGCACCCGTGGCTTCATAGTCGATAACGGCATCATCAGTGAAGATCATGCTCAACTCCAAAAACGCCTTTCGGTCGATGATTTCGGCGTAGCGGGTCACAAGATCTTGTAATTCAAGCCGGTCAGAAATTTCCTGAATCGATAACGTCATTTGCTCGTTCCGCTGAAAAATAAGAGTAAAGCTCGTAGCGCATCACTGGGCTTCAGATCGCCAGCGATCCCAAGATGAGCGCTGCGATGAGTAGTGGTGTAAGCGTCAGTACAGTACCGCCAATTCGTAAGGGCATACTCGACTTCATAAAGCCAAAGCAGACGCCGTGCATCAAACGGCCAATAAGGAACGCTAGCCCTAATCCATGTAACGTCGAAGGGTCTACTGCATTCATTTCGAGTAGATACAGCAAGATCACCATCATGGGTGCGTACTCGGTCAGATTGCCGTGGGCTCTCATCGCTCGCTGCAATACTTCATCGTCATCAGTATTGGTATTCAAAAACGCGAAGACAGGACTTCCTCTTAGTGCGATGACACGAAACGATAATAAAACGAGCCACAACGTAAGTAGGCTTGCATAAAGTGCGGTGATCATTATTTCACTCTCTTTCTTGTTTTGTAGGCACGGGTCAATTCAGGACCTGCGCTACCGACATTGAATCACAGACGCTCGCAATGTGGCGTGCTTAGATCAAGGCGGCGACTTTTCGTCCGAGGTGGCGTGCGGATGTCCACTTACCTCCAAAAACGTTGATTAAAGAATCAATAACCTCGATCTCTGAATCTCGGCTCGCAGTGCTCATGTTAGAGAGTTGGCTATCACGCTCGGTTGCAATAGGCCGAACGCCTGACAAAGTGCCAGTAATGTGTTCCCGACCAACGACCGATTGAATGTGTTTATTTAATAAGGTCAAGAGATAGTCAATCTCGGTCTCGGTGCAGGTTATAGGAGTCTGTAGGTCATGCGCGTGTTCGGTTGTGCCCAAAAGAACCTCTCTATTTGATTGAGGGATACAGAATACAATGCGGCCATCATCAGGGACTTGGAAAACTAGAGCATGAGGGAGTGCGAGATCAAGCAAAAGGTGAGAGCCTCTAACGTGTTTTATAGCGAAGCGCGAGTCAATGTTGGCTTCTTTTAAAACTTCGCTTGCCCAAGGTCCCGCTGCGTTGATAACGCAATCGAAGTGCAAGATGTCGTTGTTTACTGTGAGAGCTCCGTCAGGTGTTAATTGAGACACCCTACTGTGTGGGTGAATGGAAACATTCGATGCCTGAGCCTCGGCTAGTAGGTGCTCAGCCAGTACGTGATCATCCATGACGAGGTCGCAGTAACTGATACCACCTATAAGGTTCTCTGGATTTAGTGTAGGAAAGGACTGTAACAGCTCATGCTTGCTGTGGAGTTGGCTGCGGCCCAGGGAGTATCGGCCGGCGAGCCATTGATATAACAGAGTTCCCGCAAATAACGATGCGCGACCCCTCGGGGAGTCTTTGTAAATGGGAAAGAAAAAGCGTTCAACGCGTGTGGCATCGGGCGCGAAACGCTGCCATTCCTCTCGCTCAAGCAATGCCTCCCGCACTAGCTTAAAATGGCCGTGCTCCAGGTACCGAATTCCACCGTGTAGCATTCGAGAGGATTTGCTACTTGTTTCTGCGAAAGGGGTTCCGGCCTCGAACAGTGCGACGTCAAAGCCGCGCTTTGCGCAGGCTGTAGCGATTGACGTTCCGTTTACACCCGCGCCGACAACAGCAATTCGTTTTCTATGCACGCCCCGGTCCCTCGATTAATGACATCCCCAGTCAAGTTTCGACTGGCTTCTGACTAAAGCTGGCTCTTCAACTTCGACGCGAACTACTATAGCAATGATCAGACTAATTGCTCGACACACTATCCGGTTGGCGAAACAGCAAGTGCCAGAGGCGGTGCCCACCGCAGTAGCCAATACACCACCCGGTAAACCCTCGGTCTGAGAGCCTGACAAAGCGTTGATAGAGGGGCTTACCTAACCGCTGGCTGAACATCAACTATTTGATGTACGCAAACAGTTTAAGTGCACACCTAGGCTAACAGTCTACATCGAGTTATTTTGCAGTTTTGTGATGTCGCTTACAGGCTGACCCAAAACCTTTTGGCCTGCAGGTCAAGCGGTGCTCCCAGCGATCTCTCTGAGGTTGCAGGTTTCTTACCAAAAGGTGTTAGAAAATCGTCTGCGGTTACTGACGATTTTTGTGGCGTAACGCTGGTATATGAATTAAAAATGACAGCAAAATTTGCAGTCAAAATTGAGTGAGAAATTCGTATGACTGAGAGAGTTGGAAGACGAAAAGGCGGTGGTCGGGCCGGTCGGCGGGAAGCTA
This sequence comes from Luminiphilus sp., assembly GCA_965655685.1. GTDB lineage: Bacteria > Pseudomonadota > Gammaproteobacteria > Pseudomonadales > Halieaceae > Luminiphilus. Next base: position 2,786 of record CBFHHL010000049.1, read on the forward strand.
GAGCGAGCTCAGGGCCTGTCGCGGCACCTTTCATTCAGCGAAAAATTCCCTACGTTGAAATCCTCAGCGAGGAAGGTCTTGAGCTCATCGAGGACAACGCCGACAAGCTTTTGGAAGAGGTAGGTATTGATTTCCTTGATGACCCCGAAGTTCTCGAGCTTTTCAAGGCTGCCGGCGCTAACGTTGACGGTACGCGAGTAAGGTTTCCTCGTGGCATGTGTCGCCAGATAATTCAAGCGTCGGCGCCCTCTGAGTATGTGCAGCATGCGCGTAACCCAGAGCAAAGTGTCACCATTGGTGGCAAGAATACAGTGCTTGTGCCTGCTTATGGGTCCCCGTTTGCTCATGATCTGGACAACGGTCGGCGTTATTCAACGATCGAAGATTTCCGTAACTTCGTGAAGCTCGCCTACATGGCGCCAGGCCTTCATCACTCGGGTGGTACGGTTTGTGAACCTATTGACTTGCCCGTAAACAAGCGTCACTACGACATGGTATACAGCCATTTTAAATACAGTGATAAACCGCTGATGGGTTCCGTTACGCATCACCGCCGCGCGCAGGACACTGTTGATATGGCGAAGCTAGTCTTCGGCGATGAGTTTGTTGACCAGAATTGCGTGCTTACCAGTCTGATTAATGTGAACTCGCCTATGGTGTTTGATGGCACCATGCTCGGATCACTGAAGGTCTACGCTCGGAATAATCAGTCGTGTGTGGTTTCGCCCTTTATCCTAGCGGGTGCGATGTCACCGGTGACGGTTGCGGGTACATGCACACAGATTTTGGCTGAGGCGATGGCTGGGATTGCACTGACCCAGTTGATTCGTCCTGGCTGCCCAGTGGTGTTCGGTACGTTCGCTGCTGCCGTCTCGATGGCGACCGGTGCGCCAACCTTTGGTACGCCTGAGCCTAGTAAAGTTATCTACGCGACTGCAGCATTGGCGCGACGTCTTGGCGTACCCTATCGAAGTGGTGGTGGATTGTGTGGATCAAAACTGCCCGATGCGCAGGCGGCCTATGAAGCAGCCAACACGCTGCAGACGGCGGCTCTCGCGGGGGTGAACTTTATGCTTCACACCGCAGGTTGGCTCGAGGGTGGCCTTGCCATGGGCTATGAGAAGTTTGTGATGGACTGCGACCAGGCGAGCATGATCGCAGTGCTTCTCGAGGGAATGGATCTGTCTGAGAATGCGCAGGCCATGGAGGCCTTCCATGAAGTAGGTCCCGGCAAGCACTTCCTGGGCTCAGCACACACATTGAGTAATTTTGAGTCCGCGTTTTATCGGTCGACCATCGCCGATAACAACAGCTTTGAGCAGTGGTCAGCTGAAGGTAGCCTCGATGCGGCCCAGCGAGCAAATGGCGTTTGGAAAAAAATGTTGGCGGATTACGAGCCGCCCGCATTGGATCCAGCGATCGACGAGGCGCTTTTAGGCTTTATGGCGCGTGAAAAAGCATCTTTCGCCGACAGAGACTATTAGGCGAGTTAAGGGGAGACATTACTAATGTCCGACGAAGAAGACATCATCCTTTCAGAGCTTTCCGATGACGACCTCGTCTTGCAGATGCATGACGATTTGTACGACGGGCTCAAAGAAGAGATTGAAGAAGGGACAAACATCCTGCTAGAGCGTGGTTGGTCGGCTGAGCAGGTTTTGAGTAAAGCCCTTGTTGACGGGATGACTATCGTGGGCATCGATTTCCGCGACGGCATCTTATTTGTACCGGAGGTATTACTTGCGGCAAACGCCATGAAAGGCGGTATGTCTATTTTGCGACCGCTTCTTGCCGAGACAGGTGCTAAGCCGGTCGGAACGATGGTGATCGGAACGGTAAAAGGCGATATCCACGATATTGGCAAGAATCTTGTAGCAATGATGATGGAAGGCGCGGGTTTTGAGGTCTACGATATTGGTATCAACAACGCCGTTGAAGATTATGTCGCAGCGCTGGAGCGGTACAAGCCCGATATCCTAGGGATGTCAGCACTTTTGACTACGACTATGCCCTACATGAAGGTCGTAATCGATGCGCTTAAAGACCAAGGTATCCGCGACGATTATATTGTGATGGTGGGCGGAGCGCCTTTGAACGAGGAGTTTGGTGAGGCGGTGGGTGCTGATGCTTACTGCCGCGATGCGGCAGAAGCGGCTGTTACGGCGGTTCGACTCGTCGAAGAGCGTCGCATCGCTCAAGGCTGACGCGCGTGTCGCGCGCTCTAATCATCGGCTGTGGTGCGCTCGCAGCCGAGATCACTGCGCTCAAAAAAGCCAATAATTGGTGCGGCGTTGATGTTCAGTGCTTAGACGCCGCCCTGCACAATCGCCCTGAGCGTATTGCAGAGCAACTCCAGAAAGCGCTGGATAAATGTCATTCGCACTATGAAAGAATTGTGATTGCCTATGCGGATTGTGGCACTGGCGGTGGCGTTGACCGTGTTGCTAGACGTTTTGGTGCCGAGCGGCTTCCGGGTGCGCATTGCTACGAATTCTTCGCAACGAGCGAGGTGTTTCGAAGACTAACCGAAGCCGAGCCGGGAACCTTTTATCTAACGGACTTTCTGACACGTCATTTCGATCGATTAGTCATCGACGACATGAAACTCGACGTGTATCCGGAGTTGGAGGGTATGTTATTCGGTCATTACCGCAAAGTGGTATATCTCGCTCAGACAGCTGACACAGCATTGCGAGATATGGCACAGGCTGCTGCTAACCGACTAGGGCTTCCGCTTGAAGTAATCGACACTGGCTATGGTTTACTTGCCGATAGTCTAGAGGCCCAGGTTGTCAAAGTTTGTTGAGGATTTAAGAGGGTTTAAAGGGTGCAACGAATAGATGTCTATTGGCGAGATATACCCTCGCAAGTCCTGATTAAAAGAGGACGAGAGCGCGGCAAATACCTTCTGGAACATCGATTTCAGGCGGCGATTGATCGCGCAGCGATGCGTGCTGGTAAAGGCGGTAGCGACGCTTACCTGGAAGAGTGGCGAAGGGTTACTACCTCCGTAGACTCGGACCAGAGCGCCCAAGAACTCGCTGTTCAGATAGGCAAGGCAATTGAGTCCGAAGTCACTGATGAGATGCTCGCAAACTGGGTCAAAAACAAAGGGTTTGACGAGATAAATTAGCTTGCATCGCAAGCGCATAGGCGTCGAGACGCTAAAATACCTTTGGTATTCGGTCGATCGCTGAGTATACGATAAACCAGATACCATCAATAACAGGGGTGCACATCCCAACGAGTAAGTGGACCGGAGACACTCATGACAACCACCATTATCAGCTCGGCCACAAAAGAAATCCGTATCGGTTTTGATCAACCTTTCGTTGTTATAGGTGAGCGGATCAATCCTACCGGGCGTAAGATTCTCGCCGAAGAAATGAAAAACGGTGATTACAGCCGTGTTGAAGCAGACGCACTCGCGCAGGTCGCTGCAGGTGCACACATGCTGGATGTCAATGCGGGCATTCCGCTTGCGGACGAACCTCGCATTCTCGCCGAGGCGGTGCAGCTCGTTCAGTCGGTTACCGATGTCCCCTTGAGCATTGATTCTTCTATCGTAGAAGCCTTGGAGTCGGGCCTCTCAGTGTATCAAGGAAAAGCGCTAGTCAACTCGGTAACGGGCGAAGACGAAGTGCTGGAGCACGTACTCCCACTCGTGGCCAAGTACGGTGCTGCGGTGGTTGCCATCTCCAACGATGAGACCGGGATTTCTGAGGATCCCAATGAGCGATTTAAAGTAGCCAAGAAGATTGTTGAGCGAGCGGCGGATTACGGTATCTCGTATGAAGACGTGGTAGTTGATCCACTCGTCATGCCCATTGGTGCTATTAACCAAGCGGGTGTTCAGGTGATGGAATTAGTTCGTCGTCTGCGCACGGAGCTAAAGGTAAATACCACGTGTGGCGCATCAAACGTGAGCTTCGGCCTTCCTAATCGAAACGGTATCAACGCGGCGTTTCTTTCCATGGCTATGGGAGCGGGTATGACATCTGCTATTACTAGCCCACTGCATGCTGAAGTTATGCAGGCTGTTAGAGGTGGAGACGTCATGATGGGACATGATCCTGACTGCGCGAACTGGATTCGCGCGTATCGCGAGCCGGTACCTGAGGGCGCCGGTGCACGTCGCGGTCGCGCGGGTCGTCGAAGAGGTTAAGGCATAGACGTGTCTGCCGAGCAGGTTAAAGTTCTCTTTTTGCCATCGGGCAAGCGAGGTGAGTTTCCAAAACATACTCGCTTGCTAGAGGCTGCTCGGTCTCTCGGCGTTGACATCGACTCGGTCTGTGGTGGCCGCGGTCTCTGCGGTCGCTGCCAGATAGCGTGTATGTCGGGAACGTTCCAAAAGCACGAGATGACGTCGCGCCCAGAGCACCTTTCGCCGCTTGTAGCAACAGAAATTAAATTTAACGAACGAAAAGGTCCACTCCCTGAAGGTCGGCGCCTGAGTTGTCACGCGGAACTCCTTGACGACGTTATTATCGATGTTCCTCCCGAAAGTCAGGTGCACAGGCAGATCATTCGTAAAGACGCCGAGCATCGCGATATTCAGCTCAATACAGCGACTCGCTTGTATTTTGTCACCTTACCCGAGTCGACACTTGAGGATGCGCGTGGTGAATCAAAGCTCTTACTCGAGGCGCTCGCAAACGAGTGGGATCTTGCTGATCTGGCGATAGAAACCTCGGAGCTCGTCAAGCTTCAAACAGCTTTAGCGTCGGGCGATCGTGGTGTGACTGTTGCCGTTTTTGAATCTCGACAAGTGATAGCTGTATGGTCGGGGCTCTTCGAATCGCCTCGGGGCGTAGCTGTTGATGTGGGTTCCACAACCGTTGCTGCACACCTGTGTGATCTCGCGACTGGGGATGTGCTGTCGTCAGCGAGTGTCATGAATCCGCAGATTCCGTTCGGTGAAGACCTAATGAGTCGTGTCAGTTACATCATGATGCACCCCGACGGTGCTGAGGCTATGAGCACGGCGATCCAAACAGCCCTCAGTAAACTATTTGTAGAACTGACGGATCAGCTCGGCGAAACCACCAATAATATTTTGGAGATCTCCCTAGTCGCCAACCCCATCATGCACCACTTGGTTTTGGGTATTAACCCCATCAACTTAGGGGGTGCACCCTTTGCGCTTACGGTCGATGAAGCGATAACCCTGAGAGCCCGGGATTTGGGGCTCGACACCCATAGTCAGGCGCGGCTATTTGTATTGCCGTGTATCGCAGGGCATGTGGGCGCGGACACGGCAGGGGTGATCCTTGCAGAGAGTCCCGATGCAGACGACGCGATGAGCCTGATTGTCGATGTGGGTACCAATGCGGAAATCGTCCTTGGTAACAAAGATCGACTTTTGGTTTGCTCGAGTCCAACGGGCCCCGCTTTTGAGGGCGGTGAAATTAGCGCCGGCCAGCGGGCTACTGCCGGGGCAATCGAGCGTGTGCGTATTGATCGTGAGTCTCTCGAGCCTAGGTTCAAAGTGATCGGCTCTGAGTTGTGGTCTACCGAGACTGGTTTCAGGGAGTCGGCAAAAGATCTCAGTATTACCGGCATCTGCGGGTCTGGGATTATTGAAGTCATCGCTGAGATGTTTTTGGCAGGCATTATCTCCGAGGACGGTATCGTTGATGGAGCGCTGGCAGATCGGTCTTCGCGCGTGCGCGCTCATGGCCGCACCTGGTCTTATGTTTTACATTTTGCTGAGGATGAGTCGCAGCGCGACATTGTCGTCACGCAAAATGATGTGCGTCAGATACAGCTGGCCAAAGCTGCGCTTTATGCGGGTATCAAACTGCTGATGGACAAGATGGGGGTATCGGAGGTGGATCGCATACGCCTTGCAGGCGCTTTTGGCAGCCATATCAGTGTCGAACACGCGATGGTGCTCGGGCTCATTCCCGACTGCTCCCTCGATAATGTGTCCTCCGCGGGAAACGCGGCAGGCGTTGGCGCTCGAATCGCTTTGCTAGACCAGGACGCTCGCAAAGGTATCCAACGCACGGTCAACAAGGCAGAGCGTATTGAGACTGCAACCGAGACTGATTTTCAGGATTACTTTGTTGCTGCTATGGCGTTTCCACACAAATCAGATCCGTTTTCGCATCTATTTTCCGTTATCGAACGGCCACTGCCCAAGGTGTCTGATACCTCCGAAGCACCCCGAAGACGTCGTCGTCGCGGTTGACCCCCAGTTTGAAAAATAGAGTGATTCGGGTTGCGCCTCTCGGTCGGCGCGTTATCGATTTGTCCTTTTCGCCGGCTTCGGTGCAATTATGACCGGTGCCCGTGTGGGTGGTTTACAGCCGATGTCCGTCTTCAGGGATATCTGCGAGGCACGAAGTCTATCTCACATCTCTGATGACTCAGACCGTGGGGATGTTATTGCCGTAGCGCGTGTTCACCGAGGTGTGGTTGTGGCGCCTCATCGTCTTCAAGAGATTTGGCTTGCTCAGCAGAACATTGAATGCGTCTGCGACTTCGGAGGCGTTACTGTCCTTGGAGATGGACGTAAAGACCTGCCCACAGCCCCCCACTCTCGGTGTAGTGCCGACGAGGGATCTGCAGACATAAAAAAAGGGGCCGAGGCCCCTTTTGGGGTTAGTCATTTCGATGCGTCGTTCTAGCTTTTTGGACGCTCGTTCGCTGGGTCCAAAAGCGCACCGTAGCCTACCTTCATCACTTCGGCTTCATAGTGCTCACCGAAGTATTCGATGAGTACCGTATCTCCCTCGTTTGCTTTCTCCGCAGGTAGATACCCCATCGCAATGTTCACGCCTAGACTGGGTCCAAACGCCATACTTGTTGTGTAAGAGCGTCGACCCTGTGAGTCGATGAGGACTTCTTTCGACTCGGCGTCGAGAATTGGGCAAGTACCAACTGGATAGCGAACAACGCCATTCTGGTCAGTTGTATCCTGCAAGACAAACGTACAGAGGTACGCAGCTTGCCGGTCGAGCTCGCGCTGTTGCACGTACGCCTCTTTCCCGTGGAATTCCGCCGCTTTGACTTTGGGTCTAGCAAGACCTGCTTCGTATAGGTTGTACTCGGTTTCAAGGTCAGCATTCTGAAGCCTCAGACTTTTTTCAAGACGTCGGCTATTTGCGTAGGTTTCTATACCAACAGGTGTGACACCCAGTTCGAATAGCGCATCCCAAATGGTGAGGCCATCTGAGAAGGGGAAGTAAAGCTCCCAACCTTGTTCTCCCACGTAGCTGATCCTGAAGGCCCAAACCTTGACGCCACAGACTGTGATTTCTTTGGTTGTCGCAAATGGGAAGGACTCGTTAGAGATGCTCTCAGGGTCATCCATCAGCTTGGCGAGAGTAACTCGCGCCTCAGGGCCCCAAAGTCCCAGCGTGGCTAGTTCTTCGCTGCGATCATGGAAGGCGACGTTCGAGAATCCCTTGCGGTCGCTCATATCCCGCATCCAAATATAGTCGCGGTGGCCAGTGTCACCACCGCAGACTACACGGAAACTGTCTTCGGCGAGTCGAATAACGGTTAGGTCGGAGCGGATGCCGCCCGCACTATCGAGGAAGTGAGTGTAAACACCTTTTCCAATCGCCGTGTCCGCACCAACCTTTGCCACAGAGAGGTATTCCATCAGTCCTTCAGCGTCTTCACCTTCAACCTCAAAGATCGCGAAGTGCGATAGGTTGATCATGCCTACACCATCGCTCATGGCGAGCTGCTCTGCGTTAGACACTTCCCAGAAGTGGCGGTTATCCCACTCGGCTTCGCGAACTGGTATCTGCTCACGATACTTGGCAAGCAAGGTTTCTTCATTACTCGCATAACCGTGTGCTCGCTCCCAGCCGGCAACTTCCATGAAGTAACCGCCAAGGGTCACCTCACGCTCGTAGAATGGGCTGACGCGCATGCCTCGTGATGTAGCGAAGGGCTCGCGTGGATGAACTGCAGGCGTGTAAATTTTCTGCGCTGATTCGTAACAGCGGCTTCGAACATAGTCGTCGCCTTTTTGGATGGGATAATGGCGAGCCGTATCGACACTGTGGATATCTTGCTCGGTACGGCCATGCGTCATCCATTCAGCCAATAATTTTCCAGCGCCAGGGCCTTCCTTGACCCAAACCGCTTCACACAACCACAGATTCTTAACCTCGGTTGACTCACCGATAATAGAGCCGCTATCTGGCGTGATCGATAACAGACCATTGAAAGACCGCCGTTCTTCCCAGCCAAGCTCACCCAGTACGGGTGTGAGCTCGATTGCACGCTCGAACGCATCCATCACTTGGTCGAGCGTCATGTCGCGCATCGACGGTGACAGCCGAGCCTCGCCGGGTTCCGCGATATCAGTTGGGTCGACTAATCGAGGCTCAAAGGGCTCGTAATAACCCCACTCCAATAGACCACCCTCTGGTGTGGTGGGGTCGCCCGTATCCCGGACATAGGCTGAGTTGCCTTGGTCTCGCATCAACGGATAGACGATATCTTTTCCGGTGCCCTCGAGATGATCCCAAGGTCCAAAAAATAAAAGCGGGTGCTCTAGCGGCATTAACGGCAGTTTTACACCTGCTGTTTGACTTACGAGGTTCCCCCAAATTCCAACGCAAAGCACGACGTAATCAGCTGTGATAGTCCCCTTGTGAGTCTCTACCGCTCTGATAACACCGTCTTCCACAATAAGCTTCGTCGCTGGCGTGTAGGCAAACGCTTTTAACTTGCCACTCGCAACTGCCTCGTCCACCAAATCGCCGGCGACTTTCTGTGATCGCGGGGTCACAAGACCCGCGTCTGGATCCCACATTGCGCCTTGGATTTGATCTTCTTCCAGCAGAGGGAACTTCTCTTTCGCTTCAGCTGCAGAGATCATGTGGGCATTGGTCCCAAACGCCTTCCCAGAGCCAACCTTGCGAAGGAGCTCGAGCATCCGCTCGTCGTCACCCTTGCGCGCAACCTCCAGACCACCGGTTTTTATGTAGTTGCCGCGTTTGGTGTAGAACTCCCGACTGTAATTTGTGAG
>CBFHHL010000050.1:0-4456 GCA_965655685.1 Luminiphilus sp.
AATGTTCTGGTGTGAAAAAGGGGCTGTAAGCCCCTTTTTGCAATCGTGACTTGTCTCGGGATAAGACGCTATTGCGCGGCATCCCAAGCGGCTTGAATAGCGGGTATCGCCTGCCCAATAAAGAAGCCGGGAGGCGCTCCAGAGTCTGCCTCGTCCCCGTATTCGTCGATGGCCATATAGCCGCCAATGCCACGATTAACATCGATGAAACTCACTGCGCCAAACGCACCTGGATCAGTCAGAACACCGGGAAGCTCTGTTTGAATCCACCAGCCCATGCCATAGGGTGTAGCGTTGGTGGCAACTGCGCCGCCTCGGTCCACCTGCATACTCGCTATGGAGTCTTCGCTTAAGACCTGCGCGTCACCGCAGAAACCGCCATTTAAGTGCACCTGCAGCAGCTTGGCGTAATCGGCCATATTTGTAATCGCACCGCCCTCGATATTGGGGTTAGCGGTACCGGCTAGACTGTCGACAGAGCCCGTAAATGAGGTGGGCGACTCCCATGGATTACCGAAGGTAAAGACTTCGAGGCCACAGGGTGTTCCCAGATACTGATCGACTAGTTGATTCCACGTCGCATTTGCCACGGTGCTGGCCGTCACACCCGCGATTTGCCACTGACTGCCACCATAGTCATACACGCTGCCTGCCTGTTGAGATGTGGGTAGTTCGTTCTGCACGAGTGTCTGGCCGCAGGCCTCAAACGTGAAGATGGGCTGAGCGCTGTACTGACAAAGGTGATTGAAGTCCTCAATTGTGGGCCCTGTTTGTGACCCATACCCGCCAAGTAGCCGCAGTCCGGGAATGCCAGAGGTGTTACTCACCATCTGCTCAACGGTCCGATCCGCATAGGGGCCGTCGTAGGGGAGGTAAGTGCTCACAGGCTCACTGATCGAAAAGTCGACATTGGCATCATCCTGCAGCGCCATGAGTGTCATCACCGCGGGTACCTTGCTCGTCGAGGCTAGCAGAACGACTGTGTCGTCCGTGTGATCACCAAACGTCGATTGATGCATGATGCCTTCAGCATCCACCAAGACGTAGCTAATACCATCGAAATCGGTTCGCCCATCAATGAAGGCCTGAAAGGATGCATCGACCTCAGAAAAGTCGGGGCCTTTTGGCGCGGGGGGTGGCGGGTCGACCACGACTGGCGGAGGCGTTGGAGTGCTGCCACCGCCGCCTCCGCCGCAGCCCGCAAGTGTGACAAGTGTGAATAGGGCCGTGAACAGTAGACATAGTGCTCTGCTGCACCGTTTTATCAACTCGTTATTGCTCATAAAAATGTCTTCTTTTATTTTTATCTTAAGCCATTGTTATCGGAAGCGAGCAAAATTTCAAAGCCACTATTTCTGTGTCCATAAAATATGGGCGGTTGCAAGAAGGGGTCGGCGATCGGCCAATGAGAGTCTTTAGCGTGATTTCGATCAGCGCACAATAACCGCACCGTCTCTCCGATCTCCGTTCCTAATTTAAGCTAGGGTTCAGCAAATTATGCCGCCGACTGATCGGGCTGTCGGTCGCGAGGGTGTCGGTTCAGAGCCCTTGCTCACAGGCTGTACCGGATTTCTCCCGCCTCTGTCCTACCAAAATCGCATCAATGTATTGGCAGTCGCACTGACGCTCGCTACTCTTAGACCACAACTAACAACAATAGAGACCAACGCATGAACTTCGAGTTTTCTGAAGAACAGCAAATGCTGCGGGATCAGGCGCGTAACTACCTGTCCCAACATTGCCCTACCACATTGGTTCGGCGCGTGTTGAATAACCGCGAAACTCACGACGCTGACCTTTACAAGGGCATTGCAGAAATGGGCTGGACCGCAACTACTATTCCTGAGGAATACGGCGGTCTGGGTATGTCTAGCTTGGAGCTCGTCGTCATCGCCGAGGAACTTGGTCGCGCTTGTGCGCCAGTACCATTCAGTTCAACCGTCTATCTTGCGGCAGAGGCCATCATGGCGCTGGGTACTGAAGCGCAAAAGGAAGCCTGGCTGCCCAAGTTTGCTGACGGTTCAGCTATTGGCTGCTTTGCCATGGGCGAAGCGGGCGGTGCGGTGACGCCCGATCAGATGAGCACAACCATGGCGGATGGTGTTCTGAACGGGACAAAAGTCCCTGTGGCAGATGGTGGCATCGCGGATGTTGCGATCGTGGTCTGCGCCTCAGATAAGGGCGATGGTGCGACGCTTGCATTGGTCGACTTGAGCCAGGACTGTATCGACAAAGACAACGTGCAGATGATCGATTTCAGCCGTGGACACTCGGAACTTACATTCAACGGTGCGTGCGCCGAGGTGTTGGGCGAAGAGGGTGCGGGCTGGACGGCCGTCGAGTCACTCATGAATACCGCAGCGGTGCTATTTGCATGGGAGCAGATCGGTATTGCGGATCGAGCACTCGAGCAGGCGCGTGAGTACGCGCTGGGTCGTTTTGCCTTTGGCCGTTCAATTGCCTCCTACCAGGCGATCAAGCACAAGTTGGCTAAAATGTACGTCAAGAATACCTTGGCGCGCAGTAACGCTTACTACGGTGCCTGGGCGTTGAATGCAGGCGCTAGTGACCTTGCGGTTGCGGCAGCTACGACACGCGTCGCTGCGATTCAAGCGTCACTGTTTGCAGCTGAAGAGAACATCCAGACGCACGGTGGTATGGGCTTTACTTGGGAATTTGATTGCCAGTTCTACTACCGCCGCGCGAAGCTTTTGAGCCTTGCTGTGGGCAGTGAAAAGCACTGGCAGAGCCGGCTTGTTGATGGCCTGGCTGCTACGGCATAACGAATAATACGAGACGAGAAAAAGAGAGGTTAATCATGGATTTTAACGATACTCCCGAACAGGCAGCGTTTCGTAAAGCGGCGGCAGATTGGCTGGCTGCAAACGTTCCTTCAAAAGATGAAATCAAGGGGATGAGCCGCTTGGAGGTCGCCAAACTTTGGCAGAAGCGAAAGTACGATGCAGGTTGGGCCTGTATTGGTTGGGACCCTGCTTACGGTGGTCGCGGCGCATCAGCCATCGAGCAGGTGATTTGGAAGCAAGAAGAAGCCAAGTACGACGTACCCGCAGGCTTCTTTGTGATCGGTCAGGGGATGATGGCGCCAACACTAATGGCGTATGCACAGCCACAGCACCTTGAGCGTTACCTGCCCAAACTGGCAAGTGGTGAAGAGATCTGGTGTCAGTTGTTCTCTGAGCCTGCAGGTGGCTCAGACCTGGCCGCGCTTCGTACAAAAGCAGAGAAAGACGGTGATGAGTGGGTGATCAACGGACAGAAGATCTGGACGTCGGGTGCGCACTATTCGGATTTCGGATGCGTAGTTGTTCGGACCGATCCCAGCGTGCCTAAGCACAAGGGTCTTAGCTACTTCTTTATCGACATGAAGTCACCTGGTATTGAGATCAAGCCCATCAAGCAGCTCACCGGCGAATCGGACTTCAATGAGGTTTATTTCACCGACGTGCGTGTCCCCGACTCGCAACGCCTGGGCGAAGTGGGTCAAGGTTGGCAGGTCTCGCTGACAACCCTGATGAACGAGCGTGCGGCAATCGGTGCGGGTAGCAGCGGTGTTAACGTGGGTCTTGCAGTTCAGTTGGCCAAAGAAGTCATGATCGACGGTAAGCCAGCCATCGAAGACAGCGCGGTGAAAGCACGTCTCGCTAACTTCTACGTCGAAGAGGCCGGCCTAAAGTACACCAGCTACCGTACACTGTCGGCACTTTCACGTGGCGATATCCCCGGACCGGAAAACTCCATCGGTAAGCTTGTGGGGGCACCGAAGATGCAGCAGTTAGCTTCCTTCTGTATGGATCTTCTCGAGACCTCCGGTGCGATCTGGGATACCAAGCGCTCTAAGCTTGCCGATAATATCATCGGTTCATACATGGGGGCTCCGGGCTTGCGTATCGCCGGTGGTACCGATGAGATCATGACCAATATTATCGCGGAGCGTGTTCTCGGTTTACCTCAAGAGCCCCGTATGGACAAAGGCATACCGTTCACTGAGGTGCCTACGGGCTAACACGGTAGTAGCCTCAATGAGAATCTATAAGGGCGCTTCGGCGCCCTTTTTTTTGTGGCTCTTGAGTAGGCTATTTCAGCGGGTGGGGACTTTAGATGTTGCTGCATTCCTCAGCGTAAGCGGGTCAGATGATCGTTCACCTAACCTCGGATCGTTCCAGTGAGAGCCGAAAGGGCTTGTTACAAATTATGTGGTTTCGTAGCGAGCTGGGGATTGTGTTGGCGCATGACAAGACGGAGCGATGCAATAACGGGTAAGCTGGTCGTATGAAAATTAAAACAAAAACCTCACTCCCAGTTGACACGTTGGGACGATATCTCAAATTGACGTTTCTCATCATGGCCGGCGGTGCTATTTACCCCTTACTGTACCTCCGGCAGAACTTCGAGATGACCTTGATCTCAACCTTGGGTATCAGCCTCACAGAACTCA
>CBFHHL010000051.1:0-6130 GCA_965655685.1 Luminiphilus sp.
ACGCGGCTAGGGGTATGACGAGGCCTATAATCATGCCAAGAATGGGGATCATCTCACTCATTGAGCAGTTCTCGATTCGTAATAATGTGACGTAAACCTACTCATATGTGATTGAGAAGTAAACGTTACATTTTACGGATTTACCGACACCGCGGTAGTGCATCCTCGTGTCCCGAAGTGGGGGCAAAAAGTGGTAATGCGCCCTATCTCAAACATTGTCTCACCCGCTAGCTGCGGCAGTTTGTTATGGTCTCGCGACTCAATACTCTAGCGGCAATTCATGAGCTCTCCTAATTTCACGTCACTACCCATCAGCCCGGAACAGCTTGAGGCCTTAGAGGGTCTTGGTTTTAATGCAATGACACCGGTGCAGGTCGAGAGCCTGCCTCTTATTCTGAAACGACGGGATGTCATTATTCAGGCTAAGACGGGTAGCGGCAAAACGGCAGCCTTCGGTATCGGCGTACTCAATCACTTGAATCCTCGATTTTTTGGTGTTCAGGGACTGGTTATGTGCCCCACTCGCGAGCTTGCGGAGCAGGTGGCGCAATCTATACGGCAACTCGCAAGCCGCATGCCCAATATTAAAACAGTGCTTTTATGTGGGGGAAAACCCTTTGGTCCTCAGCGGGATTCGTTACGCCACGGCGCTCATGTTGTCGTCGGCACGCCAGGGCGAATCGAGGACCATCTCAAGAAAGGCAACCTGGAGCTAAGAGGCGTCAAAACGTTCGTGCTCGATGAGGCTGATCGCATGCTGGATATGGGCTTTGCCGAGGTAATGGCGAACATAACCGAGCGATTACCTAAAGACCGACAAACCATCCTAATGTCGGCGACCTTTCCCGACGACATCAAGCGGATCAGTCGATCGCTACAGAATAATCCTGTTCAAGTCACCATCGACGAGCAGCTAATACACGACGAGGATGTGCTGGAGCAATTGTTCTTTGAAATCGGTAAGCACGAACGTGAGACCGCTCTACTCGCGGTTTTTGAGCATTATCGACCTCGAAATGCCATGGTGTTTTGCAATACCAAAAAGCAGTGTTCAGATGTGGCAAGTTTCTTGTGCGAGCACGATGTTGAGGCCATCGCCCTGCACGGTGATTTAGATCAGCGTGAACGCGATCAAGTGTTATTACAATTCGCTAACGGTTCTTGCCCAGTTTTGGTTGCGAGCGACGTAGCGGCTAGAGGCCTAGATATTCCGTCGCTCGAGATGGTTGTTAACGTCGATTTACCGCGTGATGCGGACACCTATGTTCATCGAATTGGCCGTACTGGCCGCGCCGGAGAGAAAGGGAAAGCCTTTAGCTTGGTAACACCTGCTGATACACACCGTTTACGGATTATCGAGGATTATCTCGAGACACCCTGCCTGTGCGACGTGCTCGCATCGCTAGATCGAGACCCGAATTACGTGCTCGAGGGCGACTGTGCAACGGTGCAGATCGATGCGGGTCGTAAGCAAAAGGTTCGCCCGGGCGATATCGTAGGCGCGCTTACCGGAGACGCGAGTTTGCCCGCAGATCAGATTGGGAAAATCGCGATTCTCGACAACAGTAGTTTCGTGGCAATCAAAAGACCCGCGCTCAGGCAAGCGATGAACTATCTGAGTAATGGGAAGGTAAAAAGCCGTAAGGTCAGGGCTCGTCGACTACGCCTGAAGTAGCTGGAATACTGAGCTGCCCTTGCTGCTTTTCGGCGCTACCAGACGTAAAAAAGGCAGCTTACGCTACCTTTTTAAAAATATGGCTCCGGCTGCTGGGCTCGAACCAGCGACCCAATGATTAACAGTCATTTGCTCTACCAACTGAGCTAAGCCGGAATAGACTCTTTCGAGGACGCGGACTATACACGTCCGGTTTTTCTTGCGTCAAGAAGAACAGCGCATACAAATTACGAACATAATTCCGGTAAGCTATCGCACCCGTTAGAAACGAGCGTTAACAGGCTGTGGCAAAACAATTCGATCTTCAGTCGTCCTACCAGCCCGCGGGAGATCAACCCGTCGCTATTGAGCAGTTGGTGAATGGTATAAGCGCAGGCTTAGCGTCGCAGACATTGCTGGGGGTGACGGGAAGTGGGAAGACCTTCACCATGGCCAATGTTGTTCAAAAACTCCAACGGCCGACGATTGTGATGGCCCACAACAAAACGTTAGCGGCTCAGTTATACGGTGAATTCAAAGAGTTTTTCCCCAACAATGCTGTCGAGTATTTTGTCTCTTACTACGACTACTACCAGCCGGAGGCCTACGTGCCCTCGTCGGATACATTCATCGAAAAGGATGCGCAGGTAAACGATCACATCGAGCAGATGCGACTATCTGCGACAAAAGCGCTACTTGAACGACCCGACTGCCTTGTTGTGTCAACCGTGTCGTCGATTTACGGCCTAGGTGATCCTAAGTCCTATTTCAAGATGATCATGCACCTGTCTCGGGGTGAGATAATCAATCAGCGTGGAATTCTCCGGCAGCTTGCCGAGTTGCAGTACACCCGCAATGACTTGGACTTCAAACGCGGTACCTACCGTGTTCGCGGCGACGTCATCGATATTTTCCCTGCGGACTCGGAAGAGCTCGCGATTCGAATTGAGCTTTTCGATGATGAGATCGAAAATATTTGCAGCTTCGATCCACTCACAGGTGCGGTAGAAGAGAAGCTGCCGAGAGTCACGATTTTCCCCAAGACGCATTATGTCGCCTCAAGAGACACGATGCTGGGTGCTGTTGACCTCATTGAAGAAGAGCTCGAGATACGGGTAAAACAATTCAAAGACGCAGAGAAACATCTTGAGGCTCAGCGGATCGCCCAGCGTACTCGTTACGACATCGAAATGATTCGTGAGCTGGGGTATTGCCAGGGCATCGAAAACTATTCCCGGTATTTGTCTGGGCGAGCTCCCGGCGAGCCGCCACCGACGCTTTTTGAATATTTACCCGATAACGCGCTTATGATCATTGATGAATCTCACGTGACTGTGCCGCAAATCGGTGCGATGTATCGTGGTGACCGGTCGCGCAAGGAAACGCTCGTGGAGTATGGGTTCCGACTGCCGTCAGCGCTCGATAATCGCCCTATGAAGTTCGAAGAGTGGGAGGCAATGAGTCCCCAAGCCATTTTTGTTTCGGCCACACCTGGTAATTATGAAAATGAGCACGCGGGTGCGACTATTGAACAGCTGGTGCGCCCCACAGGCTTAGTTGATCCAGTTATCGAGATAAGGCCCGCTAGAACTCAGGTTGACGATCTGCTCGCTGAAATACGCGAGACAACGGCCAAAGGGGATCGAGTCCTTGTTACGACTTTGACGAAGCGTATGTCCGAGGATCTAACCGAATATCTAAATGAGCATGATGTTCGTGTGCGCTACTTGCATTCAGACATCGATACGGTCGAGCGGGTTGAGATTATTCGGGATCTGCGCTTGGGTCACTTTGATGTTTTGGTTGGCATTAATCTCTTACGCGAAGGCCTCGATATGCCCGAGGTATCGTTGGTAACGATATTGGATGCAGACAAAGAGGGGTTTCTCAGAAGCGACCGTTCACTGATACAGACGATAGGCCGCGCAGCGAGAAACTTGAATGGTCGGGCTATCCTCTATGCAGATAGGATGACGGGCTCTATGGAGCGGGCTATCAACGAGACGCAGCGTCGCCGGGATAAACAGCTAGCCTTCAATGAGGCAAATGGTGTGGTGCCCAAAGGCATCGAAAAATCTGTCCGTGATATTCTCGAAGGTGCGCGACGCATGCCCACAAAAGCGCGCAGCGCGCGTGACACAAAGGTCATAAATGATCGTGCAAGTTTTGCCGCGGAAATAATGAACATGACGCCTGCGGCATTGTCCCGTAAGTTAAACCAAATGGAAAACACAATGGCTGAGCACGCGAAGAATCTTGAGTTCGAAGAGGCGGCCGCGGTGAGAGATCAGATCGCTGAACTCAAGCAAATAGCATTTGTTGGTGCTTAGCCCAGCACGACAAGAATAGGCAATAGCGAACCGGTTCATCTATTAAAAAGCGAGCAAACCAATGTTCTGGTCAGTAACCATTAATATGAAGAAATTCTTTTTATCAACTTGTGCACTCGTCGTACTTCAGGCTTGCGCTGTCACTAGCGATGAGGAATACATCCGTTGTCTTAAGGGCTTTAATGATACGGGGTCTGGTATTGGCATTCCCGGCGGGAAAGCCACGACAGTTATCGGCCCAGGTGCAGTAGGTGCTGCAGCAGCGTTGATCCTCTGTGATGAGCCTGAAGTGACCGAGTCTCCAGAGATGCTGGACGAGAGTATTGATGGTGATTTGTCGCAGGCTTTTGAAGTGCGTAAACCGCTGTTAGTTTCGGAAGCGCCTGCAGAGCCTGAGCCCATACTGTTTACCTTCGATTCGCGTACTTTACAGTTCGAACTCGATCGCGCGGACTTGGGAGACGGCGATGCAGAGACGCTTACGCAAGTTGTCGACTACCTGCGAGAATTTCCAGAAGTGAGCGTTACGGTAGCAGGTCATACATGTTGGTTGGGTAGTGACGCTCATAATCAAACGTTATCTGAGCAACGCGCGCAGGCGGTAATGGATTATCTTGTCGACCAAGGTATCGAGCCTGATCGTTTGGTGGTTGAGGCGTTTGGCGAGACTTCTTCCGTTGCAACTAATGAGACAGAGCTGGGGCGTCAGCGTAATCGTCGCGTAGAGATCATTCAGCGATAGCGCAAGGACCGAAGCAGTATAAGCGAGGATATTATGCCGGGCGATCAAAAGAGTAGTCGTGGGGAGCGTGGCCGCGAGGACGTTTCGAGTGTTTTGTCGGGTATTACCAGGTTTTTGGGCGATATCGTAAGCGAGGTCGCTTCAAGTCTTGTAGTCGTCGTACTCACCTTCCTGTTTGCAACAGCAGTTTCTGCGGGCATGCTTTGGATGTATGAGTGGCCACTCTTCTTATCTCCTGTTGGTGGCTTTATTGTCTTAGGTGTCATGCTGTTGTTTTGGTATGACAGCTAATCGAGACGATTTGAATTAACACACCGCAACAGATCATGACTTCTCAAGGTGAATTAGCACAGCGATAGCGCCATTCAATAATCCTGAGCCATACATAGTTAAGTCATATAACGCGTTGATATCGCCTGCTGGGTATGCGGCAAATGGCATGCCAAATAAAGAGACTGCAATGCTGGGTATGAATATCCATCGCGCTCGCTCGCTCCCTACAAGCAATAGAACTAAGCTAACGAGGTAGCCCAGCGAACCAATCACTGTCAGTGTGTTGCCCCAATTTGACGGTTCTTCCGGGAGGGGGGTTACTACAGCGGCAGCTGCCAGCATTGCTATTGATCCGACAACGAGAATGCGTATTAGCGTCAAGTGTTCTTTTATAGGATATGGTCCCGAGCTTTTATTATTTCCACACTATATCTTGACTAATTCGAAATTGTGCATACAGCGATTCTTTGGAAATCTATAATTTCGCCTGACGTTTTGCTGTCTCGACGCTTTGTAGCGCCATGTAGAGACAAAGCTCGCCTGAATTCATGGGCTTAGCGATTGAAAAAGAAATCGCGCAGAGTATGTTTTTTTGAGTTGCGCTCTCATAACAGTGCGTCGCTTTGGCGGGTCGTTTGTAAGGCTTCTTTGTTCGTGTTTTTCGTTGCTAAGCGCGTTGCTGGTGGAAGGTCCCGCTTAATCAAAATGTTTTTTCGTGATCTTTTTGCGTCATTGTATTTTCATTATGAATGTAAGACATTGGGCGCAATTTGGTCGCTATCTCCTGTCGGACTTATCTCAGAACTTCAAGTCCACTATACTTCACGCCTCACGGGGGTTAACGGATCCGTAGCCGAAGCCCCACATCACGTGGTGTAAATACCACCTCAATGCAGTGACACGACCATGTTCGAATTGTTCGATGCTTTGCTTCTGGCGCGCATTCAATTTGCGTTTACGGTTGCTTTCCATATCATTTTTCCTGCGTTCTCGATTGGACTCGCTAGTTACCTCTTCGTGTTGGAAGGACTTTGGCTCTGGACGGGGAAAGACGTTTACCTGAGGCTTTTTAAATACTGGCTCAAAGTTTTTGCGATTGCTTTTGGTATGGGAGTGGTTTCCGGTCTTGTA